>CACBJQ010000001.1:0-214240 GCA_902539635.1 uncultured Alphaproteobacteria bacterium
CTTTTTAGTTCTGGATCAGTAACATTTTTTAGTTTTTTTAAGAATATATGCTCTGCATTGATTATATTTAATTTTAAATTGAAGGATTTAAATACAGATTTTATATTTTTAATATCATATTTTCTAAGCAATCCATTATTTACAAATATAAAGTGAACGTTATCTAATTTAAGATATTTTGATATAGCAAATGCCAAAACTGTAGAGTCAACACCACCTGACACAGCACATACTATATTCGGTTTTTTTTCTTTAACATTAATTCTTAAATATCTACCAATAGTTTGGTGTAAATCATTATTTTTCCAATTTTCTTTTAGGTTACAAATATTAAATAAAAAATTCTTTAAAATTTGATTGCCAAATTCAGAGTGTGTAACTTCACAATGAAATTGTATTGCATAAATATTTTTTTTAAAAATAGCTGCTGGTATTTTATTTTTAGTTTTAGCAAGAATTTTAAAACCTTTTGGAATTTTTGTTAAACTATCTCCATGAGACATCCATACTTGTTGCTCAAAGTTAGTGTTCTTAAATAAATCACACTTTGATATCTTTATTATTGTTTTTCCGTATTCTCTTTGATTACTTTTTTCTATAACACCATCAAATTCTTTTGAGATATATTGAAAGCCATAACAAATACCTAAAACTGGAATAGGTATTTGATCTAAAGGAATATCAATTTTAGGTGCATTTTTATTTAAAACTGAGTCAGGACCCCCTGATAATATTAAAACTGAATGGTTTAAAATATTTGTTACATTGTTGAGATACTTTGGAGGATAAATCTCTGCATAAACTCCCAACTCACGAATTTTCCTTCCAATTAAATGTGTATATTGAGATCCAAAATCTATAATTAATACTGATTTACTCAATTTGAGCGATAATTTGGAGCTTCTTTTGTTACTTGGACACCATGAACGTGACTTTCATTAATACCAGAATTGGTCAAACGGACGAATTTTGCATTTTTTTTGAGAATAGTAAGGTTCTTAGAGCCCGTATAACCCATTCCAGACCTCAAACCTCCTGTCAATTGAAATAAAACGTTAGATACTTGACCTTTATAGGGAATTCTTCCTTCAATACCTTCAGGAACTAATTTGATGGCTTCATTAATTTCGTCTTGAAAATATCGATCTGCTGAACCTCTGGCCATAGCTCCCAGAGAGCCCATTCCACGATAGGACTTATAAGATCTTCCTTGAAATAGAAAAACTTCTCCAGGTGACTCATCTGTTCCAGCAAATAAAGAGCCTGCCATGATACAGTTGGCTCCAGCTGCAAGCGCTTTTACAATATCACCAGAATAACGTATCCCTCCATCAGAGATCATTGGAATTTTATTTTTATTGGTTATTGTAGCAATATCTTGAATGGCAGTAAATTGAGGTACTCCAACACCTGCAACAATTCTAGTAGTACAGATCGAACCTGGGCCTATGCCAACCTTAATTGCATCTGCACCTAATTTAATTAAATCTTTTGCAGCTTCAGGTGTAGCAATATTTCCTACAACAATAGGTAAATTTATTTTTTTTCTAATTTTTTTAAAAGACTCTAATACTGCTGATGAATGACCATGAGCTGTGTCAATGAATAAAATATCAACACCAGCTTTATCTAATTCTATAGCTCTTTGTAAGTCATTAGGCTTACTTCCTATTGCAGCACCAACTAATAATTGTCCATTTTTATCTTTAACAGAATAGGGAAACTTCTCTCCTCTTTGAATATCCTTAACAGTAATTAAACCAATACATTTATTGTTATTATCAGTTACAACTAGTTTCTCTATTCTATTTTCTTGTAATAATTTTTTAGCAAGACCAAAAGAGGACATTCCTTTTGATTGAGTTTGAGTAATAGAGATTACTTTTTTAGTCATTAAATCTTTAACTTTAGTTTTTTTATTAATTACAAATCGAACATCTCTATTAGTAATAATACCCTGAAGTTTATTAGCTTTATCGACCACTGGAAAACCAGATATATTTTGTTTTTCCATGACATTTAAAACATCTTCAATTGTATTGTTAGGACTCATTGTTATTGGATTATAGACAATCCCTGCTTCGTATCTTTTTACTTTTTTAACTTCATAACTTTGCGTCTCAATATCATAATTTTTGTGAATTACTCCTAAACCGCCATTTTGAGACATTGATATTGCCATTTTGGACTCTGTTACAGTGTCCATTGCTGCTGATATGATAGGAATATTTAGTTTTATATCTTTTGTTAGATTTGTTGAAATATCGACGTTATTCGGGAGAATAGTAGATGCTTGGGGTTTCAATAAAACGTCATCAAACGTTAAATATTCTTTAACTTGGGCCATGGCCAATATTAGTTTTTTTTATATTAAAATCAAGATCTGACTAGGATAGTTTTCTTCCGTCATTGAGACCAGCTTCATAGTCTAGTGGATCTACATCATCTAAGCACCCTAGATTAATACCCATACCGTTTGGATCAGTTCTTCTGTTGTGATGAGTGTATATCCCGCAATGCTTGCAAAAAAAATGTTCAGCTAAGTTTAGATTAAATTGATAAAGAGATAGATTTTCTTTTCCCTTTAAAAGTTTAAAATTAGATTTAGGAACCATTATCATTTTTGCATTTTTTCTAATACAAATGGAGCAATTGCATTGCATTATTTTTTCAAGATCAGAGTCAATCTCAAACTCAATAGCTTTACAGTGACACGATCCTTTATGAAGCACGACTATTTTCTTTAAAGAAATTTTTTAAAATATTTTTAGTTTCACTCGCCGTTTCTAAAATAGACATATGTCCAGACTCTTCTAGAACAACTGTTTTTGATCCCTCTATATTTGAAGCTAATTCTAGACCCACTTTTTTAGGAGTCATTTTATCATGTTTGCCTACGATACATAAAGTTGGGTGTTTAATACTTTTAGCAGCAGTTTCTCCATTAGTATATTTATCGCAAGCATTGAAGTCTGCACCAAGAGTTCCGTCATTATTTGAAGATACTAGCTGACCACCCATACCTAAATGGCTTAATCCTGGAACAGGATGGCCACCTTTATGGCCCAAAGGTCCATGCACCCAATCCATCATAAGATCAACTGCTTTTTGATCTTTATTTAATGCTAAGTCTAAAAGTTCAGTGTTCATCTTCATTGACATAGATCCATTGATTAGTGCAAGTAAATCTAATTTCTCAGGATGTCTTTGTGCAAATTCTAATCCCACCAAACATCCCTGTGAATGACCGACGTACGATGCTTTATCAATTCCCAAAGCTGTTAATAGGTCTGCAACCCAATCAGCCATCTCCTCAATCGTTTTTAATGGTGGTCCTTCGGAGTCACCATGGCCGGGTAAATCTACTGCAATTGTATTGTAACCGTGAAATGCAAAGTATCTTGTTTGAAGCACCCATGTGACGTGGCTCAAACCACTACCGTGAACAAATACAATCGAGGGTTGATTTTTATCTATTTCTCTTCCACTGGATGTGTAATATGCCTCTTTTCCATTAACTTTAAGCTTCATTTAGAAGCTACAAGTCTAGGCTTTTGAGATGCTCTGAAACCATTTTCAAAGTCATTAATAATGTCATCCATATCTTCCAAGCCAACAGAAAAACGTATCATGTCTTCAGTTAAACCTGCCAACTCTAATGATTTTTTATCCATTTGAGAGTGAGTTGCAGATGCTGGGTGAATAACTAGTGATTTTGCGTCGCCAACGTTAGCTAAATGTGATGTTAGTTTTAGAGAGTTTATAAATGCGTGACCAGCTTCTTTGCCTCCCTTAATTCCAAACGCTATCATTGAGCCAGCGCCCTTGGGCATTAATTTTGCAGCAACTTTATGGTCAGGGTGATCCGGTAAGCTTGGATGATTTACCCAAGAAACACTTGGGTTGTTACTTAAGTAATCAACCATTATTTTAGTATTGGATAAATGCTTTTCCATTCTCACTGAAAGAGTTTCTATTCCTATTAAAATATTAAATGCGTTTGTTGGACTCATACATGGACCAAAATCTCTCATGCCCTCTGCCCTTGCTCTCATAGTAAATGCTGCTGGACCAAATTCTTCTGCAAAAGAAAGACCGTGATAACCATCATATGGTTCAGTCATTGTTGGAAACTTATCTCCCTTAGTCCAATCAAAGTCACCCTTTTCAACAATTATACCACCCATAGAAGTGCCATGACCTGCCATCCATTTTGTTAGAGAGTGTGTGATTATATCTGCACCTAATTCAAAGAGATTACACAAATATGGTGTGTTAAATGTTCCATCAACCATTAAAGGAATACCTGCGTCTTTTGCTATTTTGGAAATTTCAGGTAAATCCATAATTTCTATTCCAGGATTACCAATCAACTCACCCCATATACATTTTGTATTTGGTTGAATTGCTTTTTTAAAACCCTCTGTGTCTCTGGGCTTAACAAAAGTTGTTTCTATGCCAAATCTTTTTAAAGTTAGTCTCAGTAAGTTAAAAGATCCGCCATATAATTGCGATGATGAAACAATATGATCCCCTGCGCTACAAATATTTAAAAGAGCTAGCATCATTGCACTCATACCAGAGGCAGTAGCTAAAGCGGCAGAGCCACCCTCTAAAGCTGCAACTCTTTCTTCAAGAACAGATATAGTTGGGTTGGATATTCTGCTGTAGATATGTCCACCCTCCTCTAGATTAAATAAAGCAGCTGCGTGATCTGCGTCTTGGAACAAGTATGATGTTGTTTGATAAATTGGAACGGCACGGGAGCCAAAATTTTTATCCGGCTGATGCCCACTATGTAAGGTTTTAGTGTTAAATTTATATGTTTTTGGATCGGTCATAATTTAAACATATCATAATTTTTATATTGTAAGTATTACAAAAAGTCTCAATTCATACACTTTGGCTCAAAACCAAAATTTCTATCAACAAAATACTGAGATTTTTTTGCTTTCCACATATGATTTTCTCTGACATGTGTTGGGTCTCTGTCTGAAAAATTTTCAATCAACCAATCTAAAGAAATGGCCATTTGATGAACATGATAAGCAGCATCTTTTTGATCAGTTGAAAAATTCTTTAGACCACTTGGATCTTTTCGTTCTCTATACTTTTCAACATCTGTAAGACCTAAATTAAGAACATCTATAGTTTTAAAAATTCTTTGTTTTAACTCTGCAGGAAACTTGTTGTAATTCCATACTTCTGTTATAGCCAATAAACCTAAAAGATTATTTACACCTTGTGAGTGATACCAGACATCGCGAACACCTCTGAAACTATTATTATGAATATAGCCATCTTCATAAATTACCTTACTAGCTTTTTTAATACCTCTATCAAACCAAAAATCTACTTCTTCTAATTTATTTTTCCATGCTAGATAAGCTATAACAGAAATTGTACCATCTGCCATTTGGATAAAAGCACGATCATCGTTTAAATGTTTATCAGCCCAAGGAAAAATATATTTTTCGTATAATTTTTGAATGTATTTATCAATTAAGATAAATTGTTCTTTTGAGAACTGGTCTTTAACCAGATATGCATTAATTATAAAACTAGCACCATATATATGGGCTTCGTGAACTTTATGTGGTAAGCATTTAGCTTTTGTATCTCCTTTTGAGCCCCCATAACAAAGTCTATCTGCTTTACCTTGTTCTTTGAGTTTATTAATATCTTCTAAAGTCATAGTGTTTAAAAAAACACCAGACTCTGCCCAAGCTGTCATAATTTTAGTAATTGAATCTGATTGTAGCTCCATATTATTAGAAATAATTGCATTAATAATAGATCCGTGTAACAAGGCTAATCTTGATGTATGTTTTTCATGATTAACGGAAAGGCTGTTTGATCTATCTTCATGCTCTTTTTGCCAATCGTATTCAGTTAACTTCATCAAATAGTTAAAATTTTTCTCGTTTGTAAGGTCAAGATCTAATTCACTATATTTTTCTCCATAGCTTCCATCACCATGAACTCCTTTTATGGTGCATGTATTTGAATTCAATACATGTGCAAAAAAATACTTTGGAATAACGGTGGTAGAATTTTTATCAAATTCAAATTTATTCTCCTCAACTATTTTTCCATCTTTGAAAGTTAAAGAAAATGAAAGACTAGGTATTAAAAATAATAAGATAAAAATATTTTTCATTAGTATTAGAGAATCTTAAATATAAATAAGTTTATCAATAGTTAGTAATCCATAGAGTTTGGTAAGCCTTTAGAGTAATTGTTGATTTGATATCAATAATTATCTCATTAGAGATTAAATCCCACCATTCATTTGATGCTATTAGATTTAATTCTGACAAATCTAAATATTGGAACACATTAGTTACATTGCTTATACAAAAAATGGATTGCCTTTTGTCATGACTTTGTCTCCAAAAACCAAAAAAGTTCTTACCTAAATTAAATGTAAATTGTGTAGCATTTGGATGAAATGCAGATTGGTTTTTTCTAATTTCAATTAATTTTGATAATTGATTATATATTTTTGAATTAAAAGTATCAGTATTTGCAAGTAACCCATCAATTTCATCATACTTCCAAGATCTTCTATTTATAGATCTATGATTTTTTGTTTGCTCTAGCTTTTCATAGTCATTTGTAGAGCCCAAAATACTATGTATGTAAAATGCTGGTATGCCCTCAAGTCCTAGCATTATTGCATGGCAACAAATAAATCTTTCAATTTGCAAATGATCACTTCCTTGAAATGTTCCTTTCATAGCATCGATGAGTGAGATATTTATTTCATAAACAGTCTCGGTGTTATCTGTTTTTTTTCTTTTGGTAGTTTTTGCTCCAAAATCAGTCATGATATCTACTAAGTTATTTCTCTCTTTTTCTGTTAAAATTCCCTCTGTCGGTCTCAGGCCAATACCATCATGAGACGCTATGAAATTGAAATAAGATGTATGATCTTTTGCAGGGGGCATGCCCATAGACCATTTACGAAGAGCTGTGCTATCTCCCATCACAAGAGTCCATAGTAGCAAGGGTGGTAGTGCAAAGTTATATACAGCATTTGCTTCATCGTTTTCACCGAAATAACTAAGATTTTCTAAATTAGGTAAATTTGTTTCAGTTATAAGTAAAGTATTTTTACTAAATGCATTCAAAAGTGTTCTCATTAATTTCACAACTTCATGAGTCTGCGGTAAGTTTAGACAGTTGGTGTCATGTTCTTTCCAAAGGAAAGCAATGGCATCTAACCTAAATACTCTAACACCATTTTTAAGATATAAATGAATTAACTTAATGAAGAAAAATAAAACCTCAGGATTTTTAAAATTAAAGTCAACTTGATCATGGCTGAAAGTACACCATAAATAATAAATTTCTTTATTAATTTCAAATTCTCTAAAAAGATCTGAGCTTCTAGGGCGAACGACTTGGTCATAACCTTGTTTGTTTTTAAGTTTTATAAAAAAATTTTGTGTTTCAGTTTTATTTTCAATAAAAGATTTAAAATATTTACTTTCAATAGATGCATGATTAATAACAATATCACTCATTATCCTAAAATTTTTTGATAGTGATTTGATATCTCTCCAATCACCTAAATCAGACCTTACTTCTTCATAATCAGTTATAGAAAATCCATCATCTGAACTGTAAGGAAAAAAAGGTAGAATGTGTAAATTGTTGAATTGTTTTTTACAATACTTATCTAAAAACATGCTTAGAGTTTTTAATTTATTATTTTTTTCTTCATATATTGAGTCACCATACGTAATTAAGAAAATATCTTTTTGAGACCAATTAGGTTCAGAAATACCTAGGTCTTTATTTTGAAATAAATCAAGAACTCTATTAATTAGTTTCAAAATTTCGTTTTGATCTAATATATCCTTGTAAATTATTTGAAAATGTATGTTTAGATTATTTTTTAATTCTTCTTGCACTTTAGGAGTTATCTTCCATAACGGCATCATTAAAAGATTTTAAAATAGTTGGGTCAGCACTATCAACTCTTCTCCAAGTTGGTATATTTGGATTTTCACTCGGTGAGTCTAGGAATATTTTTCCTGCTTCGATAATATTTTGTGCAAAGAGTTCAACCATTTCTTCTTCTTTGTGGACATCGAAGTTTAATCCATTCATCTCTGCATCTGTTTTATAAATCTGAACCATATCAAGGGCTAATCTATAATATGTTGCTTTTAGTGTTCTAAACTTCTCATTAGAAAATACATGACCTTGTGTAGCCAATTTTCTAAATAAAGCTTTAGAAATATCTATTGTCATTTTAGATAAACCCTTTTGCCGATTATTTTTAGAGACCTCTTGGTGTTTATGTTCATAGGTATCTGCTATATCTACTTGGCAAATTTTATTATTAGCAAAGTTCCTATACATTTCAGAGAGTATTCCAATTTCAAGGCCCCAATCATGTGGAATTCTTATGTCATTCAATAAATTATATTTAAATGAAAATTCACCAGCCAGAGGATATTTAAAAATATCTAAGAAATTTAAATATTCATTAAATCCAACCATTTTCTGTAAAGATTTAACTAAAGGTGTAACTAGTAACCTTGTCACTCTTCCATTCATGGATTTTTGAGCAACCCTAGGATAAAAACCCTTACAAAAATCAAATGAAAATTTTGGATTAGCAACAGGGTAAAATAGTTTCGCTACTAAATTTTTATCATAGGTGACTATATCACAATCATGCATTGCAACAGATCCCGACTCTTTCAGAGAAATTACAAATCCCATACAGTACCAAATATTTCTTCCTTTCCCCTTTTCAGCAGGGGCAAGGTCCATTTTAGATAAATGTTGATCTATTTTTTTTAATTTAGGTCCATCATTCCAAAGGATGTATTTTTTTTGAGGAAGTACTGAAAAAAATTTTTTAGCTTTTATAAATTCTTGTTTATTGGCTTGATCTAAACCTATAACAATATTTTTTATGTATTTAACTTTTTTTAAAGTATTCACAATATATGTTAAAGCTGGCTTTTCTAACTCTGAATACAAAGATGGAAGAATTAAAGTCATGGGTGAGACTTTTGAAAAGTCTAAAAGTTCTTTTTCTATTTCCTCTATAGGTTTCGAATTAAAATTATGTAGGGTAGCTATAACACCGTTTTGATGAAAATCAGGCATAGTTAAAAAATCTTATTCTCTAAAGTTTTATTTAATTTATACAGGACTTCACTCCAACCGTCAGGTGCTATCTTTGATGATTTAAAAACATTTTTTTTATTAATACGCAATTTTGGATATGTGTTGGAGGAATTTTTTATCAGGCAGGAGTATTTACAAGAATTTAACATATCAATATCATTTTTACTGTCACCCAGAGCTATAGTATTTATTGAGTATTTATCACGAAATTGAATATCATAAGCATGAGATATTAGCTTTTTAGCTATTCTTTTGTTGCATATAGAAGAAATTTGCATGAACCTACTTCCTTTAATCAAAACTCCATCTTTTTCAGATTTTAGATCTTTTTTAAATAGTTTTAATTTTGTTAAATTATCTTCCCAAAGTATAATTTGACTTGCCTCACGATCTAGCATCATATTAGTGTTATTCAAATTCGTGTATTTTTTTAAAATCTTTGGTGAGAGGTCTTGGGCAATAAAAAAATTATATTTTTTTTGTTTCAGTTTTAAAAATTGATACCAATTCTTTGAAGATAATTTAGCAATTCGAACACTCCAATATCTTCCAAATGAAGATGAGTTTTTAATTTTATTAAATCTTATTTTAGGGAAATATATAACAGCACCATTTTCAGTACTGAAAGGCATATTTAATAATTTTAATTCTTTAAGTAATTTTTTACATTCGCTGAATGTTTTACTAGTATTAAAAATAATTTCATTATTATTATTGATAATTGTAGATATCGTTTTCTTATTAGCTCCAAAGGAATAGTTTTCATGATCAAGTAAAGTTCCATCAAGATCGGTAAAAATAAGATATCTTTTCATTTGAATGTAATTTTTTTAATTGATTGATTTTTATCTAAAGTTATTAAAACATTACAATAACTTGGTGTTTTTAATAACATCCATTTAGATAATTTTTCATAATATTTGATAAATTGATGGAGCCTTTTTTTTAGATAAATACTACTCTTTAATGATCGGAGATCTAATTCTTGTTTATATTTCCAATCAATTACAAATTCCCAATCTGGTAATTTTATAAATAAATAATAATTGAATTTTTTAAAAAGTTTTTGGTAATCTGTTAAGGCACTATTATAAGCAGTTCTCCAAATTAAATTAGAGTCATTCTTTTTTTCTAAATCATTAATGTTCATTTTTAAATATTTCATGTCGATTGGTTTTGAGCCAACACACCAACCCTCTAAAATTAGCAAATCTACTTTACTAATTTTTCTTTTATAATTTTTTTTGTTGTCAGTAACTTTATCAAATACAGGAACATAGACTGGAAATTTCTTTTTCATTAAATTATTTGTTACTTTATAGAGTAATTTTAAATTGTGAGTACCAGGTACACCTCTAGTTTCAAATAAATCTGTGTTGAATTTTCTTGCTAATCGTTTTCTTTGAAAAGATGATAGATAAAAATCGTCAATACTTAATATAACAACATTCTTTGAGTAAAATTTCAGAAAAAATTTTTTAATTAGAACTGATAAAGTAGACTTGCCTGAACCCTGGGAACCTGCAATCATAAGTGTTTTCTTATGTTTTAAATGAGATAATAATTTAAGGTAATGATCTTTTATTTCCTTATGACTAACTTTCTTACCTGTTAATCTTATCAGTGTATCTTGTGTAAATTTTAGTTTAGCTGTAATTTCTGACATTTATAATGGATATTATTTTAGAGGATTTTTTACTAAAATTACATGTATCAGATAAAGTAAAAATATTCTTATATTTCGTTTAAAAAATTTATGTAACTTTACTTAACCTTTTACAGCTCCAGCAGTAAGACCACTTATTAGTTGTCTTTGAAAAAACCATATAATCATAAATAAAGGAGCTGTTGCGGAAACAACACTTGATACTGCCCACATATAATTTCCACCGTACTCTACTGTGCCAAGATAAGCATTAATTTTAGGAACCATTGTATAATTTTGTTGGTTAAGTAATAATGCTGTGACTGTAAAATCGTTATACGCCAACATCATACTAAATAAACCTGCGGTAACCACTCCAGGCCACATTACTGGCATAATAATATACCTAAATGCCTGAAAATATGAGCAACCATCAATCAAAGCACTTTCATCTAATTCTTTTGGTACAGTTTTAAAAAAAGAGTAAAGCAACCAAAGAGTAAATGGTTGGTTTATAGCTACCAAAACAATAATTGTAGTTGGGAGTATTCCCCATATATTTAATTGAAAAAAAGGAAATAAGTAGCCTGATACTAAAGTTATGTGTGGCATAGCTCTAAATATCAAAGCAATAATTAGAATATAAAAAGTATATTTGAATGTTGACCTAGACAAAGCATAAGCACCTAAAGTTCCAAGAAATAATGAAATTGATACAACTGATACAGTTACAATCATTGTATTCATTGTAGCTCTTCCAAATTCGCCTTCTGTCCATGACTCTAAATATGCTTTAAATGTTGTAGTGGCGCCTGTTTCAATTAAAGTATTAAATCCACTTAAAGCATATGTCCAATCAGCTCTTGAGAAAAAATCTGCTTTTACTTTGAAGGAACCCCAGAGTGTCCAAATAAAAGGAAAAATTGATATAGTAAGCCAAAATAATATAAAAATACTATTTACGATTATTATTTGTTTTGAATATTTATTGATTGTTTGGTTCATTTATCTTTCAGTTTTAAATTCTTTCCAAGTTCTAATTAGCACAGGTGTAAGTAAAAAAGCTATACCTAATATGGTTAACATTGATGTGGCTCCAGCAGAACCAAAAAGCATCTTATTTTCATTTCTTAAGTCTTGATAAATCATCCATGATAATGATTGAGCTACACCCTCAGCAGAAAAACCAATAATAGGTTCGAATACTCTAAAATTGTCCATTAGACAGATTAACATTATGAAAGTGGCAACAGGGTATAGATGGGGAATAACAATAAAACGAACACGTTCAAATCTTGTTGCGCCATCAATGTAGGCTGCTTCTAAAGGATCTTGTGGGACAGTCTGCAAGGCTGCATAAAAAACAACAAATGCAAAGGGTGTATTATGCCATATTCCATAAATAATGAGGGTTATCCATGTTAAATTACTTGAGGCTTTTAAAGACAGATTAGGGTCATCAAAAAGAATTTGGATACTGGCTCCAATTATTCCTTGAGAGTCAATCATCCAAAACAATACCAAAGAACCAATTAAAGGTGTTACAATCATTGGTAAAATTGTACCAAATACAATAAGACCTTTTAGGCTCTTTGCTAAAGTATTGACACTTAAAGCTACTATAAAACCTAAAACTATCACTGGCGGAGTAACAGCAAAACAAAATGTTAGTGTAAATAATAATGCTTTATAAAAAGGAAGATTTAATACAATATCTTTGAATTCACCTATTGATGACTTGTTATCCCATGCCTCTATTATTTCATCAAAAGCTAGATGATTTCTATCAGTATAAGTACCAAAGCCATTAAATCTACCTAAAGGATTTTCAGCCTCTATTTTTTCTGTAGCCTCTACATCTACTCTAACATTTGTAGTGCACCCAAATGGATCACAATTTTCCACCTCCATAAGAACCTGTTCATTTTCAATATGAAGAGATTGAAAGAAACTAGAAACAATTGGTAAACCTATAAACAAAATCATTGCCAAAGCCGTAGGTAAAATAAACCAAAAGAAAGTTCTGTGAGGCATTATATTTTTTTTTAAGAAAGTGTGGATCTGTACTAAGATCCACACTTAATAAATTTAATTAGCTTTGGTTTATAAAAAACCCTGCTCAGTAGCCTTAGCTATGTAAGCAGCTTCAACATCAGCTAATGCTTTTTCGGCTGATTCATTACCTTGAAGAAATTCCACAAGTTCTGTACTTAAAGCACCGTGCATTAAGCTCATATGTGGAAAACTTGGGTAAGGTGTTGTGCCTCTACTTGCTGCATCAACAACAGGCCCTGCTGTATCACCAGGTGTGTAACCTTTAATCAACCAAACAGTTGCATTTGGATTGTTATTGGCTAAATCAGTTGATGAAGCGGCTCCAACCAAAGCTCTAAATGAGGCCTCTGCATTTTCATCAGATGTATTTGTAGCAATTGCAATTCCATCCCACCACAGAGTAGTTGCTGGCTTGTTTCCACCGCCCACAGTTGGTGAAGGTGCTAATCGTGTATCAGCTTTGATATCTTGATCACCTTCGTCATCAAGTAAAGATGCGGCACCTGAGTTCCAAACATGCATTAATGCAACGTTACCGGATTCCCATTCTTCTTTAACAGCATTTGTATCTTGTGTTAAAAAATCAGGATTACTTAACTCAGTTAATTTTTTAATAACATTCAAAGCTGCAACACCTTTTTCGTTGTTCACGTTAGGCTGAGCAGAGCCTGATTTAAAAAATTCACCACCATGACCAAGGTACATGTTTACAAATTCTTGACCAAGATTCCATCCAGACTTGAAAGCTCCTGCATATGGATTGTCCATAACTCCAGCTGCTTTAATTTTTTCAGCAGCAGCAATTACCTCTTCATAAGTAGAAGGAACTGCTATTCCTAAATCGTTAAGAATACTTTCTCTGTACCAAAGATGTTGTGCGTTTGCCATAAAAGCTACAGCATAAATCTTTCCATCAATTGTAATCTTTTGATTTTCATTTAAGTTTGACCCATATTTTGCAACTAAATCATCTAGTGGACGAATTAAACCCTCATTCATTAAAGGTGTAATTGAACCATTAGTAACTAATTTTGCAGAAAATTCAGCAGGGTTTGCTGATAAAGCAGCTACTTGTAATTTATTATGGTCAACAGAGTGCGTGACATTAAAATCCGCATCTGGTCCAGCACAACTTTTTACTTCATCCATAAAAATTCTGTATGTAGTAAATTCGTTAGCTAAAATATTTATTGAACCGCTTGTTACACCACAAGGTGAATGGCTACCTGCAAAAACACTAGTAGATGCAAAAGAGATCAATAGAGCTATTATTAGTTTTTTCATTTATTTCCTCTTCTTTTTGTTAATAAAAAGTTATTTTTAAAAAACTATACTAAATAAAACAAAATTTAAATGTAAGAGAAATGGTCGCGGAAATTATTATGTTATTCTCTTTTATCTAAAACTAAGGCCCATTTGTTCGAAAACACCATGGTTATCGACCATCACATAATTATCCATAAATTTATCATTTTCTATTGTCCAAAAATCAGAAAACTGCATTTTAATTGTCTTTCCAGTTGGTTTTACACCTAGATAAGTTCCGCTATGAGTGCCGGTTAAATAACCTGTCGCACTTATCCAATTACCTTCTGCGACAACAATATCATTTTTTACATGATAGTCTGGAAACGCTGCATAAAAAGGTTTAAGAACCTTATATTTAAAATTTTCAATACCGTGTATATCACCAAAACCTGGAGGTCCATGCCAAATCATATCATCATTCCAATATTTATGCTGTGCCTCTAAATCTTGTGCATTCAAGGCATCGTACATATTTTGCAATAGTATTTTACTTTCATTTAAATTCATTTTTTTTCTCCTAAAATTTGTATTAAGATTGCCAATTCATTGAAACCAGTCCATTCTTTTGTAATTTTATTATTTTTAATTTCCCATTGTGTAATGCCCCAAAGATAACACTCTTTATTAGATGGTTTTCCATAAATTCCATTTCCTTTGTGAGTTCCAACAGCACCCCAACGAATTGACACTAAATAACCGTCTTTACTATTTCCCATCCAATATAGATCTTCAATACTTAATGCAAGATCAGGAAATGATGCAATTAATGAAATTATAAAATGTTTCAGCTTAGGTATTCCAACAAATTTTCGACTAGTTGATCCTTCAAATTTTATATTTTTTGTATAAACACTATCAATAGCAGAAAAATTTCTTCTATTCCAAATAGTATCAAAAACCGCATGAACAAATTCTCTAATATTTTTAATTTTATCAGGTATCTCGAAGCTTATAGGCTTTAACTTTTTAATATTTCTTTTGGGTTTTGAATTTCTAAAATCAGGAGCAAATGGACCAATATTTCCTTTATTAGCAATTTGTTTTGCTACTTCATGTAAGTCTAAGCCTAATTGTTTTATTAAACCTGCAGTATCATAAACAACATTTTCGTAATATATTTCATTATTTTTTGCTACACAGTTTGCAATACAGAATAACCTAACTGATTTACCTGTTGGTTTGCCAAAATTGCTATAACCAGTGTTCGTGCCCGTAATTATAGTTCTATGTGAAGTATGAAAACTTGTTTTGTCGTTTCCTGCCCATATAACCTCATCAGCATATAATCGAATATTCGGGAAGGCGTTATTAGTATGAACTGTATCAGAGACAATTTTTTCAGATCCGAATTGTAATCCAAGTTCATCCCAAACACGACATTTTGGGCTATAAGTATCGTATATATAGCCTATATTTTTTTCTTCCCATATGCTGTATGTAATTCTGACAATATAATCAATAATATTTTTATATTGTTTTTCAAATCCCTGCATTGACTGAAATGGTAAATTTTTAGGATTTGGATTTAAAGATTTAGCATTACCACCTCCACCATAAGATTTAAGAGAAATATCAAAATTTTTTGGCATTTGATCATCTTTTAAAGGGATTGGTTTTAAATCTTTAATTAAAGTTTTTTTCATAAATAAATTTACTAATACTATTAAATAAAATTCAAAGCAATAATTTATTATAAATGAATACTATTATTTTTTCTTTTATATTATAAATAAACTAATGTCTGATTTTCAGAAAGAAAAATTATTAGTATTAAACTTTATAAATGAAGTTGATAATGCTAGTGAAGATAACTTAATTGAGATTATTTCTAAGTACACATCTAAAAATTTTAATATGAAATGCACACATCCTTTTAACGAAATTATAGGTATTGAAGAATTTGCAACAAAATTTTGGTTTCCTATAAAAAATTCATTTAAGCCTATCCAAAGAAGAATGGATATCTTTTATGCTGGTACAAATTTAGTTGACAATCATTCTTCAAAATGGGTTGTGAATATGGGGCATTTGCTTGGAAGTTTTAATTTTCCTTTTTTTGACATTAAACCAAATTTTAAGACTGTAATGTTATGGTATTGTGAGTTTTATAAAGTAGAGGATAACAAAATACAAGAAGGTGCTTTTTTTTTAGACATTTTAAAATTTATGCAACATTTAAATTTATCAGTTGTCCCAGAGTCAACGGGGATGATTGGCTTTAATCCAGGACCTAAAACACATCAGGGTTTATGCTTTGAAAAACAAAGTGAAAAAGAAGGAAAGAAAACTCTTAACCTTATAATGAGAATGGCAAATCGATTAATTGGTGAAGGGATGAGGACAACAATTTCTGATTTACAACAAGATTGGCATGAGGACATGATATGGTGGGGACCTGGGGGTATTGGTGCATCATATACCTATGATGGTTATTTAAAAGGCCACACGGGTCCTTTTGAGGATAATTTAGATTTTATTGATTTCTCCGGACATATACTTGAAAACTCGGAGGGCAATTATGGTGGATGGTTTGGTTGGCCAAATTTAAAAATGAAACCAAAAGGTAATTACATGGGTTTCAAACAAGACACAGATCTTATCGGGGAGATGAGAGTTGTTGACCTTTATAGAAGAGATGGAGATAAAATAGCAGAAAATTGGATATTGATTGATCATCTTCATTTTTTAAAATGTGTGGGTATTGATTTACTTGAAAGAAATAAAAATGAAAATTCTAAATAAATTTAGAAGCGAGTTTAGTACCCTCCACTAATGCATTAAGTTTTTCATAACAAATATTTTCATCAATTTTTCCAAAACCTGCAAAAGTACTAAAACCACAATCAGTCCCAGCCATTAATTGATCTTTAGGTACTACTGTTGAATACTTTATTAATCTTTCAGCTACTACTTCTGGGTGTTCTACAAAATTAGATGTAGAGTCAATTACACCAGGTACTAACACTTTATCTTTTGGTAATTTTATTTCTTCAAAGACTTTCCACTCATGTGCGTGACGAGGATTAGATGACTCAATTAAAAAATATTTAATTTTTGATTTTAAAATTATAGGTAATATTTTTTTTAGAGCAATATCATGAGTATGTGGTCCCTCATAATTGCCCCAACAAATATGCATTCTCGTTTTTTCAATATCAACATTTATTAAAGCATAATTTAAACACTCAATTTGCATTTCAGCTTTTTTTAAAAAATCCTCCTCAGATAGATCTTTAAAATTCATATGCCTAGCTAGGGCTAAATCTGGACAGTCTAATTGAACATGAATATTTGAATTAGTAATTTGTTCGTATTCATTTGCCATAATACTAGAGAGTTTATTTAAGTATTCATCATCACTAGCATAAAATTTATTTGGCATAAAAACATTAATAACGCCCGGTGATGCTGCATTCATAAATGCTTTTGCATGATCATACTTTTTTAAGGCGTTGCTAAAATTTTCAATATCATTTAACAAAGAAAAATTATCTTTTATTTTTAATTCATTGGTGCAACATGGTCTTGAGTAAGTAGGTGTTCCACCACTAATAGCTAACTTTTCCTTATAATCTGGAAAATCGTCTAAATCGGCAGGTGCTCTTCGTTCACTTTCTCCTGAAAAACCATCAATTCTATCCTTAATATAAGTGGCATAACTAATCTTGCTCATCTCACCGTCACTTATGAAATCTAACCCAACTTCAAGTTGTCTTTTTACAATTTGTTCAACATTTGAGCTTAAAATATTTCCAAATAATTTTTTGTTGTATTCTTCACCCTTATCCTTGGCAAAGAGATATTCTGATAGTTCTTTGGATCTTGGTAAGCTCCCAACGTGTGTTGTCAAAATTTTAGATGCCATAATAATTATGAATTGATAAATTGTTTATACTTATCTAAGAATTGTTTTTTCGAAAATTTTTTATTTTTTCTTAAGAAATCAAAAATTATTTTTTCTTTTTTTATCATTTTTTTAATGGCCAACGGTAATTCAATTAAAAAGTCTCTTTTTATTATAACAGCACCGTGTATGTCTGCATGAATAAGGTCGTCAGGTCTTACTTTCATATTAAAAATATCAACATTGCAATTAATTTTATGAATTTGATTGTATCCATGCCCTACTCTTATTTCACCACTTAATATTTGAAACTTTCTATTTATCTCCTGTAAATCTCTCATTGCTCCGTTTGTTATAGCTCCAACAAATCCAAAATTTAAATGTATAGATGCATTAAGTTCACCCCACCATGCACCAATTGTATTTGTCTTATCCTTATCCTCGATAACACAAATCTTAGGGTAGTTTCCTTCGAACATATACTCGTAATATTTATCTCTATTTTTTATTATATTTGTATTTTTCTTTTTTCTGGATGTAATAATCGCTGTTTTGGCAAAACCAATAATTGGTTTTAAACTCGGATTTAGACAATGCATTGTTTTTTGTGTGTGTCCTTTTGATCGTAGAGTTGGATCTAATAATTCTAGTGAATTTGAGATAGTTGGAGTGTCAAAATTTCTAATGTATTCAATTATTTTCTTTTCTGTTTTTGTTAGTAGTTTCAATTGTTATCCAGTTTTTAATAAAATTTGTTTCCAAATTATTGTTTCATCAAACAGAACCCACTCATTTTTGATCCCTCTTGGACCAAATTCAGCCTGAGATATTCCCATTATATGAACATTTGCATTACTAGGATCAGAAAATAATCCGGGTCCTGAATGAGTTCCCTCTAATGACCATCTAATGGATGCCTTTTTATACTCATTTTTTTCCTCTAAATAGCTTACATGTTCAACTCTAAAAATTGAATCCGGAAACATAGATCTTAGTGAAGACCAAAAACTCTTTACCTCATCTACCCCTAATGCTTTTGTGCCTCCAGGCTGTTCTTGATTGACTGATCGATCATAAACTTTATCTATTATGTTAAAATTATTATTAAATATTTCCTTCAAAATGTTAGCATAATCTATTCCAGTATTATTTGTTGAGATCGGTATTTGTATATATTTTACTTCATGTGAGGTATTGTTATTAAAGGGAGCTGGGCATTTATCTTTACCGCCTTGATTTTCAATTACATTTGCTGCATGTTTTCTAGGATCAATGTTTAACTGCCTCACAATAGCACCCTGGTCTCTTACAAGCCATTCATCGTAAACCTTGTTATTCTTGCAAGCACAATCAGCTATTACTCGATACTTGAGAGTTTTACCAGTAGCTTTTCCATAAATACCATCATTTAAATGCGTCGCCTTAGATAAAATTCTATGTGATGATAAATATCCATGTTCTTCATTACCAATCCAAATAACATCTTCGCCTAATAACTGTCGATCTGGAAATTCATTCAAAGTGGCATAAGTAGCCTTCACTACAGCATCTGGGCCATATATCACACCGTCTGGAGACCTAACTGGAATACCCTCAGCATAATAGTCTCTAATTGACTCAACATCTTTATTTTCCCAAATTTGATATGTTATTTTAAATATATAATCTGGTAGATCTAAAAATTTATTATCAAAACCTTTCATTATTAGAGGTTTTTTTGTCGTATAATAAAGATACTTCCTTCTTGATTACTAATATTTTTTAAACTTCTAGTTGAACCTCTTGGAGACGAGAAAGAGTCGTTTGGTCCAATTATGGTTTTTTGATCATTGCAAGTTACTTCCCATTCACCATCTAAACATAAATAAACTTCAGACTCTTTTAATGTGTACGGATGAATATGAGCATTATTACCTTTTAACATCGTCAAACCAAAGCCTGTATTATGGTCTATGTTTGGCTCAAAATCTTTATTATGAACATTAAAATAGTCAAGGTAATTTAAAATTGAATTAGAGTTATAATGCTCATCATCTTTTAAATATTTATCCTTATTTTCATAACGGATTACATATTTTTCAATTTCTTCAGAAGTGTAATGATCGAAAGACTCCAGATCTTTTTCTTTAATAGGTTCAAGGGCAACTTTTCCATCTGGAATTTTATTTTTATCAAGATCAATTAAGGTATTATCATTTAATAAAACCATTCCAGACTCTTTTGCTTTTTCTAAAACTTTTGGTGTCCATGTTATCACACCGGGATCATTTTCTCCTAGGACAACAAATATTAATGCTTTTTCATCACTAACATTTTGAAATCCCCGAAACATATTAGTGGGAAATGAAGCAACATCTCCTTTGTTTAAAACTACTTCGCCCTCTTTACCATCTGCGCCCCAATAAAAGCGCCAAGAACCTGAAAATATCAAAAATACTTCTGCAGTAGTGTGGCTATGAAGTCCTGATCCATTCATTGGAGCGGCACTTACTGCACCTATATTGAAACCATGTTCTTCGGCTATTTTGACGTTTTGCTTGGTATCCTCACTCACTCCAGGACCAACTATAGAATAATTCAGTCTATCTTGATGCCCTTTGAGCTTACCTTCTACAAATGGAATTTTACTTGGGACTAGCTCATTAAATTTTACCAAACGACTATTAATATCCTGCGTCATTAATTAGATTTTAAATTTCAACATATTGTTAAATACTATTTAAATTATAAAGTTAATCAAAGTAATATTTATTTATTTTATATAGGTGAGGCAATATAACATGAGCGAAATTAAAAATTTTGATACTGGTATCCCAATTAAAAGTGGAGCAAAAATTATAAATTTGGACCCTGAAGAAAATATATTAAATAAAAAAAAAATTAGAAATCTTCTCAAAAAAATTTCTGAGTCCAAAGATAGTGATTTAAGTCAAAATATAAAGAATGCATATCATGAAAATGCTGAAATCTATGCATTCCACCCTGTAAATCATATAAAAGGCATTGATGAAATAATTAATACCCTTTGGAAACCTTTACTGAATTCTTTTCCAGATTTAGAGAGAAGAGATAATTTAATAATTGGAGGGAGTTTTCAAGATAGGGTTTATGTCTCAACTGTTGGTCATTTGACTGGCACTTTTGTAAATCCATGGTTAGGAGTTCCCTCCAATGGTAAAACTATTCATTTACGAATTTGTGAAGTTCATCAAATTGAAAATGAAAAAATAATCAATTCTCATGTGTTAATTGATATTATGGATTTCATAAGGCAAGCAGGTTTTTGGCCAATTAATTCATCTT
The DNA here is from genome assembly GCA_902539635.1 of uncultured Alphaproteobacteria bacterium. Classification (GTDB taxonomy): domain Bacteria; phylum Pseudomonadota; class Alphaproteobacteria; order HIMB59; family HIMB59; genus HIMB59. The sequence continues at coordinate 21,309 of CACBJQ010000001.1, forward strand.
TAGGTATAGAAGAAATGTGGCCAGGACCCATTACTGGAGACGGAACAACTTTTGAAAACCTAGACTCTGATTTATCAGCTAGAACCCTTGATCAGGGTCTTACGATGCAAAGAAGTTTAGATATAAAACCAGAAACTGAGACTGGAGCTACTAAAGATAGTGTCAGACAGAAATTAATTAACCATCCTCAAAAAGATTATTGGCATCCGAAAATGATGTGGTACGGACCATGTGGTATAGGCACTGCTAGAGGTTTAAAAGGTTTTATTGAGCATCATCAGCTACCATTTAGATTGACGTTTAAAGAGAGAAATTATTGGAAAATTGGTCATTACATTGAAATAGGTGATGGTAATTATTCTATGACAGGTGGTTGGCATAGTATTCAAGCTACACACGGTTCAAGTGATTGGCTAGGGTATGAACCTACTAATAAATTAGTTACTATGAGAGTGATGGATTTTTATTTACATAATGAGGGTCTTATTAGGGAAAATTGGGTACCAATAGATATTGTCCATATTTTATTTCAATTAGGAATAGATGTGCTCGAATTAGTTCATAAGAAATAAAAATGACAGTTGAATTTATCAAAAAAAGCTTAAATGAAAAACAAAGAGCTGAAGAAAACAATAAAGTTAAAGCAGTAGTTGAGAACACTTTAAAGGAAATTGAATTAAAGGGAGATAGCTATGTAAGAGAATTATCAGAGAAATTTGATAAATACTCACCTAGTTCATTTAGATTATCTGAAGATGAAATAAGTAAATTAGTCGATGAAGTTTCTGATAATGACAAAGAGGATATTAGATTTGCACAAAAACAAGTTCGATCGTTTGCTGAGGCACAATTAAAAAGTTTAAGTGAAATTGAAGTAGAAACTCAACCAGGTGTAATTCTTGGACATAAAAACATACCTGTTCAATCTGTTGGCTGTTATGTTCCTGCTGGAAAATTTCCAATGGTGGCATCAGCTCATATGTCTGTAGTCACTGCTTCAGTTGCTGGAGTTCCTAGAATAATAGCAACAACACCACCCTATCAAGGAAAACCAAATGCTGCTGTAGTTACAGCCATGAAAATGGGAGGAGCACATGAAATATACGTTTTAGGTGGAATGCAGGGTGTTGGAGCTATGGCTATTGGGACTGAAACCATAGAACCAGTAGATATGATTGTTGGTCCTGGAAACGCATACGTTGCGGAAGCAAAAAGACAATTATTTGGTAAGGTTGGTATCGATTTATTTGCTGGTCCTACTGAAACAATGATTATCTGCGATGATACTGTAGATGCAGAGATATGTGCTACAGATCTTCTTGGACAAGCAGAGCATGGTTATAATTCACCTGCAATAATGATTACTAATTCAAGAGATTTAGCATCAGAAACAATAAAAGAAATAGATAGACTGCTCAAAATTTTACCAACAAAAGATACTGCTGGTGTTAGCTGGAAAGATTATGGTGAAATAATTTTATGTGAAAGTTATGATGAGATGTTAATGAAAGCTAATGAAATAGCTTCAGAGCATGTTCAAGTTATGACAGATAGAGATGAATGGTTTTTAAAAAATATGACATCTTATGGAGCACTTTTTTTGGGTGCAAGAACAAATGTTGCGAATGGAGATAAAGTAATAGGAACAAACCATACTTTACCAACAAAAAAAGCTGGAAGATACACAGGAGGTTTATGGGTTGGTAAATTTATAAAAACTCATACTTATCAAAAAATCACAACTGATGAAGCAGCTACAAAAATTGCAGAATATGGATCAAGATTATCATATTTAGAGGGTTTTATAGGCCATGCCGAACAATGTAATGTCAGAGCAAGAAGATATGGTGGTATTAATGTAGCCTATGGAAAACCAGTATCTAAAATTAAACCTAAGTAATGTATTTAAAAAGTTTAAGTCTCAAGAAAAAAATAGCACTTGTAACAGGTGCGGGTAAAGGTATTGGAAGAGCTTCAGCTATTGCTCTAGCAGAAGCAGGTGCTGATTTAATAATTTTAAGTCGCACTGAAAAAGATCTTATTAATGTTAAAAAAGAAATAAACAAATTAAAAAGAAAATGTGAATTTTATGTTTGTGATTTATTTGATTTTGATCAAATAACTGAAGTTTTTTCAAAAATTAATAGATTAGATATTTTAGTAAATAATGCGGGAACAAATATACCTGAGTTTTTTAACAAAATTAAAAAAAAAGATATGGATTATATGGTTGATTTAAATTTGAAAGCTTCTTTTCATGTTGCACAATTAGCATCCAGAAAGATGTTAAAGTCTAAAAATAGAAAAACAATTGGAGGTAGTATCATTAATATGTCCTCTCAGCTAGGCAAAGTTGGAGCACCAAATAGAAGTACCTACAATATGACAAAATTTGGCATTGAAGGGTTAACTAAAGGAATGGCTCTAGATTTAGCTTCAAGAAATATTCGTGTCAATTCTGTTTGTCCAACGTTTGTTGAAACTCCAATGGTAAAAAAGTTTTTCATTAATAAAAATTTTAAAAAAGAAACTTTAAAAAATATACCTCTTGGTAGATTAGCTACAGAAAGTGACGTAGCCACTGCAGTTGTATATCTGGCATCAAATGGTTCATCAATGATTACAGGTTCGTCGATAGTGGTAGACGGTGGTTGGACTGCTAAATAAAATTAGTAATTAACAAAATTTAGATAATTTTATGAAAGCAATAATTTTTGGATCTATAGGAACTTTAGTAGAAACGTCTGATATTCAAAGACAGTCATTTAATCATGCATTTAAGGAAATAGGGCTAGATTGGTATTGGGATAAAAATAATTACAAAAATTTACTTAAAAAATCAGGGGGAAGAAATAGAGTTGAATATTTTGCTAATATTAATCAGAACACAGTAGACTCAAAAAAAATTAGAGAACTAAAAACTCAATATTTTAACAAATATTTAAATTCTAATATTATTAATCCTAGAGAGGGTGTTTTAGATGTAATTAAATATGCTAAATTAAACAATATAAAAATAGGTCTAGCATCAACTACTACAATTGAAAATATAGATGCTATTTTCACAACTCTTAAAGATAAAATAATAAAAACAGATTTTAATTTTATTGGGAACAGTAAACTAATAAAAAAAGTAAAACCTTACCCAGATATATATTTTGAAGCCCTTAAAAAATTAAGTTTAAAAGAAAATGAGTGTATAGCAATAGAGGACTCAGTTGAGAGTGCATTATCAGCCAATAAAGCTAAAATAGAATGTATAGCATTTCCAGGACTATTTCATATGAATGATGATTTCAGTTTTTGTAAAAAATGTATGAATAAATTAGATATTTCAATTTTTGAAAATTGATAAATTAACATTTAATCCTTTATTATACTGATACGTTGGCGCGCTCTGCAGGATTCGAACCTGCGACCCTCTGCTTAGAATGAATGAGTGCTTGTTTCAAAAGACAACATAACTCAACAACTATAGAGATACTCCCTATTCTGTTTACCTCATGTGTACCTTTCTTAAATTAAATATAACAAATATATCAATAAAAAGTAAGGTTATTAGAATTCTAATTTAATTTTATTAAAATTATCATCAACAATATAAAACTGACAATCTTCCTCAAAGCAATGAATTATTCTATTATTAAATTGTTTTTTATGTGTCAACACATCTGATAATTTCTTTGATAACAGGTCTTTTTTATTAAAAAAAATTTTTTTATTATTATTAATATATGAAACTGGAAAAAAAATTGAGTCACTTTTAATAAAAATTGGTGTTTTCATAATATTCGTCTGATCTTCTATGGTCTCTTGTGAAAATATTAATTTAGATAGAGTAATAAATTTAGAGTTAAAATCTTTAGCATTTTCACAATTTAATGAGCAAGGAAAAAAGTCAGGAAAAAAGAAATTTTTTGAAAATATAGAAGGAAGTCTATTATTTTGCCAATAAATACTTTTATCTAAAAAAAGGTATTGATAGTAATGATCATTTAGTGATTTGACACCTTCATATTTAGTGATGCAACAATCAGGATATCCTAAATAATATCCTGGATTTTCAATTATTTTATTTTTTAAAATATCGTCAAATTTACTATTATTACCAACCCAACATTCAATTCTTATATTATATTGATCATAATTTATTTTTTTTTTAGAAAGTAATATTGTCTCATGACTCATATCATCTTTATACAAATACAATTTTCTGTTGAATTTTAATTCAAGATCTAAATTTTTAATCAAAGACTCCAAATTGTTTAAATATTTTTCCTCAATATGTACTAAACAAAATTGTCTAATATTATGTTTAATTGAAAATAAATCTAAAATATTTTTTTCGTCAAGATTAATTTTTTTAAATCTGTCAATAAGTCTTTGAATATCATCTATCATTTAAATTAAAAAAAAAGGAGAGACAAATGGTAAGGATTTATTAATGCTATGACCAGAAATGATTTTTTTTTCTTTAGTTAATTGATAGTTTGATGAAAGGTTTTGTTGAAAATGTTTAACAGTTTCATTGGAGGTTTCTTTTTTAATTATTTGCCATCTTTTTATGGCCATTTTTTCGCTAACTTTACAATTTAGATTGCATGGGAAATGGGTTATTAAATTTGAGTCATTAATCATTGAAGGAAGCCAAGTGTAGGGATTATACATACTATTAATCTGGTCTTTATTAAAGCTCTCCACAACAGTTGGGGGTTTGCCTTTTTTATCAACAAAGGAAATGCAACATTCGGGATAGCCAAGAGCTATTCCAAATAAATTATCATCTTTTGATTCATCTTTATTGCGACAATCATGAGCTAAATTTTCATCCAAAGAAATATACAGAGCAAATAATTTTTCTAAATCTGGTTCTTCTTTTAAATTTTGATTTGTAAAATAATCTACATAACTTTCACTATTTTTTTTTTGTAAAATATATCCTTTAGATACTGATATTTTTATTTCATTTGTAGTGATAAATTCAAGAAAGTCTTTTATATTTTGATCATAATAGAAAAGTACTCTAGCTGATGGTCTTATAGACGTATAAACATCAAGAATATCAGACTTAATTTGGTTGGTAATTCCCTCAAATGAGTAAAGTTTTTTGATAAAATTCATAAATATTTTAATTCAATTCCAATTTGCGATTTTTTCTTTTTTTCTATTTGATATTTTTTTTCTAGATAGATCTAGTTGTGATAAGTCAATATTTTCATAAAGGAATTTAATATTATCTTGAGAAAGATTTTGTATATCACGACCAAGTTTTAATATATCTGGGCAAATTTTCATTTCTTCGATGCCCTGCTCAACTTGTGAAATTAAATCACAGATTCTGGCCATTAAAGAGCTATCTTCTTCACTTGCATTATTAGTTTTGAACTCATTTAGAGCTAAAGCAACATTAGAAAAAACATATATACCATGGACAACACCATTAATAGGTCTTTTATCCTCCCTCCATGGAGAATAATATTCATTTTTAGTCCAACCGTCTTTGGCAAATTCATTATTTTTTTCTAATTGATCCAACCAAAAATGAGATGACTCATGTGTTAAACATTCAAGAATAGATAAAGTATCAAAAGGCTTGCACATATGCATTGAACCAAGAGCAGGAAGATAGCTTCCAGAAAAATATTTAGTATCTGTTCGTCCTTCAAATTTTATAAATGAGATAGATTTAATTATACTCACAAAATTACGCCAATTTTGAGACATAACCATGTTAAGATTAATTAGTATTTCGTTAAATTTATCAAAATCAGTTTTGTTAAATTCTTGGTCTATTTCCAATTGCATACCTCTAGTTTCTGGAACGGTGACTAAGTTAGTAGATTGAATAACGTAAGGAAAATTTTCATAATCTGATTTATAAATACTTAAATTTTCATCATATATATCATTTAAACAGTTTTTAGCTAAGTTTGCATTTTCTTTTAAATAATTTTTAGTTAGATGGATAAGGGGATTTTTTTTATTTATATTAGTATCTAATATCATATTAGAGTCATCAAATTTATTATTAAGATCTTTAATGAAATTTTCACATGCAGAAATTTGACTCAAATAAGTTTTTTCCATCTCCTCTGTTATTTGAAAAGAGTTAACTAACATAGCCTGCACTCTTACAATGAGTATAAATGTGTTGAAATAAGTCTTTTAAATCTTGGCAATAATAAGAGGGATTATTATAACCGTTTGCTTCACTATATCTGGTTGGGAAGTACCCGCCATTACAGTAATTAACTATTTCGCAATCTTTACATTTATCAGGAATACCATCGAAATTTCTAGATCTCATAATCAAAGCTTCTGTTTTGAGAACTTCATTTAATGAGTTATTAAATATATTTAAATTAGTTACCCGAGCAGAGTCGTCAGCGACTTTAAGTGTGTCTAACCCTTCATAATTTCCATCTGTAGCAACAACTAAATAGCCAGGTTTTTTAACACCAAACCAATCCGACCTACTCTCACCTTTTAAAACACTATAGATAGCATCTTCTAAATATCGAATTCTAATATTTGAATGCAAAATGTTAGAATTCCACTCATCATATATTTTTATCATCCAATTTCCTAATTTATACTGAGTGATTTCTGGGAAAGGTGGATTAGAGTAATTTCCAAATGGGGGTAAAAAATCAATTTGAGGAGGCGAAAAAGATGATAGGAATCTTAAAACTTTGACTGGATCTGAATTTAAATTAACTACTGATAAAATACCGCTGAAAATCTTTGCTTTATTTTTTATTAACTCCAGACCTTTAATAATACGATCATGAGTATCTTTTCCTTGTAAATCAACTCGATATTTATTGGCATTTTTATCACCGTCAAGACTAACCCCTATATTAACATTAAAATTATTTAATATATTAATTTTTTCATCATTTATGAGAGTAGCATTTGTTTGAGTGCCAATTACCAACTCATTAACTTTTATGTTGTCTCTTAAAGTTACTAAAGTTGTTTCTAGTTCTTTTGCTGAAAGCATTAAAGGTTCACCGCCGTGAAAATTTACTTGAAATTTTTTTAAGTTATTTTCTTCTATATATTCTGTAATTCTTTGACAAAATTTATTTACAATTAATTGGGATATTTTTTTTGGTTTTTTTTTCCAACTATCATCCCCCATATTGTATTCATAGCAATATGAACAATTTAAATTGCATGGAGCAACAACTTTTAAAATAATAGTATTAATCATGATAAAGGCTGTTTCAAAAATTTTTTATTTTGATTGATATAAATATTTGCATTTTCTAAAAGTGAAAAATTTATATCACAATAAAAAGATTTATTATTAAAATCATTAGCATTTGAAAATCTATGTGGAGCATATCCGCCACCACAAATACTTTCCCATTTGCAACCTTTGCAATCATCCGGTATTTCATAAATTTTTAATTTATTAATAAATTCCTCAGAAATTTTAATAACAGTTCCTAATTCATTTTCTTTAATATTAAGATCGGTGGATCTAAACAAACTACTTTTTTCGCCAATTACCTTTAAATGATCTAAAAGGTCAATTTTGCCATCTGACTCAATAACAAGATAGTTGAGTGACTTTTGAGCAAACCAATCAGTTTTAGGTTTGAGAGTTAACGTAGATTGCAAAGCATCTTCAAAAATTCTAATTTTTAAGGAATGATATTTTTTATTATTTATCCATAAATTATAAATAACATTTAACCAATCATAAGTCCCAGATTTAATATTATCTCTTAAGGTAGAGTCTAGACTATCGTGTGTTAAAAAAGGTAATAGAAAATCAATCATTTTAATTTCTGTTTCAATAAAAGTATCCAATACATCTTTTGGATTTGAATTAGGATTGATCACAGAGAGAATTCCAGAAATATTTTTCATACAATTATTATTTTTTAAAATAGATATACCTTTAACAGCACGCTCAAAAGTATTATTTCCTTTATGGTCGACTCTGAATTCATTAGCACCTTTATCTCCATCCAAACTAATTCCTAATCTGATATTATATTTTTTAAAAATTTCACAGTATTCCTTATTTATGAGAGTCGCATTAGTTTGCATGCTATAATTAACATTAAAATTTTTTAAATAAGATTGAAAAATTTCATAGGTTTCTTGAAGATATTTTGGGGGTAGTAAAAGAGGTTCTCCACCATGGGCAACAATATTAAAAATTAAAGATTTTTTGCTAGCTAAATAGTTTCTTGTTTTTTTTGCAATTTCTTCAATTACATCTAAAGATATTTTTTTTGGTTTAGATTTCCATGTATCATCGCCATGATTATATTCATAGCAATAAGTACAATTGAGATTACAAGGAGCTGCATATTTAATGACTAGTGTATTAAGCATCTATTTGTTCAAAAATATCAAATGCAGACTGAGTAAACAATTTTTTATTTTCAAAGAAAATTAATTTAGCTTTTTCAAAATCTTCATAAAAAAGCTTAGTTCTTTTTTCAATATTTGATTTATTTTTAATGATTATCTCATCAGAAACTTGTGAATCATTTAATTGTATGTAAAAAGAATTCAATATTTTTAAAACAAGTAGTTGGTGATAAAAGCCTCTGATAGGTCTTGGATCAGGTCTCAACGGTGTTTTGATTCTGGTAGATGTATCAACGTAAATTTTGTTTGTTAGTTCAATAATATTTAGAAAATTATGAATGGACTCATGCAAAAGAGACTCTGATAATAATATTTTATTAGTAAATGTTACAAATGTTGTTTTTTGAAAATTTGAAGAAGTAAATGAAATATTAAATCCTTTGCTATCAGTTTCAATATTTAATGGAACTATGTTATTCACATAATTATCTAAATAATAATAAAGTCTTTTGTTCAAATTTAATACTAATTCAAATGAAGATTTTATAAGATTTAGATCATGTGAGGAAATTTGATCATACAGTTTTACTTCTACATTATTTGTATCTGGATGATATGCATATTTTAAGTCTTCTTTTATAAAATTATCATTAAGAAATATAAAAATTGTTTTATCTTTAACGTTAATTTCATAAAAGTTTTTAAAATTGTTATGATTAATATCTTTTAGTTTTTCAAACTCACCAGATGAATGAAATTTTAAAATATATCTAAGAGATAAATTTATATATTCAATTGATTTATGTAAATAAATAGAGTTTAGGGAATTATTAAGTCTTTGAAAAAAATGATTATCAGAGATGTATTGTTTAATTGCCAAATTTTCATCATTTAAATTTGAAATGTAACGAGAAGTGTTTGAGTGCATAAAGTTTCTCCCAGCTATAAAACTGGGAGAAAAGAAATATAGTAATGATTATTCTTTTGAATCTTCTTCAGGTTCAAATACACCAGAGACATACACTGAGTGCATTGTAGTATCTGCTGAAGTATCTTGTGAGTTTTTTACATCTTCTAAAACTCTATCAAGAATTTTGTTTGACATCATGATCTCCTTATGTATTGTTAATTAACATAACAATTAAAACATATGACTCATTTATATCAAACTATTTTTATCAAAAATGATAATCATCTTAATTACTCTATCCACAATCTAAATGATACTTTAACATGTGTAAATTGTGGTTTTGTTTATAAAATTGGGACTCCTCTTTGTCCTAAGTGCGGCACCTAATTTTTTTATTTCTTGTAAAAAGCTCCAGCTATAATACCGGCGGGTACAGCTACTGTACCAATACCAAAAATAGTAATAATAACTGTAAAAAATTTACCTAAAAAAGCAATAGGATATGCATCACCATAACCAACAGTTGTTAATGTAATTGTTGCCCACCAGAAAGATCTTGGAATACTACCAAAATGATCCGGTTGAATAGTACCTTCAACTAAATATAAGCATATGGAAGATATAAAAATAACAAAAAAGGTACACAGAACAGTCAATTGGTTGACCCTTACTTTTGGGGATAAGATCTCAATTTAGTGTGAAGCTATTTAGTTTTTTAAACTTGCAATTATCTTTTGAATGGCGCGCTCTGCAGGATTCGAACCTGCGACCCTCTGCTTAGAAGGAATAAGTGCTTATTTCAAAAGACAACATAACTCAACAACTATAGAGATGTACCCTATTCTGTTTACCTTATGTGTACCTTTCTTGTTATATAAATACTAAACTTAACTAACATTACAATACATTTGGGTACACAGAATTGGTAAGTTATTCATTATACAAAAATAATATTATTATTAATTTTAATCATTCTTTTGTGAAATTTTCGCCGTAATTAATTTGAATTCATATTAGTTTTAATTAATTTCATAACATTTAGTTAAACACAATTACCCCTCAATAGTCAAAGGCTCAGGGTAATTGGTAAAAGCAGTATCAGAAATTGGAGTCATTACAGCTGAGTCAACATCTACAACCTGAGCTCTACGCTTGGTTAACTCTTCATCTGATTGAAATTTTTGTAAGTGCTCCTTAGATTGAAAGTGCATAACAGTATTTAATATGGTGTTATCGTTTGCTTGAGTTCCAGCAAATATAAAAGTCATTCCATATTCTTTTAATTTATCACTATTTTCTTGAACCATTTTTTTCCATTCTTGAAAATCTTTAATCAACTTAATCTGTCCTAGTACTAACATTTATAATCTCCTTATTATCTAATTGATAAAATTAAATATCTCTTACGAGAGATCAATACAATAATTGTATTGGAAAATAAAAAACCTAGGAAGTTCAATAATAACAACTAGATGAAATATTTAATTTAATGCTTTTTTTGTGATAATTTCGCCATAATTAATACAGATTCATATAAATTTTGATTAAATTCATAACATTTAGATAATAGTTATTGTTAGTCAGTAATAGATCCGTACTTTCGTTCACACCTATTAATTCTTTCAGAACTGTAGACAGGCAACCAACGACCCAATCTTTTTGCAAATTCCCAATCTTTTTTATCTTGTTCTTCTTGGTAATCAGCTTCACTCTGTTCTATAAGGTTTTTTTGAATGTTAAACGAAGTATCTTCTAACCACTTATAGTTACTGATCCACTTATCAAGGGAAGTTATATATCTGGGTTGATCTGAATACTGTTTTTGATGTTCTTTGTAGAGGATAAATAGGTGTTCGATACTAGGTATCTCTAAGTTTGGGTCATCAATGATTGATAAATAATTCTTTACCGCTTGAACCAAACTTCCTCTTTTGTATTGGAGTTGATCCCACTCCCCTTTAAAAGAAGACATAGTTTTATTCCAAAGAGATTTATCGAACCTTGTTTCATTTCCCTTATCTATTTGTTTTAATTCTAATTCTGGTTCTAATTCTGGTTCTAATTCCTTATCCATTTCTATTGCATTTGCATTACCATTATTCCAACGAATGTTTGCATTATTACTGAGAACCTTAGACTTATTCAATGCATGATCCCATTTCTCTTTGTCAGAAATATGAAAAATTTTTCCATTTTCTTTCTCAAAAAGATAATCAAAATTAACTTTAGCGGATCTAAATTTTTTTGGAGTTGTATTACAAATCTTTGCTAAATAACTATCATCGTCTTTAAGAGGTATGCTATTATTTTCCCAAAGTTGTAATCTAAGCTTCCAAACACAACCTACTTCATATGGAGTTAACAAGTGAGTGGAAGCGACTTCATCAGATGTCGCTAGGTGGAGAAAGGGAAGTTTCTTCATTACTCACTCACTTGATTTCCTTTTGTTAGATTTTCGGAATAATTATTTTCATCTATTGCTTGAATATAACCAATAAGATTATCTGAGAGCTCTCTGATCTTCTCTAGTTCTTTAAGGATTTCACTCATTGTTGAACCACCCTACTACTAGCCAGGGCATTCTCTATATCTTCTCTCTTGTAAAGAACCTTTCTTCCAATCTTATGAAAAGGAAATACAGATCTATTGGTGGATCTGTAAAACCTTAGTGAATTTGATGTATATATTGGATATTCTTTTGCGACTTCCTTCTCAGTAAGATAGTCATCTTTCTGTTTCTTAGAAGAAATGTCATCACCCTCAATGAGGGATTGATATAAGTCTGTCGTCATAATTATATTATGCAAATTATTCACAGAATAAATCCCCCCTATCTTGGAGGTAGTTTAGAACTTTGATAGATATAAATAATGGGTTGGTGGAATGGTGAATTTGATGAGAAAGAGTTAAAACCACATCAAAGAAAATGTGAGAAATGTGGTGAAGCTTCTGATGTTTTAGAGAAATGGAAGCATATTGAAGTCCATATCTGTTTAGATTGTAGAAGAGAAATCTATATTGAGAATATTGACTATGTTGGCTATCATTAAATGCATAAGACATATTTAATGGTCATATAGAGTGATAACAGAAATTATATTTTTAATTTTCTTTGGATTTTCTTTTCTTGTATCAATAAATATTACACACCGTAGTTTTGAAATACCATTTCTTATTACATTATTTATTTTATTAAATGGTTTCGCAGATTTTATTCTAATTGCTGGTGTATTAATGTCATTTTGGGTATTTATATCACAGGTTATAAATTTGAAAATTGATGTTCTCAATCCCATTTCCCCTTTAATTGCAATCTTCAACAAACAAGGAATTGTTACTTTTCTTTCAGCTTCTTTTATGTATGCGAATGTGTACTTTTGGTTATTCTATGGTTTAGGTAAATTGAAATTCAATTCTATAAAAGATGAGTCCTTATCAAGAAAAGGTACAAAAAAAAGAGAGGCACAAATAGAAAGAAAAAAAAATGCTTATTTTTATATAGTTGGTAATTTTATAATTGGTTTCATAATTATTTTATTTCTGAACGCAAAATATTAATGGATATTGAATTAATTAAAATAGAATAAAATGTTAAATCTATTATGAAATTTTTTAAAAATAAATCTGAAGATGAAGCCGTTAAGGAGTTTGTTTCAGTATTAATGAATGCAAAAACAATATTAAAAAATGCAAGATTTTATGAGAAAGAAACATTTGCATATTATAAAAGACTTATAAATTCTATGAAAAAGTTAAATAAAGTGTCTGGTTTTGTATCAAGAGAAGACGCGAAAAAATGGAAAATAGAAATTGAAAAACTTGCTGATAAGGAGATGAATAAATTAAAGAAGTACCACGATAAGATGAAAGAATTAGCAGGGAAAATCTAAAATGAAAACTCTCTTAGCTCTATTGTTATTAATCCCTAGTTTGTGTTGATTTAATTAATGAGCAGAAATCTGGGTGGTTTATTAATTCTTGGAGCAATAGCTTACTCCCTAGTTAGATTGTATTTTAATGGAAATGAGTATGAGTGGTACTATCACCTTATACCCGTATCTCAAATAGGTATACTGATATGGTTTTATCAAGATGATATAATTGATTTTTTTAAATCTAATCGTGATAAGATTAGTTTTAAATTTAACAAAAGGAAAAAAGTTATGAAAAATAAATCAAAGAAAAGTTTATTTGAAAGTGCCTTCTTCCAATATTTAAAAAATAATCAAATTGTGACAGCGGTTCTAATTTTAGTTTTAGCTTTTGTTTTTTGGAAACTACTTAGTATATTTTCATGCATGGGTTATAATTATAAATCTTTTAGCTACTGTCTATATATTGATATGATTAGATAGTTACTTAATGACTAAAATAATTCAATTTAAAAAACCAGAACCTAAGAAAAAGAAACCTAGAAAACATGGCCCAAGAGAGCTTTCTCTGACTAAGAAATTTGAAGAGTTAAATAAACAATGGCATAAAAATGAAAGATCATTTACTGATTTATTTCAAGAGTATGTACCACATGAAAAAAAATACTTTAAGGAAGCTTTTAGAATATACAAAGAACAGAATAAGTTATTAAAAAAAGTTGCAACTAAAACAGAATTAAAAAGAGAAATAAAAGAAGATATAGCCAAATATGAGAAAGCTTATAAAAAACAAACTAGAGCATTTCTTAATTTTATAGAGTCTATAAAGAAGTTGGATAAATGAAACTCTTTAAAGCAAGTATGTTAGTAAATATCTTTTTTATACTTGTTATTTGTTATTTAGCCTATCACCTAGTTTATGGTAAATTTAATATTCAAAATTACTTAGTCTATAAATTTGAAGAAAAAATCTGGAAACAAAAACAAGAGACACTAGATAAAAATATTGCCGATGTCGCAATGGATTTAAATGCTTTACGCCTTGGACAAGAGGACTATTTAGAGGAGTTAGAAATTCAAAAAAACCCTCTTCCTAATAAGGGAGAGACTGTATTAAAGTTGGACTGATAAATCATGACCTCAGAAAATATTCAGGCTTTGAAAGAAAAAATAAAGAATTCTGAAATTAAAGAGCTCAAAGAAATAGATACTAAATATCTAGTAGAACATGAAATTTTGGAATGTTTTCTAAAAGTTAACGCCTCAGATGACCAGATTAAAAAATTAGTTGAATGTCATAATAGCATATTCACTCACCAAAAATTTGAGTTTTCGAACTTAATCGACACTCAATGGAGAACTAACGATGAAATGCTTTTGGATAATACAGTAACATTAGAACCAAAATACGAGTTTTTACGACGAAAAATATTTGATTTTTTTTATTACTTTTTGCTTGAAGATTTATTTACAAACTTATCGGTAAAATCAATAAATGAACACATTGAAAATGTATCTGATAGATACAAAAGAACTATACCAGAAAGTAGGTCTTTAGAGTATTCTAGAAGTGAACGGGTCTATAGTAATTTTAAGAGCTTAATTAATTTGCCTTTTAAAGAGGCAAAAAAAGATATTATTAAAACTATTGAAATGGAAGAATATCGAGCTCCTATTCTTTATGCAGCTTTACCATTAGATTTAAAAATGGATAAAGACATATGTGAGTGGTCTATATGGCAAGATATAAATAATTATCAGTATTTCCCTAAAGAAATTAAAGAAGATAAAGAATTTATAAATAAACTAAGAAATAAAGGATATTCTGTCTAACATGTCATCAAAGTTAAACTTATTTTTTGCCCATGGAGATAATGATCATGTGGTTGAGTATGGATATAAGTTTAACGGTGATTTTATCATGATTGAAAAATTTAATAGTCACACTGAGCATATACAAGAACCCTATGAGATCCCATCTGTAGATTGGGAAGTTGAAATTACTATTAAGAAAGAAGATTTAATTATTTATCAAATTGAAGATCATAAAGATTTACTTTCTGATAGAAAAGAGTTTGATTTTAAAGAAAGAATTGAGACTTTTTTCAGTGAATCGAGAAAACAAGAAATGTATGAGGAGTATTATAGCTATCATGCGTTTAGACAAATTCAAAAAAATAAAGATACAAGTTTCATTTCTAATGAATTTGAAGACATAATTCAGCTTTATGGAGTTAATTACACTAAAGAGTTAACTCATTTAGATCGAAATTTTTGTTATAAAGAGCCTTATATGATTGATGGATTTGAGAATTAATGAAAATACTTTTAGCCCTATTGTTATTAATCCCTAGTTTGAGTTGGGGAAATAAAAATAAAGACTCTACTTTAGGAGCTCAATTATATACCGAATGTAATGATTTGATCGATGGATGGGAAAGAATTAATAAAAATGATAATACCAGAGATTTCATGATTTATCAGTATTCACATTTACTAATTGGTTATATTTCAGGTATTAATACTGCCTCTATAAATAGTGATACTATTGGAGTAGAGATATTTGATGACTCAACTAACCCTGAGTTTTTATTTCAATACATACTTAACTATTGCAAACAAAATAAAGATGATCGTTTATGGCAATCTTTTATGAGGTATTTTCTTGAAAAGAAAAATTTAGGTAAAACACTACCAAATGATTAAAAGCCTCTTAGCCCTAATGTTATTAATCCCTAGTTTGAGTTGGGGCCATAGCTCAGCTGGTACATGATTATCATGCAATAAAAACATTGAAAAAATTAATCAAAATTTAATAAACTTTTATTATGTTATTTAAAAAAGGAGATTAAAAAATGAAAAAATTATTTATTTTTATTTTTTTACTTTACGCAACAAATTCTATTTCAGCAGAATATAGTTTTGAATTTGAGGGAAGTTGGCTTGAAGCAGAGCCAAATGTGACAAAAAATTTAGCATCTGGTAAAGTATTAGCAGATTTTCGTGATGTTCATGTGGTCCAATACACCAATCAACCAGAATTTTTTCCATCACTTACATCATCTGATTGTACTTCTAAAGCTATGTTAAACGAAGACACATCACTTATCTGGGTAAACATAAATTGTCATATTTCCGATATGAGTGGTGATACTTTTATGTTGTCTGGAAGTTTCAATCCAGCTCTAGGAGGAGGACAAAATATTATTCAGGCCGGAACTGGTAAATTTGAGGGTATTAAGGGTACCTCAGAATGGAAAGTTACAGGTGCTCACTTACATGGTGGTACATACGCAGGAAAAATTAATATAACTATGCCGGACTGAGTATAGATTTGAATAGGAAAGGTTAAATTATGGACTCAAAAGAAATAGTACAAAAAGTTTATGACCTCTTTGGAAAAGGTGATATGGAAGGTTTCATGAATATGTTACATGACGATTTCGTTTTCATATACCCGGGTGATAAACACCCATTTTCAGGAACTCATAACATAGAGAGTTTTCAAGGTACATTAACGAAAATCCCTGAGCTCTGGAGTAATCTTCAAGTTACGGTAGAATCAATGATTAGCGAAGGTGATAAAGTTTTTGTGAATACAAAAGCTACCGCTGATGGCATGGATACTATTTTTGGACACTACATGGAAGTTAAAGATGGTAAAATGTCAAAGTTTATAGCTTATGATGACACCTTAAGTATGTTCAATGCTATGAAAAAATAATCTTATGAAAACCCTCTTAGCTCTATTGCTATTAATTCCTAGTTTGAGTTGGAGTGAAGAAATAAAGCTTATTTGTAATTACACAAAAGAAGTCTATATGACAGAAGGTGAATGGCAGGATAGTATTTTTTTTGATACTGAAAAAAAATATATATTTATATTCGATAGTAATAATTAATCTTTAGTTAAATATTACGACTATGGTAACAAAGAATATTATTTAGATAACCAGAATTCTGATGAAGTTATTTATCATTATACATATGAGGATACTTCAATGAATGTAAGTCACTCTGAAATTCTTGAATTAAATAGATTTACTTTAAAAATAAAAGGTGGAACTTTTAAAGACACTTCAACTAAAACCATGTATTCAATGGAGTGTAAAATAACCAATCAGCTATTATGAAAACCCTCATAGCCCTATTGTTATTAATCCCTAGTTTGAGTTGGGGATTAACTTTTAATAATGAAACACATTTTTATAGCGACTCAGATTGGAACATCGAATTTATCCCAGCAGGGCAGCATACAAATAAAAATCCTAAATATGTAACTTTCCATTACGAAAATGATGATAAATTTATAAGAATTACTCATATTCCAGGTGATATGACTGGTGCAACCAAATCAGATTTTAAAAATGGTAGAGAGAGAAGTGAAATTAGAACGCCAGTAGATAATGGTTTAATAAGAAATTCAGAGTATAGCCTAAGTTTTAAAGTTAGATTCAAAACATTTGTAAAAGGTAAAATTTATTTTATGCAAGTGCACAATAATGATAAGGGGTCATGTCCTAAACAAAAAGTACCCATAAAAATTAAACTTATTGATGGTATGAATACAATTTATATAAGTCCTAGGAACGTAAACCCCTATTATGCAGATGCAAAAGGTTTAATTAAAGTAAATAAATGGAATAAAGTTAGAATGGATTTTACTACTTATAAACGAGGTAAAATTAATTTCTATTTAAATGATGTTCATATTGCAAAAGATATTCCTATGACTGTTGAACATGAATGTGCTCGTATGAAAATCAAAATAGGTGTGTACAAAGAGCTTAGCCAAGACAAACACAATAAAAATGAAAAAAATATTATTGATTATGATGATATAATCTTAAAAAAAAATAAATGAAAACCCTCTTAACCCTATTGTTATTTATCCCTAGTTTGAGTTGGGAATATAAATAAATTATTTATGTTAGATGATGATAAAGAATACACCTTACCTTATGGAAAAACTCCTGAGGTAAGTTTAGAAAAATTACCTTTTAAGGATAATAAAAAGGCATTTGAATATGCTGAAAAGTTTTTCAAAGTAAATACTATTAATACCAATTCAGCTTTTGTTGGTTTAATAGCAATGGAGTCATTAGCTCTAATTTGTGTCGATGATAATGGAACAAATAAAAGAGTTTATGTTTATGTCGAACCTCACCCTGATAATAAAATAGAGTTTAAAGAAGGAGATTTAGTTAATATTGGGTTAAGTGATATAGGTAATAAATTAATAACAACTGATGATTTAATTAAGTTTATTGATGGGATAAAAGATAAAGAAACGCTTCCTAAAGCTCTTGCATTTTATGTGAACAAAGAATTTCCAAAGGGCTACATTTTAAGAAAACTTAGACCGATACTTGATGTATCTACAAGTCAATTTTATACTGAACACCAGTAATGAAAACCCTCTTAGCCCTATTGTTATTAATCCCTAGTTTGAGTTGGGGCATTTTTCAATCTATTATATTAACAAAGACAACGCTGATGATTTTTGTAGGTATAAAATCTTATAGGATTTTTTAGTAACTCAGGTGAATAAATTTTTATCTAAAATAGAAAAAAATGAAGATAGATTAGGTCTTTTGCTTTTAGCTGGATTGTTTTTTTTTATTTCTTGTATAATTATAGCTGTCGATGTTTTTATGTCCCACGAATGGGTGTACGATAAAAAAATTCAAAACTATGTTTTTTTGCAAGTAGAAAGTATGAAACTTGAAACTTTTTCACATTTAACTTTAGGATTAATGGGTATTTCTCTATTGTTTTATTTTAATCCAACTAATGGCATATTATTTTTTTACTGTGTAGGTTTGGGACTGTTTATCGATTTCTTAATTTATATTTTCGGCAATAATATATTATTTTCAGTATTAAGTTGGGGTGTAATTATATTATTTTTAATATCATTAATCTGGTTTTTTATAGGATTATTTCTTTTTGGGCTTAGAGCTTTATCAATAATATTTTTTATTTTATTATCACCTATTTTATTACCAATAATAATAATTTTTGGTCCTTTTAATTCTATTAGAATTATGGCAACATCAATAACATTAGTTTTAGGGGCATTGATAGGCTTTAGACTTGGTCAGAATAAAAATGTAATTACAGGTAAATGATAAGATCTCAATTTAGTGTGAAGCTATTTAGTTTTTTAAACTTGAAATTATCTTTTGAATGGCGCGCTCTGCAGGATTCGAACCTGCGACCCTCTGCTTAGAAGGCAGATGCTCTATCCAGCTGAGCTAAGAGCGCATTTATTGGAATATTTACCACTTCAACTTTATATTTTCTACTTTAATATGCATTAATTTTTAAATGAATAATATTTTAATAAAAGTTGAAAATTTGGTGAAAACATTTGGTGGATTAGTTGCACTAAATGATTGCTCTTTAGAAATTAAGGATAAAGCTATAACAGGAATTATTGGACCTAATGGGTCTGGTAAGACTACTTTATTTAATGTAATTACTGGTAATCTTAAACCAGATACTGGTAAAGTTTTCTATAATGGTGTTGAAATAACAAATGAAGAGTCGCACGACTTATTTCATTTAGGAGTATTAAGAACATTTCAAATTGCACACGAATTTTCAAATATGACAGTTATTGAGAATTTAATGGTAGTGCCAGGTAATCAAAAAGGTGAAAAGCTTCTTTATTCGCTGATGAATAGTCAAAAAATTAAAAAAGAAGATGAATTAATTAAAGATAAAGCCATGGAAGTATTAAAATTTTTAAAAATTGAACACCTTAAGAATGAGAGAGCTGGAAATCTATCTGGAGGTCAAAAAAAACTTTTAGAATTGGCAAGGACAATGATGGTAGATGCTAAAATAGTTTTTTTAGATGAAGTTGGCGCTGGAGTTAATAAAACACTGCTTAGAGACATAAGTGACTCAATTTTAAAACTTAATCAAGATAAAGGTTACACTTTTTGTATGATTGAACACGATTTTAATTTTATAAGTGAACTGTGTGACCCAGTAATTGTTTTAGCTGAGGGATCAGTACTTTTTAAAGGCTCTGCTGAGGACGTAAAGTCAAATGAACAAGTTATTGAGTCTTATTTAGGTAAAGGATTAAAAAAATAATGTTTTTTTCTGCTTCAAATTTAACTGGTGGATATGGAGGTGTAAACATTATCGAAGAATGCTCTTTTAATGTTAATAGAGGTGAAATTGTATCCATTCTAGGTCCCAATGGTGCTGGTAAATCAACAGCAATGAAAGCAATGCTTGGTATACTTGAATTAAAAAATGGAAACGTCGTGCTTGATGGAAAAGATATCACAAAACTGAAAACACAAGATAGAATAAAGCTAGGAATATCCTTTGTACCTCAAATAAAAAATATTTTCACAGAATTAACAGTAAAAGAGAACTTAGAGATGGGTGCTTTTTTAAATGATACTAATTTATCAACGAGATTAGAGGAGATGTATGATTTATTTCCTATAATTAAAGAGAAAAAGGATCAATTTGCAGGTGAATTATCAGGTGGTCAACGGCAACAGGTTGCTATCGCCAGAGCTTTAATGACTGAGCCAGATGTTTTAATGTTAGATGAACCAACTGCAGGGGTTTCACCAGTAATTATGACAGAATTATTTGAGCACATATTAAATATAAAAAAACAAAACATAGCTATACTAATGGTTGAGCAAAATGCCCGTCAGGCTTTAGAAATATCTGATCGGGGTTATATATTGGTGACGGGTAAAAATGCCTACGAGGGCAAAGGTGATTACCTTCTAAATGATAAAGAGATTAGAAAGGCTTTCTTAGGTGGGTAAATGGATTTTTTAAACTCGATCATACTTCTAACTAATTTTATTATTGTGCCCGGAATAACTTATGGATCACAGTTGGCTTTGGGTGCAATTGGGGTAACTTTAATTTATGGCGTTTTAAGATTTGCAAACTTTGCTTATGGAGATTTAATGGCTTTTGGAACAATGATTGTAATCCTTGTTACTTGGTTTTTACAATCAAAAGGAATTACATTTGGTTTACTTCCAACTGCTTTACTAGCATTACCAGTTGGTATCCTACTGACAATTGCTGTGAGTTTATTTTTTGACAAAACGGTATTTGAATATTACAGAAATAAAAAAAGTGATCCCGTGACATTTATAGTTGTTAGTCTTGGTATAATGTTTGTTTTAAATGCAGTTGTTAGAATTATCATTGGACCAAATGACATAAACTTTATGGATGGTCATAAGTTTATTATGAAAGCTAGAGAGTTTAAGCAAATGACAGGATTAAATGAGGGACTTGCATTAAAATCAACACAAGTGATAACATTGATTACAACAATTATTACTTGCTCCATACTTTTTTATTTTTTAAATAAAACAAAAACTGGCAAATCTATGAGAGCTTATTCTAATAATGAGGATTTAGCTTTGTTATCAGGTATCGATCCTAAAAAAATTGTTTTACTTACCTGGATAATTGTTTCTATTTTAGCGACTGTCGCTGGAACATTGTATGGATTAGATAAAAGTTTTAAGCCATTCACTTATTTCAATAACCTTCTTCCTATTTTCGCAGCAACAATTGTGGGCGGTATTGGAAATCCTTTAGGTGCATTTTACGGTGGATTTCTTATTGCCTTCTCTGAAATAGGTCTTACCTACGCTTATAAAAAATTTTTTAAGTACATCATGCCTGAAAGTTTAGAACCGAGCACACTAATACAATTTATCTCTACTGATTATAAATTTGCGATCTCTTTTGCAATATTAATTGTCGTTCTTATTTTTAGGCCAAATGGTATCTTTAAAGGAAAAGTCATATGATCAAAAATTCTGAGTTTAAAATTTGTTTCTCAGTAATGACTGTTTTAACTATTTTAGTTGGTCTATTTCAGTCATGGGGCATTGCATTATCAATGTTAAATCTCTGTCTTATCTCTGCTGTTATGGCAATGGGGGTAAATATTCAATGGGGTTTTGCTGGTTTAATTAATTTTGGTGTAATGGGTTTTTTGGCCATAGGAGGTTTAGCAACTGTTTTAATTTCAGTTCCCCCTGTTCCTGAAGCTTGGAGTGCTGGCGGTATTGGAATTTTAATTTCTGGTATTTTTTTATTAGCAGTTGTTTTTAGTGTTTTAATAATAAATAAAAGACTACCTAATCATAAATACAAGAATTATTTTATATTCTTAATCATAATCTTATCTATACCATTACTTAAATTTATAGCTGGTCCATCAATTAGTAAAATTGAGTCAATTAATGCAGCGACATCAGGTTTTTTAGGTGGAGCTAATTTGCCAATTATATTTTCATGGTTTGTTGGTGCAATTTTGTGTGCACTAGTAGCTTTTGTTGTAGGAAAAGTTTGTTTAGGACTAAGGTCTGACTATTTAGCAATATCAACTTTGTTAGTCTCTGGAATAATAATAACAATTGTCAAACATGAGGAGTGGTTATCAAGGGGAGTAAAAAATGTAATTGGTTTAAAAAGACCAGTTCCATATGAAGTGGATTTACAAAACTCTGATTGGTTTATAAAAATTGTTGAATTTTTAAACTCTTCAAAATTATCAAATGTCTTGGATTTTGATGAAAGAGCCTCTTTACTTAATCAACTTGTAATCTCCTCTTCTGGTGTATTTGTAAAGTTATGCTTTAGCCTAATCTTTTTAGCTGTTGTATTAATAATTCTATATTTTTCTGAAAAAGCCCTGAACTCTCCGTGGGGTAGAATGATGAGAGCTATTAGAGACAATGAAGAGGCTGCAAAAGCGATGGGAAAAAATGTTGTAAAGCAGCACCTTTTTATTTTTATGTTAGGTTCTGCAATTATTGGATTTGCAGGTGCAATGCTAGTTACCTATGACGGTCTTTTCACACCATCAAGCTATCAACCTTTAAGATATACTTTTTTAATATGGGTAATGGTCTTATTAGGAGGCACAGGAAATAACTATGGAGCTATATTAGGAGGTTTTGTTGTTTGGTTTATATGGATACAGTCTGCTCCATTTGCACTGCTCGTAATTAATATATTCACCAGTCACTTAGATGAAACTAATTACATTAAAGAACATCTTCTAAATAGTGTTCCATATTTTAGATATTTGATGATGGGACTCGGCCTACTTTTGGTAATGAGATACAGACCAAAAGGATTATTGCCAGAAAAAATTATAAAAAATTGATTTAGTTTTAGCCCCATCAATACGATGGGGCTAAATTTAGAATGTTATCTTTGAGCAACGTCGGTAAACTTACCGCCTTCAATTCCTTTTTCAAGGAATGCTCCAAATGCTTCACCAACTTCTGTGAAGTTAACATCTGTTGCTCCATCATAGTCAACCGCAAATCCTGCACATGCTAGATCAAGACCTTTTTTTAGCTCTCCAGCATAAATTTTTGTACCAGGGCCATTAGCAACACTCATAATATTTGCAGCAACAGTTGCACTGTCATCTGATCCACCTTTACACATTGCAAGCATAATTAAAGCAGCTGCATCATATGACTCACCAACATAAACAGATGGGTCAACACCATTAGCTTCAGCATATGCTTTAAACTTCATTGCTCCAGCACCTAATGATCCAGGCATTGAACCGAAAGAACCATCTAAGTCAGAACCAAAAGTATCAGTCAATGACTCTCCAATCATTCCATCAGAAAGGACAAAAGTATCAAATGCTCCAGTGTCTAATGAACCTTGAATTATTTGGTTTCCACCTTGATCAAGGTAGCCAATTACGACTAAAGCATCACCACCAGCAGATGAAAGAACACCTACTTCAGCGCTATAGTCAGCTTTATCACCTTCATGGGCTGTTTTAGCAGTAACTTCAATACCTCTAGCAATAGCGGCTGCTTCATAAACATCAGCTAAACCAACACCATAGTCTGTGTTAACGTAAGTTATTGCAACACTTGAAATACCTCTGTCACTTGTAATATCTGCTAATACTTCTCCACCTCTAGCATCAGATGGAGCAGTTCTAAAAAATAAACCGTCATCTTCTGCAGTAGTTAAAGCAGGAGATGTAGCAGACGGTGAAATCATAGGTACACCATTTGGGACAGCAACATTTGAGAGCACTGCGCCTGTAACACCAGAGCAATCTGCACCCATGATGGCTGTTACACCCTGAGATATTAAAAATTCAGCTGCAGATGCTGCTGCTGCTGAGTCAATACATGTAGAGTCAGCTCTAATTGAACTAACAGTAGAACCACCTAACAATGAACCAGAGTCAGAGGCTTCATTAAAAGCTAATTCAGCTCCTGCAGCCATGCCTGGAGTTAATGATTCAATAGGTCCTGTGAAACCTAAAATAATGCCAACTTTAACCTCTTTAGCATATGAAGAGCTAAACATAAATAAAGCAAGCAGAGTAGTAATGAACTTAATCATTTTTTCCCCCTTATTAATTAATATTAAGAGCTGATAATAGTATTATATTTCGAAAATTGAATATTTAATTATTAGTGAGTCCAAGAAGTTTTTCTTGTGTTTGAGAAATTACTCGCATAACTCTTGGGTTTTACTGGTTTGTAGGTTTGATCAACAACCCTGTATTGATATGAGTTCTTTTGACACCATGAAATAGCGTCATCTAAGCTGTCAAAGTTTAATTTCAGTTGTTTAGTTGTGTTTTTTGAGCTATTCCAGCCCATCAATACATCTTTTTGAAGACTAGGATCAAACTCAAATTCGATCATCCACATCTTTGTTTTTTTAAGCCCAGATTGCATATTAGTTTTTGAAGGTCTCTTAATCGTAACTTTTTTCATTTTTTTTTGGTCGGGGAGACAGGATTCGAACCTGCGACTTTCTGCTCCCAAAGCAGACACTCTACCAGACTGAGCTACTCCCCGAGTATTGAATATATATACTTTTGTCTTATAAATAGTCAAACAGTTAAATCTTATGCAAAAAGTCACTAAAATAAAAAAATCTCTTATATCAAATAGCTTTTTCAAGTTTTGGAAATATCAATTTTTAATACGCAGTGATATTAAAAAAATAAAACCTTATAAAATTTTCAGAGAGATATTAAATGTTGGAGATGTTGTATTTGCTCTTTGTTTTAGCCCAGAGGAAAAAAAATTTTATTTGATCAAGCAATTCAGACCATTTTACTTTGTTAGAAATAAAACATTAAAATATGAAATTGTAGGAGGATTAGTAGATAAAGGTGAGTCGCTAATTACTGCTTTAAAAAGAGAAATCAAAGAAGAAATAGGAGTTAAAATAAAAAAAATAGTTAAATTAACAACTTACTGTCCAGTACCAGGTTATTCCGATGAAATAGTTCATGTTTACTATGCAGAGGTAGAAAAAATTCAAATTAAATCCCTTTATAATAAAAATGAAAATGAGGAAATTAAGATTTTTAAATTAAGTCTTGCTGAGATAAAAAAAATTAATGAGAGTAAATCTATTCAAAACGTTTTAACAAAAATTTCAATCTATGAGTATTTAAAAAAATTTAAAAAGAGTTAACGTTATTTACGATCTTATTATCTATTAAAAAGTCTGCAACTTGATTAGCAACATCAATCGCTACATTAGATTGAGCCTCTTTTGAGGAAGCTCCTAAGTGAGGTGTTAGAAGTAAATTTTTAGTACCAAACATTATATTATCTGTTGCAGGCTCATTTTCATAAACATCAATTGCAGCACCTGCAATAATTTCATTATTTAGTGCATCTTTTAAATCAGACTCATTAATAAGACCGCCCCTAGCACAATTTATAATCACTGATGAAGGTTTCATTGTTGATATTGTTTCTTTGTTAATCATATATTTTGTCTCATCATTTAATTTTGTATGGAGAGAAATAATATCAGCTTCCTTAATTAAATCTTCAGTCGAGACCTTTTTAACATCAAATTTCGATAAATCATCATCACTTGCTGATTTAGAATTAGTAATAATTTTCATTCCAATTGTTGAGCATATTTCAGCAACTCTTTGACCTATATTG
This sequence comes from uncultured Alphaproteobacteria bacterium, assembly GCA_902539635.1. Lineage (GTDB taxonomy): Bacteria > Pseudomonadota > Alphaproteobacteria > HIMB59 > HIMB59 > HIMB59. The sequence goes on from CACBJQ010000001.1 coordinate 47,408, forward strand.
CCATAGCCCACTATTCCAAGCACTTTTCCTTTTAGCTCAGTACCAAGAAACTTAGGTTTTTCCCATTTTCCTTTATGAGTTGAGTCATTAGCTAGATGTATTTTTCTCATAATTGAAAACATTAAACCGACGCTTAACTCAGCTGTTGCTTCTAGATTTCCTAGAGGTGTATTCATCACTAGTATTCGATTTTTTGTTGCTTGATCTATGTCAACATTATCGACACCAACTCCTGCTCTGCCAATAACTTTAAGGTTCTTACAGTCAGCGAGTATATCTGAGGTTAATTTAGTTGCAGATCTGATTAAAATGCCATCATATTGATCAATCACCCCTTTAAGTTCCTCAGGAGACATCCCAGTTTTGATATCATAATCAATCTGTTTTGACTTTAAGACATCTTCTACCTTATCGCTCATTTTATCAGAAATTAAAATCTTCATTATTTATACCTTCCCATTGTTTCAAAAAAAGACCATTCAATCCATGGTAAAACTTTTTCTATGTCAGAGGCTTCAACAGTTGCACCTCCCCAAATTCTAATGCCTGCTGGTGCATCTTTATATGCATTAATATCGTACCCAGCGTCCTCTTTCTCTAATGTAGAGCATATTTCTTTCACAAGTTTTTTTTGATTATCACTATCTAAAGCTACAAAGTCAGGATGTGTAAACTTAAAACATATACTTGTTGAAGAATATGTATTTGGGTCAACAGCTAAAAACTCTACCCAATCTCTCTGATCAATCCAGTCCTTAATAACTTGAAGATTTTTTTTTGATCTGGATATTAATTCTTTTTGCCCACCTATTTCAATACACCAATTCAATGCATCCAATGCATCTTCTGCAGCGAGCAAGGAGGGAGTATTTATAGTAGCTCCTTCAAAAATTTCTTTAGAAAACTTCTTGTTTTTAGCTAATTGAAAAATTTTAGGCATTGGCCAAGATGGCTCGTAAGTCTCAAGTCTTTCAACTGCTCTTGGTGATAGAGCAATCATACCGTGTGCAGCCTCTCCACCCAAAACTTTTTGCCATGACCAGGTCACAACATCTAATTTTTTAAAATCCATATCCATAGCAAAAACTGCTGAAGTAGCGTCACAAATAGATAAACCTAATCTATTTTCTGGTATCCAATCTGCATTGGGAATGCACACACCTGAAGTAGTTCCATTCCATGTAAAAACAACATCATTATCAAAATTTACTTTTGACAAATCAGGTAGCTCTCCATAATTATCAGTTTTATGAACTGTCACATTCTCTAATTTTAGTTGTTTTGTAATATCCTTTACCCAAGTTAATCCAAAAGTTTCCCAACCACATACTTCTACATCTTTTAAACCCAGAAGACTCCACATAGCCATTTCAATCGCACCAGTATCTGAGGCAGGGACGATACCTACTAAATAATCATCTGGTAACTCTAAAACTTGCTTCGATTTAACAATTACTTCATTGAGTTTTGCCTTGCCACTTTTTGCTCTATGCGATCTACCTAAAACGGCATCATTCAAAGCCTCTAATTTCCATCCAGGTCTTTTAGAACATGGACCCGATGAAAAGAATGGATGATTTGGTTTAATGGTAGGTTTTTGCATAATTAATATCTCTCCTTAGCGTTTGTGAACTATTCAATAATTTTGTAAAAAAATAAACCATCTAATGGTTTGGGTTCAAACCAGGTAGCTTTGGGGGGCATAAATTTTAAATTTTTAGAGTATTCTATTACTAAATCCATACTAACTGGTCTCATTAATGTCGATAAATCTGTTATACCCGTATCAACTTGATTAATCAAATAATCAGTACCTAATGAGGGTGGGACGAATTCGACCCTTTGATCAGTAGTCTCGTCCTGAATATTCAATATTTCTTTTAAGACAAACTCACCAAAATCAATACAGTCAGCGCCATTTGTGGAGAAGTCGTTTTTCAAATCTATTTTAAAATACTTACCCTGATAGTAGATTACAAAAAAGCGGTCTATCTTCTCATGATATTTTAGCTCTTCAACATGGAAATATGTTTTTAAATCAGATATGAACGAATCTTTATTGTAGGCATCAGGAAATTTAACAGTTCTGTTGTATGCTAGGTTTAAGCATTTAGATTTTGGAAAAACAATAGATAAAAATTTAGTATCTTTATTGACATCTAATTGAGCAAAGCCCTCTATTCTATGATGGCCATCTGCCACAAAAAGTTCCTTAAAATTAATACCAGTGAAATCAGTTTTAGTTTTATATATTGAATGAGTGTACTTGCCAGATTTAAACTTTATGAGTGGTTTTTTGTCATGATGAATATCAAGGTTTAAATCTATATTTTCATCATCGTAAAAAAGATAAATAGGAGACAATTGAAATTTTACTTTAGATAATTGATCAGCTCTTTCTTTACCTTTACTCACTAAAATTTTTTCGTGGGGCTTAATATTTCTATTAATGTAGTCTTGTATATTTAACAGAGAAATTAACCCTGTTTGCGAATGACCGTCAGAGTCTATTCTATATAAAAAATACTCATTTTCAGACTTATATATAATTTTTTCATCGATAAGTCTTTGGTAATATTTCTTTGATAAATCAAAAAATTCATTATCAGATAGTTTCTTATTAAAATAAATATCTGGCCTTAGAATTTGTAAAAGATTGAGCTTATGGATTTGATCAGAACTAAAATTATAGTCAATGATATCTGTGCTAGGTGAAATAATTGATTGTAGATATTTATTGTTAAGTACATAAGTATTTGGTAATAATGGCTTCATTTATGAATAGAAACAAAGCACCGTATTATTTTGCTTTAGTAATAGCTTTGATTTTCTTTTTTTATGGAATATTTTCAGTTTTAATTCACTAATCTTCTTTGTTTGTTGAATTTGGAAGACTCTTTTCCTCATACCAAATAGATTTATCTGGAATATTGCCATCCCATAAGTAACTCTCATAATCAAATTTTGGCATACCTTTATCTGATCTTTCGTAATAAAGTCCGAACTCTCTGCAATATTCTGATAATTGATCTGCCTCAATCTCTAATATATTTAGTTTTTCCCATTTTTTTGAAGATGCAACCCATTTGAAACCTTTAGATTTTAACCAATCCTTGTGATAATAAGTTTCAGAACCTGATACTGCGAATGTAATATTTTCACTCATAAAGAACCTCTTGAAATAATTTGTACGGATAATATGTAAAAATAGATAAATTTTCAAAAGAATTTTTTGAATTTACAAAAGAATTTAGATCTTTGAGGTTATATATCAGCATATTGGGCGTAAATTCCTTTTGTTTGTCTAAATTGCTTAAATTATTATCTGAATTACTATTTAGAGTAACATTAATTTTTAAATTACCATTAATTTCAATACTGCACTTAAAGTTAGTTAATTTGTTAGTAATCTTATCAAAAATTTTATCATTTTTGAGAATTGATATTTTTTTTTCACGATATTGATAAATTAAGTAAAAAAGCTCTGGGGATAATTCAAACAAAACATCTTTACAATATAAACTATTCTCAAATTTATTAAGATCCTTAAAAGATTTTGTGTAATTAATAATATTTTGTTTTAATGAATCCTCGTATAGTTTTTTTATATTTGTTTCGTCAATTAAAAAAAGGTTATCAATTAATTTTGAGTTGACCAATTTGTTATAATATTTTAAGTCATTTAAACTACTTACAATTGGATAATCAGTTATAACTTTAATATTATTTTTTAGACAAAGATAAATATATTCAAACTTTATGCCAGAGGGTAAAAAATTTAAAACGAAATCTACGCTTTTGTCTTTAATAAGATCTTCATAAGCACCGTAATATTTTTTAAAATTATGCGTCTCAGCAAATATCTGTGCTACCTCAATATTCCTTGAACTATTAGCATATAGATTAAGTGTGCTTGATAGTTTATTTTTTTTTATAAAGTCAATTGATTTTTGGTCTGAACTCAATATAGCTAAATTGCTTTTCATTTTAATTTTATTATAATCCTTGAATGAAACAGGTTTTTTTAAGCTATCACGATATACATACTGATTGTATAAAATTAGCAAAATTAATAAAAAAAAAATATAAACCTAAAAAACTAATTCTCATATCTAGGGGTGGCCTCATTCCAGGTTCTATTATTGCTAATTACTTAGGAATTCAGGATATTGATGTTATTGCTCTTAAAACTTACTCAGACAGGAAAAAAAATACTGATATTAAGATTTTTAAAAGAATTAAGTCTGAGAAAAAACTGGTTGTAATTGATGATTTAGTTGACAGCGGTGACACAGCAAAAATAGTTAAAGATATGATGCCAAATTCAAAGTTTGTTGTTTTGTATGCTAAGACTTCAGGAAAAAAACAAGCCGATCTTCATTTATATGATTTTAAAGATAAAGACTGGCTTGTTTTTCCTTGGGAACAGGATTAAATATTTATTTTATTCTATTGAGGCACCTCTCCGTCTATACCTTGTACATAGAACATCATAGAGGCCAACATACCATCATCAGCAACTTCGCCCTCTTTAACAACTAGCTCTCCAGCTTGATTGTAAATAGGTCCCTCAAAAGAGTGAATAGTGCCATTTTCAATTCCCTCTTCTATCGCTTTTGCTTCAGCTATTAAATCTGATGATAGTAATTTTTCATTATAAGGTGACATTTCTACCATACCGTCCTTAAACCCTTGCCATGTATCTTCGGAGGACCATGTACCGTCAACAACCGCTTGAGCTTTAGCTGCATAGTATGGGCCCCAAATGTCCTCTATTGCTGTCATGTGAGCATTTGGGCAAAATGCCTCTTGATTTGAAGCTTGTCCAAAAGCAAGAACACCAGCTTTTTCAGCTGCCTGACATGGTGCATACGAGTCTGTATGTTGAACAATTATATCAGCTCCTTGATTGATAAGAGTATTTGCTGCATCTGCCTCTTTACCAGGATCGTACCAAGAATATACCCAAATTATTTTTATCTTAACATCTGGGTTAACTTTTGAGGCTGCTAAATAAAACGCATTTATTCCTCTGATAACCTCAGGAATAGGGAAAGATACTATATAGCCGATAGTATTTGTTTCTGTCATTTTACCCGCAATATGACCTATAACTGTCCTACCTTCATAAAACCTTGCTGAATATGTAGAAACATTATCAGCCCTTTTAAAACCAGTTGCGTGCTCAAATTTTACGTCAGGAAATTCACTTGCAACCTCTAAAGTTTGGTCCATATAGTTGAAAGAAGTAGTAAATATTAAATCATGTCCAGACTCTGCAAGCTTTCTAATTGATCTAACAGCATCAGCATTTTCTGGTACATTTTCTATATAAGTAGTTGATACGGAGTCACCAAGTTCTTTCTCTAAGTATTGTCTACCAACATCATGCATATAAGTCCAGCCATGATCTCCAGGTGGTCCGATATAGATAAAACCTATCTTTTTTTGGTCATCTGAAACGTCTTTTTGTATATTTTGATTAGTAATAAAAAAAATGCCTGCGATTACTACAATGGCTGCAATTACTACTAATACCAATGATTGTTTTTTCATTTTAATTTCCCTAATAAATAAATCTGTTAGTAGATTTATATAATAAAAATAAAGATTCGTTATATATTAGAAAAAATTATAGTGGATAACCTTATGAATTTTTTTCATAAGGTATATTCAGACAAGATGGAGCACTAAGTTTTAATCTTACCTTATTTGATGAAATAAATACTAAGACTATTAAAGTAGCAATATAGGGCATCATGTTAAAAAATTGACCGGGTAATTTTACACCTATAGCTTGTAGGTTCATTTGCATAATAGCTACGCCTCCAAAGATATAAGCACCGACTAATAGTCTCCAGGGTTTCCAAGTTGCAAAAACAACTAAAGCTAGGGCTATCCAACCTCTACCGGCAGTCATTCCCTCCTGCCACATTGGTGCATAACAAATTGAAATGTAGTAACCTGCTAGAGAGCTCATAACACCACCAAATATAATCGTTAAATATCTTGTTTTTATAACGTTATATCCCAACGCATAAGCTGAGTTATGATTTTCGCCAACTGCTCTTACGATAAGTCCAGATTTTGTCTTTGATAAGAAATAACCTACTAAAAACACCAACAAAAAAGAAATCACTATGAAATAGTAAGGATTTAATCCATCTATGGGAGTTCCAGCAAATTTTTTACCAAGCATTGCACTTAAACCAATACCAAAAATAGTTAATGCTAATCCAGTTGCTATTTGGTTAGTCATAAGGTTTAAAACTAGAAAAGCAAATATTCCTGATAAAATTACTCCAGATATTATTGATAAAAATAAGGAATAAAAATAATTACCAGTTAAAACTAAAGTAATAAATCCTGTTACAGCTCCAACTAACATCAATCCCTCTAATCCTAGATTGAGTACGCCACTTTTTTCAGTAACCAACTCGCCAATACCAGCAAAAACAAGAGGCGTTGTAGAGATTAAAACTATATTTAAAATACCTATAATTAATTCAATACTCATTTAATAAACACCCTATATTTATTTAAAAAATCTGTGCCTAGCAAAAAGAATAGAACTAAGCCCTGGAATACAAAACCTACTGCAGAGGGTATCTTAAGAAATAATTGTGCGTCCTCAGCGCCTAAATATGTTAATGCAATTAACAAAGAGGATAAAATTATACCAAAAGGGTTCAATCTACCCAAAAATGCAACAATAATTGCAGTAAAACCATAATTAGGAGAAATATCTCTGTATAACAAACCTATAGGCCCTGAAACCTCAAATAGTCCAGCTAGTCCCGCACATGCACCACTAATAATAAAAGTATAAAAAATTAAATTTTTATATTTAAAACCTGCATATTGTGATGCTTTGGAACTTAAGCCAGAGACTTTAAGTTTAAATCCAAATAATGTTTTGTTATAAACAATATAAGTTATAAAACATATTATTATTGCAAAATAGACACCAATATGAACACGAAGGCCATCAAATAATACAGGAAGTCTTCCTGCATCAGGAAAAGGCATAGATTTAGGTAAACCATATCCTGCAGGATCTTTCCAAGGACCAACAACAAAATAATCTAGAATAAAAAGAGCCACATAGGTTAACATCAAACTAGTTAAAATTTCATTTGTATTAAATTTTGTTTTAAGAATAGCAGGTATAGTTGCCCAAAATGCCCCTCCTATTGCACCAAATAAAATCATTAACGGAAGTAAAAAAATACTTGTCGAGTCGTTAAATAGAAGTCCAATACCGCCACCAAATATTGCTCCCATTGTTAGCTGTCCTTCAGCTCCAATATTGTAAATATTGTTTTTAAAACAATAAGATAATCCTAAAGCTATAATTGCAAGTGGTGTGGCTTTTACAAACAGTTCAGAAATACCATAAGAATTTGAAATAGGACTCATAAAAAAAATTTTAAAAGACTCGATAGGACTTAAATCTAAAATTAAAAAAATAAAAGAGCCAAAAAATAAAGTTAAAGCAACGGCAACTAATGGTGACAAATAAAATATTAAATTTGAGTAATCCTCTCTTAATTGAACTCTAATCAAAAAGACCACCCATATACTTGCCTAATTTGGTGATATTTATATCCTCTACATTTAACGGATTTGATAAAGACCCTTCATATAAAACCGATATTTGGTGACATACTTCAAGTAATTCATCTAAATCGTGTGAGATAATAATAATAGATACTCCCTTTTGTGATAATTCTACAATTGTTTTCTTAATAAATGCTTCAGACCCTGCATCTATACCCCATGTAGGTTGAGATAAAATTAATAGCTCAGGATTTGACATAATTTCTCTTCCAATAATAAATTTTTGTAGATTTCCTCCAGAGAGTTTACCAGCTTTGACATTATAAGAGGGTGTATCAACATTAAAATTTTTTATTACATCACTCGCATAAGAATTAATCTTTTCAAAATTAATAAAATCACCTTTCTTAAATTCTCTTTTATGGTTCATACTTAAAAATATATTTTCAGATAAAGACATCTCAGGTACAGCACTGTGTCCTAATCTCTCTTCTGTAACGTATGAAATAGATAAAGATTTTCTTTGAAATGTAGATAGATTATTAATGTTTAAATTTTTAAAAATAATGTCTCCACTAAATTCATAATCGTTTTCATTAAGTAGAATTTCCATTAATTCTTTCTGGCCATTTCCTGCAACTCCAGCTATGCCAAAAATTTGTCCCTTTTTTAAATTTAAATCAATTGTTTTTAAATTAATTGTAAATGGATCTTTAGATTGAGTTGATAAATTTTTAATATTAAAAATATCCTTAGAAAAATTAATGTCTCTGACCTGTTTTGCTTTAGACACCTTATAACCTAACATTTTATATCCTAAAGTTTCAGGATCTTCATTTTGAGTCGAAATTGTGCTTACTACTTTTCCATTTCTCATAATTGTTACATAATCAGACAGATTTATAATTTCTTCTAATTTATGAGATATAAATATAACTGTTAATCCGTCTTGAACTAAATTTTTTAAAATTTTAAATAAATTACTAATTTCATCTGGTGTAAGAACAGAAGTTGGTTCATCCATGATTAGAATTTTTGGATTATTCAATAATGATCTAACAATTTCTACGGATTGCCTCTGACCAACAGATAGAGAACTTATAGGAGAATTTAAATTTAAGTTAAAACCATACTTATCACATATTGTCTTAGACTTATCTTTTAATTTGGTTAAAGATATATTTTCATTCATACCCAGAATTAAATTTTCAGCAACAGTAAGTGACTCAAATAAACTGAAATGTTGAAAAACCATATTTATACCTAAGTTCTTTGCAGTAGATGGTGAATTAATTATTGCTAAATCAGAATTTATTAAAATTTCACCACTGTCAGGTTTTACATGACCATATAAAATTTTTACTAATGTTGACTTTCCGGCTCCATTTTCACCTAATATAGCGTGAATAGATTGCTCTTTTATATTAAAAGATACATCATCATTTGCTATAACTCCGGGATAAGATTTAAAAATATTTTTAAATTCAACTATGGATTGCATAAATATTAATAGATTCCTTTTTTTAAAGATTAAATTGTTTTTTTTAATTTAGGATAAAATTATAAATATAATGGCTCTGAGTCGTAAGATGACCAAAGATACCATGTTACAATAGTTGAATAATTTCGCCATTTGTTAGAGTGAAAAGAAAATTTAGATAAATTTTTATCTTTATAATATTTCTTATAGGCATTAATGAAACCAAGGTCTCCTAATGGCATTATGTTAGGCAAACCTAAATAAAAAATAGAAAACATTTCAGCAGTCCATTTACCAATGCCAAAAATTTGAGTTAAATTATTGTTAACTTTTTCAAAATCACTGTTGCTTAAATTTATATCGGTTACTAAATGATAATTATTTAAAAGTGAATTTAAGCACTTTTTCTTATTTTTACTTAAAGGTAAGTTTTTTATTTTACTTTTATTTGTTTTAAAATTTTTAAAATTTATAGGACCAATTATATTCTTAGAATTTCTATAAATAGACATAGCAGCAGAAACAGATATCTGCTGTGAACAGATGGATTTAAATAAAACATCAAATTTATTTTTATTTGTTCTTAATTGATGTTTTGGATTATAATAACGTTTAAAAACAGGGTCATTCTTTAATAAATAAGCACAACCTTTTTTCCAATAATTCATTGATCATTAAATGACTTGATTAAACTTGAAGTATCATATTTTTTATAAATTGTATTTTGTAAACTTTTATACTTTTTAAAGACACTTTTTGTTAGATTTAAGTTTAATTTATTTTTTTTTGCTTGTTGTAAAACATATTTTAAATCTTTAGTCATTAATTCTGTGGAAAAACCAAAATTAAATTTATTTTTGGTAAGTGTTGGATACCTATTCGTAAATTGCCAAGAATTAGCTGCACCATTTTTTATAGCATTAAAAATTTTATTTTGATCAAGTTTATTTTTTTTACTAAAAAGATATGCCTCTGATATAGAATATAAAATACCACAAATTAAAATTTGATTAGTAAATTTAGTTAATTGACCTGAGCCTAATTTACCCATATGAGTTATACTTTTAGAGTAAGATGAAATTATTCTTTTTGATTTGTTAAAGTTTAGTTTAGTTCCACCAACCATTACTGATAATGAACCTTTTTTAGCACCTTCTTCCCCACCTGTAATAGGAGCATCTAAAAATTTTATTATTCTTTGATTACACAACCTAGAGAGTATATCTATTTGCCTTAATGATATAGTTGAGTGATCAATAATAATTGAATTTTTGTGAAAATTTGAAGTTTTTACAAACTTATTAAAAAAAGAATTAACTGCATGATCATCTTTTAAGCATGAAATAATAAAGTCAAATTTAATATCATTTTTAAAATTATAACTTTCAGCTATAAATTTTTTTTTCCATTTAGATTCAACTGATTTAGTTCTATTAAATACAAATAGTTTAAAATTTTTATTTTTGGACAAATATCCAGCCATATGAAAACCCATTTTTCCAAGTCCAACGAATAGAATCTTATAAGTTGGCATAAAAAATTATTTTTTTTTCTAATTTTGAATAATCAAATTCCATATTTGGAAGATTTGTTTCAAAATTTAATAACTTTAAAAAACTCATAGCTGGAAATAAATCCCAAATTTTAGATCCGTAGACAGTTAAAAAAGATCTTTCTCCCTCTATAGCTTCGATAACGTCATAACCAATTGATCTTGATCTAATTTTTTCTGTGTAAGAAGTAATTATATCTTTAAAATAAACTTTGGCATGTTCGCCTAAAAAACCAATTTGATTGCTATAATTTTGTGGTTTTATTTGCTTATGGTTTTTAAATATTGAGTCCTTATAAGTATGATAAAAAACATTACTAATAGGGTCATAAATTATAGCAAATTCACATTGAGTAGATTTTATAGATGATACCATTATCGCAACTTTATTAATTCCGTTGATAAAATTTCTTGTTCCATCGATTGGATCTACTGTTAAATATTCATTTTTTTTAATTAATTCTGAATTACCCTCTTCAGAGATGATATTTGAAAATCCAATTTTTTTAAAATATTCAATTAATTCATTCTCTATTATCAAATCATAGCTAGTAACTTTTGAATTATCATCTTTAGTTGAAACTTCATTATCACTGAGGTTTCCAATGTTTGGAATAATTATGTCGGATGCAATTTTCTTTAAAAAAGTATGGGTTTCTATAAAAAAATTATTATCAATCATCATTAATTATTTTTTCTAAAACATGAGAGTCTTTTTGCGAGACACATAAGATTAATATATCGTTATTCAAAGGGATATGATCATCATTTTTTAACTCTAATGACTCACTAGTTAGTGTGCATATATGATTTATTACTTCAGATTTTTTTATATTTTCATATATCTCATTTTTATATTTAATTTCATAAATTATGTACTCCTCTTTAAAAATAGAATGATAAGATAAAAGAGAGCCTTTAGATATTTTTTCAATTATTCTAGATGTTGTTAACTCTCTTGGATTAATTATAACATCTATGCCCAAATCATTTGCAAAAGATGAGTACGACTCATTATTAATAACTGATATAACTGATTTAGAACCTCTTTTTTTAGCAATTATTGACAATATTGTATTAATTTGATCATTATCTGTGACAGTAATTACTAAATCAGAATTGTTCAGTTTAATTTCTTCGTACAAAGTTTGATCGAGAGCATCACCATGAAAGATTGTCGTTTTTTTGAGTAAACCAGCTAAAAAATTACACCTTTCTTTATCTAATTCTAAAATTTTCAAATTAATTTCTTGATCGTCATGCTCAATTAAAGTTGATAAATTTTGACCAATATTACCGCCGCCAACAATAAGAACATCTAATACATAGTCTTTGAAACCAAAAAACTTTATAAGTTTATTTAAATATTTTTTCTTTATTAAAAGATAAAGTTGATCTGAAATTGATATATTTTTAAAATCAAAGTTTATTTTATCTTCTTTACTATGGCCTAAATAGCAAAGGTTATTAGTTTTGAAAAAAACTTTAATTTCTTCGAAAGTATGATTTTTAAATAAATTAGATGATTGCATTCCAATTAATAAATAATCTTGGGTTATTAACGACTCACTAAAAAAAGCACCAGGCAAATGGATTTTTTCAAATATATTATTTGATACCTCCCATTCGGGAGAAATAATATGATCAAGAAAACTGTTTGACTCAATCAATAATGATTTATTTTCATCTAAAATTAAGTTTTGGTTTCTAACCCTTGCTATTGATTTATCAACTTTTAAAAATTCTTTTGCAAATTTACTTGTTATAATATTTTTTTCATCACTTCGCGTAACAGCTATGAAACAATCAATTTTAGAGTCAAAATTTTTATAGAATGAAGGATTTAGAGGATCATCATAAATTGTTTTTATATCAAATCTTTCAGCAAGATTTTTTAATTCATTGGCATCATCATCTAAGAGAAAAACGTTTTTTCCTTGTTCAGAAAGTTTTTTTGCAAGATTTGCGCCGACAATTCCTGAACCAAGTATTAGAATATTCATTAATCTATTTTTATTTTGAGAGATTTAACTTTGCGATACAAAGATACCCTATCAAGTTTAAGCATTTTGGCAGTCAAAGTCATATTAAAGTTATTTATTTTTAACTTTTGAAATAAATAATCTTTTTCAAATTTATCTTTAGCTTCTCTAAAGTTTAAATCATAAAGATCAGTACTGTCTATGGAGTTGTTCATCAAATTCTCAATTAAGTTTTTTGATACAAATAAACTATTTTCAGTTAATAATCCTGTTATGTTTTCAGAAAGATTCATTATTTCGAATATATTTCCAGGCCAGGTGTGATTTATTAATAATTTCTGAACTTCATCATCAATTTTAATTCTATTATCAAATTTCTTTTGTGCAAAAATATTTAAATAATGTTTAAAAAGTGGAAAAATTTCATCTTTTCTTGCAGTCAATGGATTTAATATAACTCTATGATCGATATTATTAACAAATGGGTCTTTCATATCTATTTTTTTACTATCGAATATAATAGATGCATTAATTTTTTTACTTTTGACTAAATTTAAATAATTTAATAGCTCAATTTGATTAAAATTTTCATAATCATTTAAATAAATAGTAAAATAATTGTGTAGTGAACTTAATTTTAACAAATCAGACTCGTTCATTAAATTTTCATTTAAATTGATAAATGTATCGGGATTATTTGATGATAAATTCATGTGAATAGTATTTGCAAGAAAGTTTTTTCCAATACCATTAGGTCCAATTATTAAAATAGAAGAATTATTTTTTATCTTGGACAGTGTTTTAAAAATATTATCAATGTAGTTACCATAACCAATGGTGTCTATCTTAGAATGAAATGAAATTTTGTTTCTATAATTATTTATTGTAACACGTTGTTTTAACTCTAGTAAATTTTTTTGGATTATATGAATAAGTTTTTTGGTTTCAAATGGCTTTTCAATAAAGTCATTTGCTCCTGCTTTAACAGACTCAATTGCATTATCTATGTTTGCATGCCCACTAAAGGAAACAATTACTAAATTCTCATATTTATTTTTTAAATATTCAATTATATCTATTCCTTGTTTTGTGCTATTTTTAAGCCATAGATCAACTAATACAACGTCATAATCAAAGTTTCTTAGCTCAAGATCAGAAAATTCTTTATATGAATTAGCATATGTTACCTCATAACCCTGTTTAGTGAGTATAAGTGAAATTTGTTTACAAATTTCTAGTTCATCATCAATTACTAATATTTTAGTCATAAAAAATTATATCAATTTTAAATCCAGAATAACTGTTCGTTGTTATATTCATCTTATAGGAGTTGTCAGTAATTATTTTATTTATTAAAGATAAACCTAATCCAGATGAATTTTTTGTTGAAAAATATGGTTTAATAAGATCATCTATATCTCCGTCATATCCAGGACCATTATCAAAAAAAGTTAAAATCAACTTTTTGTCTATTTTTTTTAAAGATATATCAATTGCTGGATTATTTGTTGATATTAATGCTTCAATAGAATTTTTAAAAAGGTTGTTGAAAATTATATCTAAATACGAATGATCAAAATTAACATATAGACCATCTTCAATATTATGATTTATTTCAATTTTATCATAATTTCTTTTATATTCCTCAATATATACCAAACAAATTTCTGATAAATTTAATTTAGTAATATTTGCTTTAGGCAATCTAGCATATGTGGAAAATTCATTTACAAGGTTTTGAATTAAAAAAATTTGTCTCTTTATTGATTTAATTGAATTAATTAATTCATCGTCTTTAAGTTGACTTTCGATAAATTCTGTAGATAAAAGCATAGGTGTAAGTGGATTTTTTATCTCATGAGAAATTTTTCTAGCTAGGTCTGCAATAGCATTATTTTTTTCAGCAAATATTAAATCAGTGTAATCATTAAAAATGATAATTTGATCAAATAAAGAGTTATTATCAATATAAATAGATTTTACAAAAAAATACTTCTGAATATTTTCTAATTTAACTTCTAAGTTTATTTCATAAGATTTTTTATAAAAATTTTGACTATTATTAAAATAGTTTGAGAGCATTTTAGTAAAGTTTTTGAATGATGTGTCTTTTTCACTACTAAATATAGAGGAAGCAGAATTTTCAAAAATCAGAGATTTATTATTTAAAACAAATATTCCATAGGGTGAGTTTTCAATAATATTGTTTATAAAACTTAGTTGATCATTAATTGTTGCATTAACGTCTTGTAGATTATTTTTTTGATTAATTATAGTTTTACTCATTTCATGAAAAGAATTTGTTAATACAGAAATATCATCCTTATTAGTTAATTTTTCAAATTCTCTTTGTTTATATTTTCCTTTCCTCAAGTCTATAATTGAGTTATTCAAATCTCTTATTGGTTTAGCCAATCTAAAACTAAAATTTGTTCCAATTATAATGAATATAAAAATTAGACTTGTAGAAAGAATTATATAGATAGTAAAAAATGTTATTTGAATATTTCTTTTATTATTATCAATAGAATTTATAGCTTCATATGATTGTATAATATTCTGATAATAATTTAATGTTTCTAAATCGATATTCTTAAGAAGCAATAAATAATTTGAGTTATTTAAATTTACTTTAGAGAAAAGCTGATCATTTGAAAAAAAAATAGTGATATCATTTTCACTTTTAGAACTTGCATCCTTTAAATTTTGTTCCGATAAAAATATTTTTTCGTCTGAAATATGCTCTATAAATTGATTACCATTATTATAATTGTAAACGGTTGTAATATTAAATCTTTGTATAATATCTCTATCTATTAGCCTTTCAGCGAGAACATAATTTCTTATAAATTTTGAGTCTGTTATAAGATCTCTTTCTGTTTGATTAATGTATTTCTGTGCCAATTGATAAGAGTTATTTACTGTAGATTTAAATGCAGGACCTAACCAAGTACTTACTTCAATATTAAAAAAAATTGCAGATGCTAGCAGTATTATTCCACTTGGAATAATTGAAAAAAGACCAAAAAAAAGAAAAAATTTATTGAAAAGTCTTAGACCTACTACCTCTCGATTTTTATATTTTAAGTAATTAATAAGAAAAATTGATAAGTATAAAAGAAGTATCAATAGAAATACAAAATCAGCAATTAAAATATATTGAATAAGCTCAGCATTACGAACAATCTCATTTGATGAAATAAGTGAATATACAGTTAAAGAAAAAAGCGTTATAAAAATAGAAATCAATATAAATGCAGAAAATTTATTAAAATAATTTGACATTAAATAACTCTAAAATTCATTTTATACTTCTGGCAGGTGGTAATAGTTTACGATTTTCATCTAATACAAATAAGCTTTTAGCAAAATTTAAAAATAAAAATTTACTAATACATAATATTGAATTTATTAAAGAACTTAAATTTAAAAAGATAACACTTATAATTAATAATCTAAAAAACACTAATATTAACATTTTTGATGATTTAGAAGTAATAAAAGGAGGAAAAACAAGATCAGAAAGTGTTAAGAACGCTTTAAACAAATCCAAATTTAAATCAAAATATGTAATCATACATGATGCAGCTAGACCGTTAAATTCTCAAAAATTAATCAAAAATATAACAAAGAACTTGTCAGAAAGAAATTATGATTGTGTAGTTCCTTATACCAAGTGTTCTGATACTGTTATTATTGGTCAACATAATATTGACAGAGAAAAACTTAAACTAATTAAGACACCACAAGGATTTATTAAAAATAAAATTACTCTTTTACATAATAAAAATAAAAGAAAGTTATTAACTGACGACAGTCAACTTTTCAGAAATGAAAAAAATAAATTTAAAATTAAATATTTATTACAAAATGAAATAAATTTAAAAATTACATACAAAGATGAATTAGTTTCATTAAATAAATTAGTTGAAAAGAATATCTTAGTAGGAATTGGATATGACATTCACAGAACTATAAAAACTAATAAAAATAATTTAATCAAACTTGGTGGTGCAAAAATAAAATCAAAAGTAAAAGTTATTTCTCACTCAGATGGAGATGTAATACTTCATGCTATCACAGATTCTATTCTAGGAGCATTATCTCATAGAGATATAGGTACCTATTTTCCAAATAACAAAGAAAACTTAAACAGAAATTCAATAGAATTTTTAAATTATGCTTTGAACAAAATGAATTTAAAGAAAAAGATGATTAATAATATTGATCTAATGATTGTTTCAGAAGAACCTAAAATAAATCCTCATTTTAAAAAGATTTTAGAGAGTATTTCAAAGAACCTTAATATCAATAAAAATAGTATTTCTATCAAAGCAACTACAAATGAAAAATCTGGATTAATAGGTAAAGGAAATTTTATAGCTTGTTGGTCAAATGTTTCTCTGAGAGAAAACTAAACTACTTTTTTTAGTTTTTCAAAGTCTTCATCTGCGTGATAACTTGATCTTGTCATCGGTGAGGAGGAAATCATTTTAAATCCCAATTTTAAGCAAACATTATAAAGACTTTTAAACTCATCGGGAGAGTAAAACTTATGAACTTTTTCATGATGTATAGATGGCTGAAGGTATTGTCCTATAGTAACAAAATCAATATTAGAAGCTTTCATATCTTTTAGCACTTCTATTATTTCTGAATAATCCTCACCTAACCCAACCATAATACCAGATTTTGTAAATATCGATCTATCGAATTCCTTAACTTCTCTTAAAAGCTTTAAACTCTCAATATAATTAGAACCAGGTCTAATTTGTTTATAAATTCTTGGAACTGTCTCTAAGTTGTGATTAAAAACATCGGGCTTCACTTTTGCAATATCAATGTAATTTCTATTTTTTCTTAAGAAATCGGGTGTTAAAATTTCTATTGTTGTATTATTAGATAATTCTCTTATGTACTTAATAGTATCAATAAAGTGCTGAGCACCACCGTCAGGTAAGTCATCTCTGTCTACACTTGTTACTACAACATGTCTAAGTCCTAATTTTAAAACTGATTTAGCAACGTTAAGAGGTTCCATAGGATCAGGTGCTTCTGAGGGTTTACCTGTTTTTACATTGCAAAATGCACATGCTCTAGTACAGGTATCTCCTAATATCATAAAAGTTGCATGTTTTTTTTCCCAACATTCTCCAATATTTGGACATGCAGCTTCTTGACACACAGTGACTAAATTATGTGATTTAACTATGTCTAGTGTCTCAAAATATTTTTTTGATGTTGGTGCTTTTACTTTAAGCCAATTAGGTTTTTTGATTGTCGTAGGATTAAATTTTTTAATTTTTTCTGGATGTCTGATCATATTTAAAAATGTAAGGGTTTTTCAAAAGCTGATAAGACGCTTTCGTGAATAGACTCTGATAAGGTTGGATGTGCAAAAACAGTATTAATGAATTCATCTTCTGTTGACTCTGATGAAATAGCAAGGCCAAATGTGGCTATCATTTCTGTAACATCAGGTCCAATAAGATGTGCGCCCAATACCTCTCCAGTTTCAGAATTAAAGAGCGTTTTAACAAAACCATATGAATTAGACATAGTTTGTGATTTACCATTAGCTAAAAATGGAAAATTACCCGTCTTGTAGGGAGTGTTACTGTCCTTAAGTTGTTGTTCAGTGAAACCAACAGTAGCTATTTGTGGTAAGCTATATATACAACCAGGGATATGATTTTCTTTTGGTTTATGAGTATCATTACCTGTTAAAATATGATTGACACAATTTATAGCATCGTGCATGGCTTTATGTGCTAGCCATGGGGCACCAATAATATCACCAATTGCATATAAACCGTTAATATTTGTCTCATAATTATGGTTTGTACTCACGTAACCAGTATCAGATAGATTTAAGTTAAGAGAGCTTATAAAGTCTTTATCTAAATTAGGTATCACACCTACAGATAGTATTAATGCATCACATACTACATTTTGGTCAATGTTTTTAAAGCTTACATTCTTTTTATCTTCAACAATTTTCTCAATTTTTGCATTTAACTCAAATTTAATACCCTTTTTTTCAAAAATTTTTTTTGCTTCATTTGAAATGTCGTTATCAAACTGAGGTAAAATCTTATTTTGAGACTCAAAAACTGTAACGTCCGAACCTAAAGCATTATAAATACTTGCAAATTCTATTCCAATAGCTCCTGATCCGATAATACATAATTTTTTTGGAAGAAATTTAGGAATCATTGCTTCTTTGGAGCTCCAAATCAAATTAGAAAATTTAATGTCACCAATTGTTCTAGGTTTGCATCCTGTAGCAATAATCATATTCTTAGAGGAAATTTCATCTGAAGTTGTATTTACAAAAAATTCATTATCAATTTTTTTTGGATATGCTCGATGTTTATAAATATCTATTTTATTTTTTTTCATTAGTGAGTTAACGCCTTTTGATAAATTATCAGATGCTGTTCTTGACATTTCAACAACTTTATCTAGAGCTATTTTAGTAAGATCTTTCTTATCAAGCCCAAAATGATTAGCCTCTTCCATGAATTCTGCTGAATGTAGTAATGATTTAGTTGGAATACATCCCCAATTAAGACATACACCTCCTAGTTTATCCTCTTCAAACAAAGCAACCTTCATACCAAGTTGTGCGGCTTTTATAGCAGCAACATAACCACCGGGACCACCGCCAACTATTGATAAATCATACTTAATTGTCATCTGAAATATTTTCTAAATTTTGTACAATACTAGAAAAAAATTGTGAAGCTAAAACTCCATCAACAGCTCTATGATCACATGATAATGTCAAATTTATAAAACTCCCTATTTCAATCTTACCTTTGTCCACATAAACATCCTCAAAAATCTGACCTACTGCTAATATATAAGTTTGTCCTGGTAAAATAATAGCATCAAAACTACGGATATTAA
Source organism: uncultured Alphaproteobacteria bacterium (assembly GCA_902539635.1). Taxonomy (GTDB): domain Bacteria; phylum Pseudomonadota; class Alphaproteobacteria; order HIMB59; family HIMB59; genus HIMB59. The sequence goes on from CACBJQ010000001.1 coordinate 66,894, forward strand.
ATGAACCTAAATTAGATATACTTATGACACCATCTGACAGATCAGAGGGAGAAAGTTTATTATCTCTTGTTAAATTAATCTTTTCATTAAGATTGGAGTTGATTTCATTTAAACTAAAATTATTTATCTTTTTGATTACAGGCATTTTTAACCCAAACTTAGAGTCAACGGCGATACCAATATTATGATCTTTATTAATAATAAATTCACCATTATCTTTATATGTACAATTTGAGTCTGGAAATGCTTTGAATGCATTTGATATAGATTGCATTAATATCGCATTTAAAGAGTACTTATTACCTTTTAATTTTTGATCTTTTCTAAATTTTAATAGAGTAGCCATATTCACTCTAGTATTTAAATAAAAATGTGGAATATTATTTTTGGAATGTGTTGTTGCTTTTGCAATAGCTTGTCGTAATCTATTGACACTAGGGCTTTCAGGCAAATGATTTGAGTCTGATACATCTCTTAAAATAATTCTATTATCTGGACCAGTACCTTTTAATTTTGATAAATCTATAGATTTTTCATTTGAGATTTTTTTTGCAAGTGGGGATATAAATACTCTTATAGCCCCGTTATCAAAATTTTCATTTATATCAAGATCATCGGTATGTATTCTTCTTGAAATCGATTTTATTTTTGAAATATCTATATTTTTTTTTTGAGCTATTTTTTTAGCTAAGGGTGTAATTAATATTTTATCTGTAACCAAATCTTTATTATTTTCAGAAGGATTTATTTCTAAAGTTTGTATTTTATTATCTGAATTATTATTTTTTAGAAAATTATTTATATCCTCTTGTGTAAAAGTCAAATCATCTGAAATTATTGCAACTAATTGATTAACGTTTGCTGTTTCACCTTCCTTGGATATTATTTTAGCAATATACCCATCTTCTGGTGACTCGTACTCCATTGTAGCTTTATCTGTTTCAACTTCGAATAAAATCTCACCACTTAATATTGGATCTTTTTCTTTTTTTATCCACTTAACAATTTTACCCTCCTCCATTGTTGGAGATAAAGAAGGTAAATTAACTTCATATAACATTAACTTATATATGACACTTTTTTAACAGCAGATACAATTTCATCAGTGTTGGGTAATGCTAATTTTTCTAAATTTTCTGCATATGGCATTGGGACATCTTTTCCACTAACTTTAATTATTTCTGAGTCAAGGAAATCAAAGCAATTTGATTGGATTAAATAAGATAAGTGTGATCCGAAACTTGTACTACCAAAGCCATCCTCAACAATTACAACTCTATTGGTTTTCTTAACGGAATTATATATCAATTCTTCATCTAGAGGTTTAATTGATCTTAGATCGATAATATCAGGACTAATCCCCTGTTTTTCAATTGAAGGGAGAGCGTTTAATATTCTTTGAACTGACATTGAAAAACCAATAATAGTGACATCTTTACCTTCTTTAATAAGATTGCCTTTACCAATAGGAATTAAAAAATCGTTCTCTTCAGGAACGTTAGTTTTTTCTTTATAGAGTAATTCATGTTCTAAAAAAACAACAGGATTAGGATTTCGAATAGATGATTTTAATAAACCTTTTGCATCTCTTGCATTTGAAGGAGCAATTACTATCAAGCCTGGAATATGAGAGAACCAAGATATAAAACATTGGCTATGTTGTGCTCCAACTCTAGCCGCAGCACCATTTGGGCCTCGAAAAACTATTGGAACATTTATTTCTCCGCCTGACATGTATAAAGATTTAGCAGCAGAATTAACTATTTGATCAATCGCTTGCATAGAAAAATTAAAAGTCATAAATTCACATATAGGCTTAAGTCCTGCCATGGCTGCTCCAATAGCTAAACCTGTAAAACCATGTTCAGAAATAGGAGTATCTAAAACCCTTTTTGATCCAAATTTATCAAGAAGCCCTTGGGTTACTTTATATGCACCATCGTATTCAGCTACCTCTTCTCCTAAAAGAAAAACATCTTTGTCTAATTTCATTTCTTCTTCAATAGCTTGATTCAATGCCTCTCTCATAGATATTTCTATTTCAGACCAAATCTTTCCATCTGAATTTTCTTTTGTTTGATTTAAAAGAGAATTCATTGAAATATTTACTTTTGATGAAAGAGGTTCAGATTCAATAGAGGAGACTTGTGGAGATTTTTCAATAGGTTTTTCTGGTATCACCTCTATTTCCTCACCATCAACTTTAAGTATAGCTATCTCAGTATTAACACTTATATTTTCAGTGCCCTCTTTAACTAGTATTTTCTCAACTTTACCATCATCGGGTGACTCTAGTTCCATAGTAGCTTTATCAGTCTCAATTTCTGCTAAAATATCTCCTGAAACTACACTTTCTCCCTCTTTAACTAACCATTTTACTAAGTTACCTGTTTCCATTGTTGGAGATAAAGCTGGTAAAAGTATTTTCATAAATATACCTCAGTGAATAATTCTTTTAAATCTGGAAGTGGCGACTCAAGTGAAAATTTTTCTACATCTTTAATTTGTTTCTTAATATCACTTTCAATATCTTTAATCGTGTCCTCTTGAATTTTATAATCATTTAATAAAGTTTCTTTCATCATTAACACAGGGTCTATCTCTTTCATTTTATTCACTTCATCTTTAGTCCTGTATAGACCGGGATCAGACATTGAATGGCCTCTAAATCTATATGTATCCATTTCAATAATGTAGGGCTTAGAATTTTTTTCGATATATTCTCTTGCCCTTATAGCTGACTCACTTACATTAAAAAAATTCATTCCGTCTACTTTTTCACCTTTAATGCCAAATACAGTTGCTCGTTCGTACAACTCACCTCCTGCTGCAGACCTGCCAATAGATGTACCCATTCCATATTTATTGTTTTCGATAATAAATAATACTGGTAACTCCCAAAGTGATGCCAAATTAAATGCCTCAAAAACTTGGCCATTACTCATAGCTCCATCCCCTAAATAGACTCTTGAAATCTTTTTTTCGTTTCTGTATTTATGTGCGAAACCTATACCAACGCCTAAAGGTACTTGTGCTCCAACGATACCGTGTCCACCATAAAATCTATTAGCTTTGGAAAACATGTGCATTGATCCACCCTTGCCTTTTGAAATTCCATCTCTCCTTCCAGTTAATTCAGCCATTACTAGTTTAGGATCTACTCCACGAGCTAATATATGTCCATGATCTCTATAAGCAGTGATAACGGTATCCTCTGAATTAATAGAAGAAAGAATACCTATGACAACAGCTTCTTGGCCAATGTATAAATGACAAAAACCTCCAATTTTTCCAGCTCCATATAATTGAGCAGCTTTCTCTTCAAATTTTCTGATTAAAAACATTTTTTCGTAAAACTTTAGTAACTGGTCGTTTGTAAAATTATTTTTGTTTTTTTTATTCATCTTAATCTAATTTTAATATGGTCTCTCCGTCTTGAATATTAGGGTTATTCTGCTTTGTAATTTCATCAATATAATCCTCTTTGTTAGAATAGAAAGAATGTAAATCAATATTAATATCTAACATTTTTTGATCGAGATTGGATTGCAATTTTTTATACATTTTTTCCTCAAATTTATAAATTAGGTAATTTCCAATATTGAACTTTCCATAAACTGTGTGATATATCAGGTAAATCAATACAAATATAAAAAAGAAATTTATTAAACTACTAGCTCTTAAAAACTTCACTTAATTCACCAGCATACCCTTTAATATTATCATTTTCTGATATTCTAAGTAACTGATTGTATTTTGCAACTCTATCAGATCTAGCTAATGAACCAGTTTTAATCAAAGGACAGCGTGAAGAAACAGCTAAATCTGAGATAAAAGAATCTTCAGTTTCTCCTGACCTATGAGACATAATAGATGCAAAACTATTATCTGTCGCTAGGTTTATAGCTTCTAAAGTTTCTTTAACTGTGCCTATTTGATTCAATTTAATTAAAATACTGTTAGCTTGTTTTTCATCTATACCAGTTTGCAACTTTTGTATATTTGTAACAAAAAGATCATCACCAACTAATCGTATCTTTGAGCCAAGTTTATTTGTAATTTTTACCCAACCTTCATAATCTTCTTCATTAAGTGCATCTTCAATTGAAAAAATAGGATAGTTTTTACAAATATTTTCATAAACACTAATCATTTCTTCAGTTGAATATGAGTTACCTTCGAAATTATATTTTCCATCAGAGTAAAACTCGCTAGAAGCTGCATCTAATGAAATTTTAAAGTGATCATTTAATTTAAAGCCTGCTTTTGAAATTGAATTACATATTAAATCTAAAACTTCTAAATGAGATTTTAAATTAGGAGCAAAACCACCTTCATCGCCAAGATTAGTATTTAAAGATCTAGATTTTAATTCTTTTTTTATATTGGCTATTACAGAATGTGTTGAAGATAAAGCTTCAGTTAAAGATTTAAATCCTATTGGTAAAATCATAAACTCTTGAAAATCAACATCATTATCAGCATGTTGTCCGCCATTTATTACATTCAACATTGGAACTGGAATAATTAAATTATCTAAACCCTGAGAAAGAAATATTGCACCAAAGTTTGCATAAGACCAAGCCTTATAGTAAGCAAGACTAAGAGATAAAATAGCGTTTGCTCCATAATTTGATTTATTTTCTGTGCCATCTAAATCTATTAGGAGTTGATCAAATTCTCTGAAATCAGAAAAACTTTTATCTAAAATTTTTGGTTTTATGAGTTTATTAACATTAGATACTGCTTTTAAGACACCTTTGCCACTCATTCTATTTGAGTCTAGATCTCTTAATTCTAGTGCTTCAAATTTTCCTGTGGATGCACCTGATGGAACCATTCCACGAAATGGATATGGTATATTTTCAAATATCATTTCACATTCTACAGTTGGGTTACCCCTACTATCAAAAATTTCTCTTGCTGTTATATTTTTAATTTTCATTTATTTTGCCGCCTTATTTATTTTGTTTATAGCATTTAAGAGTTCTGGCATTTTATGTAAATATACCATATTAGGACCGTCACTTAATGCCGTTTCTGGGTTAGGGTGAGTTTCAATGAAGAAACCTGCAATCCTTAAAGATGAAGCAGCTTTCGATAATGGTGTCACATACTCTCTAGCACCTCCACTTTTTTTACCCAATCCACCAGGTAGTTGCACACTGTGAGTTGAGTCAAAAATAATTGGGTATCCAAATGTTTTCATTAAATGAATACCTTTAAAGTCATTTATTAAATAATTATATCCAAATGAATTTCCCCTTTCAGTTATTAATATTTTTTTGTTATTTTCATTTTCAATTTTATTGATGATATTTGAAACTTCTTTATGTGATAAAAACTGTCCTTTTTTAACATTGACTATCTTTTTTGTTTGTGCAGCAGCTTTTATTAAATCTGTTTGCCTGCATAAAAAAGCAGGAATTTGTATTACATCAAGAAATTCAGCCAACTTATCAACTTGAAAAGTCTCATGAACGTCGGAAGTGATAGATATTTTTAAATCTTTTTTGAGATTTTTTAAAATATGTATTGATTTATCAAGCGAAATTTTATGACGTATTGTTTTATGAGAGCTTCTATTAGCTTTGTCAAAACTACATTTGAATACTAAATTAAACTTTTCTTTTTTTGTATATTTAATAAGAGATTGCGCAACTTTTCTGACTAATTTTTCATTTTCTAATAAGCATGGGCCAGATATTAAAGTTAATCTATCAGTATCATTTTTAATAAGATTTTTAGATAATTGAACAGATCTAGGCATTTTTATTCATTAAACTATTTTTTATAAATGAGAAAAATATAGGGTGAGGCTTAAACGGTTTAGATTTCAACTCAGGATGAAATTGAACACCGAGGAACCATTTGTGATATTTATTTTCAATAATTTCTAATAATTTTTTATCTTTTGAAAATCCAGAAAAGACAAGACCTTTTTTTTCTATTGAAGATCTATATTTAGGATTCACTTCATACCTATGTCTATGTCTTTCATGAATTAATTTTTTTTTATAAATCTTTGAGGCTAAAGATTTATATTTTATATAACAAGGATAAGAGCCCAATCTCATAGTAGCACCTAAGTCATTTTCTTTTGTTCTTGTAACCTTTTGATTTTTTTTACTCCATTCGGTCATTAACGATATGACATTATTAGTATGCTTGCCAAATTCAGAGCTACCTGAGTTTTTCATTTTCAAAACATTTTTAGTAAATTCAATAATTGATAATTGCATGCCCAAACATATTCCTAAGAATGGAATTTGATTTTCTCTAGCATACCTAATAGCTTCTATTTTTCCACTAATACCTCTATTACCAAAACCACCAGGTATAAGAATACCTGCGGCCTTAATTAATAACTCATCAACATTTTTTTTGTTTATTGTCTCAGAGTCAATCCATTTGATTTTAACATTTACTTTATTGTGAACACCTGCATGATAAATAGCTTCATAGAGAGATTTATAACTATCTTTTAAATGAACATATTTTCCAATTATAAATATATTTAGTTCCTCTTTTGCTCTTGACTCTAATACTTCAAAGTTTGTCCATTTTGAAAGATCTTTTTTCTTTGTAGATTTTATATTTAAATTTTTTATAACTAAGTCATCTAATTTGGATTTTGATAATAAAGAAGGTACTTGGTAAATGCTCCCAACATCATAGGACGGAATAACAGCATTAGTTGGTACGTTACAAAACAAACTAATTTTTTGAATTTCTTCATACTTTATTTTTTTATTACTTCTACAAACAATTATATCAGGCTGAATTCCAGCATTTAAAAGCTCTTTAACAGAGTGCTGAGTGGGCTTTGTTTTAATTTCACCAGATGTTTCTATATATGGAAGTAAAGTTAAATGTATGAGAAGTGTGTCTAGCTGTCTTTCATTTTTAAATTGTCTTATGGCTTCCAAGAAGGGAAGACTTTCAATATCACCAACAGTGCCCCCTATCTCACAAATAATAACATCATCCTTATTTGTTGATTTTTTTATCGAATTTTTAATTTCTTCTGTAACGTGAGGTATTACTTGTACTGTAGATCCTAAATATTCACCTTTTCTTTCCTTTGAAAGTATAGTTGAGTAAATTTTACCAGATGAAATAGAGTCATTTTTAGAACATTTTATATCTGTAAACCTCTCATAATGGCCTAAGTCTAAATCAGTCTCATAGCCGTCATCAGTGACATAAACTTCACCGTGTTGGTACGGGCTCATTGTTCCAGGATCAACGTTTAAATACGGATCTAATTTTCTAATTTTTAGTTTAATGCCTCTAGATCTAAGAAGAGAGGCTAATGATGCAGTGACTATTCCCTTACCTAGCGATGAAACAACACCTCCGGTAACGAAAATTAATTTCACTGATTAGGCACTTCTGGAATCATTTCCTCTATTGAATCGTCTAAAATAATTTCTTCTTGAATAGTTTCTAAATCAGTTGAAGATGAATATTGTTTTGTAATAATTGCGCCCATAAACAAACACCAAAATAGAAAACCAAAACCTAAAACATAAGTAATTTTAGTCATTCCTGAAAAAGAGGATTTATTTGCTGTCATTCCACCTGTAAGAGATGTTTGAGTGCCTAGACCAAGACTTCCACCTTCAGTTTTTTGAAAAAGTATAATTAAAATGAGCACCACTCCAATAATTGCACTAATAATTAAAAAAAGGTTTATCATAATGTTATTTAAAGTATTTAATAAATGAAGGTTTTGTTGAAGCAGATCCTACCAAAACCCCATCTAATTTTTGTAAACTTAAAATTTCTTTTATATTTGATAAATTTACGGAACCACCATATAAAATTTTTATTTTTTTAAAAGAATAATTTTTTAATATTTTGGTCAAAAATTGCAAAATATCATTAATTTCTGACATTTTTGGTGTTAATCCAGTACCAATTGACCATAAAGGCTCATAAGCTAATATAACTTCGTTATAAATATTCGATTTTTTGAATATTTTATTTATTTGTTTTTTTAAATAATTTTTAGTTTTTTTTGATTTATAAATATCTACAGGCTCTCCAATACAAACAATGGGTGTAATTTTGTTATGCAGACAAAGATCAGTTTTTTTTTGTATAATCAAATCTGTTTCACCAAAATTAGACCTAACTTCTGAGTGGCCAAGAATACAAAATTTTATCTTATTGCTAACTAAATCTTGAATATCTATAGATCCTGTAGAAGCACCTTTTCCATGTAAATCTACATTTTGTGCTGCATAGATATTTTTTGGATATCTAGATTTGAGAGTTAGGTTATAAAAGTTATTAGGACTAGAAATAAGTTTGTATTTCTTAGTACTTGGTAGTTTAGACACTACTTTTGATAAGTTCATACTTTCAGATATATTTAAATATGATTTCCAATTAAATATTATATATTTCATTAGGTTAACTGATATCAAAATACTTATAAAAATGAAAACTAAAAAACTAATAGTTATAATATTTAGTGCTGCACTAGGCATAAGTTTCTTATTTATTGGATTTGGGTCCTATGTAGGTAAAAATTATGTTTTAAAAGTAGGAAACCAAAAAATATCAACAACTGAGTTTTCTAGAGCATACGAAAACTATAAATCAGAAAATGGCCTTTCAAATTTATCAGAACAAGAGGAGTTATTTTCAAAAGTTCAATTTACTAATCAATATGTTAATGAACTAGTTTTTCTTAATTATTTAGATGAAAAAATTAGTATTAGTGAAAACTCAAAAAAAGTAGTTTTAAAAAAATCCTTAAATAATGACGAAATGTTTAGAAATCTAGATGAAGCATCGCTTCAAAATTACTTAAAGGAAATTGAGGGTAATATTTATATTGATTTATTCAATGATAGCCTTGATGCGCAGACGTTAGTTAGTCACGAAATTAATCCAGATCTACTGGTAGAAAAAGAATTAAATATATATGAAATTAAAAATGACGATAATCTTCTCAATTATCAATTAGAGGATGATTTTTACTCCAATAACGAATTATATGAAATTTCAATAAATGAAATAAGTCTTAAAAATTATATTCAAGAAGAACTACTAACTGATGACATTATAAATGAATATTATGAGGCAAATATAAATAAGTATATTGAGCCCAAAAATTATAGCTATGAACAAATTATTTTAGATAGTATTTCAAATAAAAATTTTAATGAGCTGAAACAGAGTGATGACTCTCAATTTAAATTATTCGAAAAAGTTGATGAAAAATTAATATTACCTCAAATTCTTGAAATATTAAAAAAACTTAGCATAGGAGATGAGGGTAATAATATTAAAATTGGAGAAAAATACTTTTTTGTAAAACTTTTATCTTTTGAAGAAGAGTATCAAAAGAAGTTAGAGGATGTTTATGAGGATGTAGTAGCGACTTTAACTAAATTAGAAATAGAAAATTTTACAATAACAGATGATGTTAAAAATTTAGATAGCTATAGTACAAATCAAATCTTCTTTAGTAATTCATTTAATTTTTTAGAAAATATTCCTGATCAATACAGTTTTATTAACTTTAATCAATCATCTGGAGAAATAAAAAAAGATAATTTCTTATTTCAATTTAATGTTCAAAATATATTTAAAGAAGATCTACCATTGGATATCAAAGAAAAATTTCTAAATTCTTTTAGCAATTATAAAAAAAATATAGAAATTTTGCATAATGATGAATTGTTAAAAAAAGCAGGAACAGTAAAAGTTAACTATTTTACCGACTCTCTAACTATTAAAAATAATTTTATTGAGCCAGAGATTTTAGAAAAAATAATTATTATTAAAAAAGATCAAAAATTAAAAGTAGTGTTGCCAAATGAAGTTATTTATTTAGATATAAATTCAATTGGATCTATTGACTCTTTAAATATAAAACAAAATATAGTGAATTTAATATATTCAAAAATTATTAAAGTAATAAAAGATACTCTAGATATAGAAGTTGATAACGAACAACTTTTACAACTTTGATATGTATGTTCACGGTAAAAAAGTTTTTCTAGATACTGAAAATACTATTACAATTTATAATAAGCTTGCAAATAAATTTAAAGATGTCTCCATTTTAGAGTCAGTCATTGGAGGTGATAATAAAGGAAGATACTCTATTATTCTTTTTAATATATTACAAAATGTTGAAATTTTTCATAATTATGTGCTTGTAAATAATCAAAAGAAAAAAATTAAATCACCTGACTCTTTTATAAGGGAAATTTATAAAAATTTAAAAATTAAAACTATATATGATCAGAATATACCTCTACCTGTATTTATTGGTAATGTATCATTTGATTTATGTAAGTTTACTCTTCCAAAATTAAGTTATAAGCCTGATAAGAATGAAATTGGAATACCTCTGGCACATTTTGTAAAACCAAGAAATCTAATAATCATAGATAATGTTCTTAATGAGACACATTTAATAGAAGTTTCAAATATCAAGAAAAAACCAGTAAAATCCCTTAAAACATTAGAAAATATACTTAAAAAGTCTTTTTCCAAAAATGAAAAATTAAATTTTAGTAAACTTAAAAAATTTAAAAACTATGTTAAGAAAGAGGAATTTATTCAAAGAGTTAAGGAAATAAAAAGTGATATTAAAGTTGGTGAAATATTTCAAGCTGTTCTTTCTCAAAGATTTTCTAATGACTATTTAATTGATCCATTTAATTTTTATAGAGCATTAAGATCAATTAATCCCTCACCTTATCTTGTTTTTTTAAACCTAAAAAACTATCAAATTATCTGCTCAAGTCCTGAGACTATGATTAAAGTAAAAAATAAAGAAATTACACTTAGACCTATTGCCGGAACTAGAAGAAGGGGTAAAAATGAGATTGAAGATAATAATTTAAAAAATGAATTACTTAAGGATAAAAAAGAACTAGCTGAACATTTAATGCTAGTTGATTTAGGTAGAAATGATGTTGGTCAAATTTCAAAAAATAATACTGTAAAAGTAACTGAGCAAAATATAATAGAATATTATTCTCATGTAATGCATATAGTTAGTAATGTTACGGGAGAATTAAAAAATAATTTAACACCTATAGATGTTCTCTTTGCTGGCTTGCCAGCAGGGACTGTTTCTGGAGCACCTAAAATTAGAGCACTAGAAATATTAGAAAAACATGAAAAAATAAATAGGGAATTTTATTCAGGTTCGGTTTTTTATATAGATGCAAATGGGGATATGGATAGTTGTATTAATCTCAGAACTGCAATGATTAAAAATAAAAAAATATATGCACAAAGTGGAGCAGGTATTGTTTTTGACAGCATACCTGAAAATGAACATAGTGAGTGTATCAATAAGGCTAGTGCTTTGTTTGAGGCTTACAATTTAGCTCACAACATATAATGATTACTCTCATAGATAATTACGATAGTTTCACATATAATTTGTATCATTGTTTAAGTAAAAGAGATCAAGTATTAGTTATTAAAAATGATTTGATCTTAAAAAATATTGATAAAATTATAAATAGTAAAGGTGTTGTAATATCACCTGGACCGAGTAATCCATTTAATGCAGGAGAATGTCTTGATTTAGTCCATCAAATATACTCATTTATACCAATATTAGGTGTTTGTTTAGGTCATCAAATTTTAGGAGTCTATTTTGGAGCTAAAATAGACACTTTAAGTAAACCAATGCATGGAAAAGTATCGAATTTAAAAAAAATAAATGAATGTAAATTATATAAAAATATTGATAAAAAGTTTCGTGCAACTAGGTATCACTCTTTATACTTAAATAAAAATAATTTTCCTCAAAATTTAAAAATAACAAGCATTTCAGAAGATGATAAAATTATAATGAGTTTTAAACATGAATTATTTTCGATTTTTGGTGTGCAATATCATCCAGAGAGTATCGAAACTCTTGTGGGTTCAAAGATTTTAGAAAATTTTATGGATTGTATATGAAATTTAAAATAGATGATTTAGTAACTAAGAGAAATGTTGAATATGCTATTAAATATTTATTTGACTCAGATAATATTTCTCATCAAGCAATTATAATTTATCAACTAAATCAATTAATAAATAATAGCGATATACTTTTATCTCTGAGGAAATTTATTTTTAAAAATTCTAATAAAATAAAACAATATCCTAATTCTTTGGATACATGCGGGACTGGAGGTGATGGGTTAAAGACACTAAATATATCAACAACAGTGGCTATATTATTATCATCTGTTGAAATTCCAGTTGCAAAACATGGTAATCGTGCTGCTAGCTCATTAAGTGGCTCCTCTGATATTATTTCTGAATTGAATATATCCAGTGAAAAAGACTCGAAGAAAATAATTAATAAAATAAAAAATGATAATTTTGTCTATTTAAATGCACCTTTTTTTTATTCAAATCTTAGTAAAGTTGTAGAAGTAAGAAAAAAATTAGGAATAAAAACGATATTTAATTATATGGGCCCTACATTAAATCCATTAGGCTCGAAATATCAAATATTAGGTACAGTGAATAAAAACTCAGCAGAAATTATGTTAAAAATACTATCTAAAATTGATAATAAAAATTCTACAATTTTTTTCTCCAATGATGGATTAGACGAAATAAGTATATTTGCTCCTACAAATTTTTATTTTAAAAGAGGAAAAAATATCACTAAAAAGAAGATATCTCATACAAAATATAAAAAATACCTTTCATCTAAATTAAATTTTAAGGATATTAAAGGAGGTATTCCCTCTTATAATGCAAGCAGGCTGATTGAATTATTTCAGGGAAAAAAAGATAGTTACAGAGATATAACTATTATTAATTCAATTTACGCGATGCAAACTATAGAACCGAACTATAAATTTGATGAATGCTTTGATATATTAAGTAATTCTCTTGATACGTCTAAGGCTCTAAATCATTTAAATAAAATTAAAAAGTAATGAATATTTTAGATAAAATAGTTGTAGAAAAAACTAATCATACAAAATATTTAAGTCAAAAAATAAATAAAAAAAAGAATTCTAAATATAATAAGTCAAAATACTTTCTTAGAGCAATAGAAAGTAATCTACGTATTAATAAAAATGCTCTTATCGCTGAATTTAAAAGATATAGCCCTTCGGTTAGAAATTTTAACAAAATAAAATATATTCAGGATATTCTCGAACAATATCATAAATCAAAATGTTGTTGTATATCCATCTTAACTGATAAAAATTTTGGTGGAAGTTTAAATGATATAACAATTGCAAAAAAAATTACTGATAAGCCAATTATTAGAAAAGATTTTATAATAAATGAAACACAAGTATTTGAAACTAAAGAATTTGGTGCAGATGCTTTATTGTTAATTGCAAAAATTTTATCTAAATCAAATATAAAAAAATTGCATAATTTGGCAATTGATATTGGTCTAGATGTATTAATAGAAATTGAAAATATTACTGAAGCAAGGAAAATTGAGGGTATAGATACAAAATTGATTGGTATCAATAATAGAAATTTAAAAGAACAAAAGATTAATATAAATAAATCAATAAAACTATCTCAAATATTAAAAAATAAAATAATAATTAGCGAAAGTGGAGTTACAGTTTCAAATATAAAAAAAATTAAAAAAGAAAGTGGAATATCTTCTTTTTTAATAGGTGGTAGTATTTTAAAAAATGATAATAAAATTAAATATATTAATAAATTGTATGAGGCTTAATGAGTTTATCACACTTCAATAAAAAAAATAAAAATATTGAAATGGTTGATATATCAAAAAAAAATAAAACAAAAAGATTTGCTGAGGCTAGATCTTTAATTGAAATTGATAAAAAACTCTATTCAGTAATCGAAGGTGATAAAGAACTAAAAAATAATTTATTTAATACAGCCAAAATTGCAGGTATATATGCTGCCAAAAATACCTCACACCAGATACCTTTAACACACAATATACCAATAGATTATGTTTCTTTGTCCCTTAATTTAAGAGATGAGGAATATATAGAAATAAAAAGTGTTGTGAAATCAAACTACTCAACAGGATTAGAGATAGAAGCCTTAAATTCTGTTTCGTGTGCCTCTATTACAACTTTTGATATGCTTAAGTCTTATAAAAAAAAGATAATTATTAAGAAAATTGAAATAATAAAAAAAAGAGGAGGTAAAAACAATATTGGATGATATTTTTAAGACAATTAAATTAATTTCAAGTTATCTTCCAAAAAATAAATTTTTATCAATTTTAAGTCAAAATCTAAATAATAATCATTTAATCAAATCTAATATAGCAATTAAGAAAAATATACCTCCTCAAAATCAATCATCAATGGATGGTATAGCAATTACAAATGTTGGAAAGAAATTTAAAATTATTGGAAAATCGAAATTAAATATTTTTAATAAAATAAAGGTAAATATAAATGAGTGTTTAATTGTAAAAACTGGGTCATTAATACCTGATAATATAAAATATATAGTTCCCCAAGAACAAATTTTTATTAATAAAGGAAATGCTTATGTAATTAATTTTAATAAAAATAATAAATTCATAAGAAAAAAGGGACATATCTTCAAAAAAGGTAGTAAAATAGACTTTCAAAATAAATATCTATCTTTTTATGAATTAAGCAGTATAAAAAGTCTCAAAGATATAAAAGTCAAAATACTACAACCATTAAAGTTTAAAATTATTTCGACAGGTAGCGAATTTACCAAAAGTCATTTTATTCTCCCCACAAATGGTTATTATTTAAATAATTTTATAAAAAAGAATAATCATATTGTTGAAAAGAGTATTCATATTAAAGATGATCAAAAATTATTACTTAAAGAAATAAACAATTCAAAATCAGATATTACAGTTATTATTGGAGGCACAGGTAAAAGTAAAGATGATATCAATTTTGAAAATTTTAATTTAATTATTGATGGTCTTGATTTAAAACCAGGTAGACCTTTTAAATTATTTACAAAGAAAAATAAAATTTATATGTTTTTTCCTGGAAACCCATGCTCTTCCTTTGTATTGACCAATATAATTATTAAATCATTAATCGAGATTTATAATAATAGAAAATCGCAGATTAGATATGATTTAATTGATATCAATAAAGTAAAATTTAATTTTAAAATTTTGAAGAGAAAATCTTTTTTATTTGGTTTAAGAGATCAGAAAAGTATTAAAGTATTTAATAATCAAGAAAGTTCTAATTTAAAAAATATATTATATGCAAACTGTCTGATTTATTATGATAGAACTAATAAACTAAGGTTATATCAAATAAATGACTAAAAACGCAAAAAAGCTTTTAGATTTTTTAAAAAAATATATTGAGAAGAATAAAATATCTCCTAATTATGAGGAAATGAAAGAACACATGGGTTTGAAATCTAAATCCTCCATATTTCAATATTTAGAATATTTAGAAGAACAAGGTCACATAAAAAAAGACAAATTAAAATCTAGGTCTATTGAATTAAATAATTTAATTCCTTTTTATAATGCGATATCTGCGGGTAAACCAATAGATAGTTTGAGTCAACAAATAGAATATATTGATGTAAATAGTTTTATAAAATCAAATAAAAGGAACTGTGTCGCTTGTAAAGTAAGTGGTAATTCAATGGAGTCATATGGTATTTTTGAAGATGATATAATTATATTAGAAAAAGTTACAAATTATAATTCAAATGATATTCATGCTATTCAGATAGATGAAAGTGAGATAACTCTAAAAAAAATTAAATTAATCAAAGATGAAATTGAAATATTTGGTGATCACAAAAATTTTTCATCAATCAAGTATAAAAAAGATAGGATCAAAATATTGGGTAAGATGATTAATTTAGTCAGAAAATATTAATGATAATCACTAGATTTGCCCCCTCTCCTACTGGAAATTTTCACATGGGAAGTTTAAGGACTGCTATTTACAATTTTTTATTTGCAAGAAAAAATAAAGGAAAATTTCTTTTAAGAATAGAAGACACAGATAAGGAAAGATCAAAAAAAATATACGAAGAAGAAATATTAAAAATATTTAATATATTTAAACTTCAATATGACAATCTTAGTTATCAATCTAAAAATTTAAGTATTCATCAAGAATATTTAGAAAAACTGATGTCAAATGATATAGCGTATCGTTCAAAGGATGGTCCTTATAAGTTCAGAGTGAACAGAGATAATGAATTTTTTGAGTATGATGATTTAATTTTAGGAAAAATTAAAGTACCATCTAATACTATAGAAGATTTTTCAATTGCAAGATCTGACAAAAGCCCTACTTTTATATTATCAAACTTAGTTGACGATAATTTAGAGAATGTGACTAATGTCATTCGTGGGAACGATCATACTACTAATTCAATTAAACAAATTATGATATCTGATGCTTTAAATTTTAAAGATATAAAATATGCACATATACCTCTAATACATGACATCAATGGCAAAAAATTATCAAAAAGAAATAATATAACTAACGTAAACGATTATTTGAGTGAAGGTTACCTCTCAGATTCAATATTTAATTTTATTATTAAATTAGGTAATAATTTCAATGATATTGAATATTTAGATATTGAAGATGCAATTGAAAATTTCAATTTATCAAAAACAGTTTTATCACCAGCTAAATTTGATATAGAAAAGTTAGATTTCATTAATCGTTATTATTTAAATAAATTAACTTTTATAGAATTTAAAAATTTTTTAGAAAAGGATACAGAAAAACAAGTATCTAATTTTCAGTTAGAACTTGTTTTCATGGACATATTAGAAAGATGTAACAAATATACAGATATCAATATAGAGGTATCAAAACTTTTAAACTTTTTTGAAAAAAATATTGTCCTTGAAATTGATGAAAATGAAAAAGATTTAATTAAAAACATTTATTCAATTATTAAAAGTTTGCATGATACTGATAATGCTTTATTAATGCTTGAAGAAAATGACTTACCTTTGAAGAAAATAGGTAAGATAATCAGAAAAATTATAGTAAATTTTGAGTCCAAAATACCAATTGATAAGATTATTTTATTCTTTGGTATTGAAAAAGTGAAAGAAAAGTTATTATTATACTTAGATGATTGATGAAAAACGATTTAAATTAATCGACACTAAAACCGGTAAAGAGTATGAATTCGATGGAATCAAAGGATCTATTGGGCCTGATGTAATCAACATATCAACACTTTATAAAAAGACAGGTTTATTTACTTATGACCCAGGTTTTACATCAACCGCAGCTTGTAACTCTAAAATAACATATATTGATGGAGAAAAAGGTATTCTTCAATATAGAGGTTATCCTATTGAGGAACTTGCAAATAATAGCTCTCATCTAGAAGTTTGTTATTTACTTATGCATGGTGAATTACCATCAGAGAGTGATAAAAATGAATTTGAAGAAATAATTAAAAACCACACATTACTAAATGAACAAATTATTCAATTTTATAAAGGTTTTAGAAGAGATGCACATCCAATGGCCATGATGATTGGAATTGTTGGAGCTTTATCATCATTCTATCATGACTCTTTAAATATTGAAGATCCTGAGCATAGAATGATTGCATCACATAGAATTTTGGCAAAGATGCCAACAATAGCAGCAATGGCTTATAAATACTCTGTAGGTCAACCTTTTGTTTATCCTGTTAATAAACTTAATTATGCAGATAATTTTTTACATATGTGTTTTGCAACACCAACAAAGGAATATGAAATAAATCCACTCTTTTCAAAAATAATGGATCAAATTTTTATTCTTCATGCTGATCATGAACAAAATGCTTCAACATCAACTGTAAGAACTGCTGGTTCATCTCTAGCAAACCCATATGCTTGTTTGTCGGCTGGCATCTCGTCACTTTGGGGGAAATCTCACGGCGGTGCAAATGAAGCTGTGATAGATATGATTGATGAAATTGTATTAAATGATTTAAAACCCAAAGACTTTATAGATGAAGTTAAAAATAAAAAAAATAAAATTAGATTGATGGGCTTTGGACATAGAGTCTATAAAAGTTATGACCCTAGAGCTAAAGTTTTAAAGAAAAGCACAGAAGATTTATTTAAAGATTTAAAAATTAAATCTAAAGAACTCGAAATTGCTAAAGAAATTGAAGAATTAGCTTTAAATGACTCTTATTTTAAAGAAAAAAATCTATACCCAAATGTTGATTTTTATTCTGGTATTCTTTTAAAAGCACTAAATATACCTACTACAATGTTTACACCAATTTTTGCAGTTGGAAGAACAGTAGGCTGGCTATCACAATGGAAAGAAATGATAGAAGATAAAGAATTTAAAATAACAAGACCCAGACAATTATTTACTGGAGATAAAGATAAGTCATATAAAAAAGTGCCTGATAGAGAGAAAAAATCAATATTTAATTTATTATGGCTTAAGAAAACTTTTCTAAATAATCAGTAATTATACTTGAGCGAAAGTTTTCAAAATTGCTACTTTTAATTCCATCAGACATATTTTTTCTATAATTATAAAGTTTATCTTTATTTAATTTTAAATTTGTAAAAAAATTTGACAAATTAGTTGCTGTAAAATCGTTTTGAATAAACTCTTTTATAATTTCTTTTTTATTAAAGATATTAACTAATGATAAATATTTAGCTCTTACGAACAATTTAAAAATAGAATAATTTATAATATTCGCTTTATAAAATATTAAGTGTGGTATATTAGAAAAACAAAGTTCTAAATGAACAGTCCCTGAGCAAGCAAAAGCAAAATCTAGTTTAGATATTTTTTTATAGTAAGAGTCATCATTCAAATGTATTTGTATATTAGAATAATCTTTGAAGTAGTTTTTTATAAATTCATGATATTCATTTGTAACAAAAAAATTAAAAACAAGTTCTTTATATTTTTTTAAATTTAAAAGTAATTTCTTAATTATAAAAATATTTTTATATATTTCTTGCTGTCTACTACCCAAAAAAATGCCAATATTATTGATTTCGTTATAATCATTAGCATAGTAGGTTTTATTCTTTAACGGATGGCCAATATAATCATAGATATCTGTGTTGTAATAACTTTTTTCAATACTAAATATTGAAAAAATCTTATCAAAATTTCTATTTATAAATTTTGCTTTATTTGATTTCCAGATAAAAACTGATGGGCCTACAATTTGGCAATATTTTATTTTATTTGATTTAAATTTTTGAATATAAAATTTTGAAAAATCAAATGAGTCAACAAAAAAAATATGTGTAAACAAATGTATATCTACAATTTCTTTGATTTTAAGTCTGAGATTAAAAAGATATTTTAAATTACGAATTATGTCTACAAATCCCATAATTGGATTTATTTTAATATTTGTTAAATCATTATATTCTGAATGACTATCATCCATACCAAAAGTAAATATTTGATTTTTATTAATTTTAAAAAAATTATCATCAAGTATGGATTTAATGATTTGTCTTCCAGATTGTTCAAGAGTTATGAATAAAATTTTCATCTTATAATATAATTAGAGAAATATTATGAGCTCGTATTTTTTTTAAAAAGGTATCTTTTTCTGAAATTAAAATATTATTATTAAATAAACAGATTACACGAAATTTATATTTTATAAGTAACTTAAGTGTTTCCATACCTATTACAGGAAAATCAATTTCATCTATTTGATTTGATTTTTTAGATTTTACAAAAATTAAATTGTTAAATTTAGTTTTAATTTTACCTATTTTATTAATCATTTCGTTTGTACCAAATATATCTTCCATAGCTATAACTCTATCACCATTTAAAATAAACGATTGTGCTATATTCATTGAGAATATTTTTTTTAAAAAACTTTTTTTTATTTTTAATTTACTAATCATTTTTTTATTTTCATTTTGAAGGTACTCATCTTGATAAGAGACTAGCATTTTTTTTAATATTTTTTTTTGAGAAAGAAGTGTTAATTTATTAAAGGATAAATAGTTTTTTAAAATCTTTGATTGATCGTTAATATTATTGAGGAATATATCCTTTGATATTAAAAGCTTAGATTTGATTGATAAATTTATCTTATCAATGGAGGGAAGTTCAACATAGCCAATTATCATAATTTTTTTTAAATTTTTAGAATTAATAAATGTTATAATTTTTTCTATATCTTTAATTTTGAAAAACTTGTACTTATTTTTAAATTTTTTTTTTATAAGATTATTTTCACTAATTAAAATAATTTGATTTAATAAGTTTTTATTATTTAAATAATTTGCAACCTCATAAACAAATAAACCTGATCCAGCTACAAGGCAGATATCATTTTTGGATGTGGCCAAGTTTCTCATTCAAAATTGATTTATATTCATGAAATATACTCTCTACTTTATCATTAGTTGAAAGATTTATTTTTTTATTAATAAAACTTTCATGAATTGAGTTAATTTTATTTATTTCATCTTTATTGAAATTGTTTCTTCTTATTCCAACTAAATTTAATCCTCTTAATTTTGCTCGATTACCAATAGCTAAGCTAAATGGTAATACATTTTTATCTATCCCACTCATTCCACCAATCATAGAATATGAACCTATAGTTACAAACTGTATGACTGCAGATAATCCACCTATAACAACATTATCTAATATGTTTACATGCCCTCCAAGTGTGACTTGGTTTACAAATATATTGTTATTATTTATTTTACAGTCATGTGCTACGTGCACACCTGTCATAAAAAGATTATTATCTTTAATGCTAGTTATCATTCCCCCATCTTTAGTGCCTTTACTAATTGTAACATTTTCTCTAAATGTATTTGAATTACCTATTTCTAAAAAACTATCTTCTCCAGAGTATTTCAAATCTTGTGGATCACATCCTATATTTGAAAAAGGATAAAAAATATTATTTTTTCCTATATTGGTATTTCCTGTTATTGAAATATGGGATTTTAATTCTGTGCCATCGCCAATTATAATGTTACCG
This sequence comes from uncultured Alphaproteobacteria bacterium, assembly GCA_902539635.1. Classification (GTDB taxonomy): domain Bacteria; phylum Pseudomonadota; class Alphaproteobacteria; order HIMB59; family HIMB59; genus HIMB59. The sequence goes on from CACBJQ010000001.1 coordinate 87,846, forward strand.
TCTAAATTACAAAATGGACCAATTTTTACATTTTCACCTATTTGAACAGATTTGCTAACTGTGCTACTTGGATGAATCAGGGACGTCATGTATCATTGCTGAAAATATACATTGAGCATATATAACATCATTTACAAGACATTTACCTTCAAATTTGTAAACATTCTTAACTTTATTAATGCGATTTACTTTTAAATTTAAAACATCCCCAGGGATAATTGGTTTTCTAAATTTACATTTATCAATGGTCATAAATGAAACACCAGGATTTTTCATGGTATCTTTTAATTTCATCGCAACAGTAAAACAAGCTGCTTGTACGATTGCTTCAACTACAAGGACACCTGGCATGAGTGGCCTGCCTGGAAAATGTCCTTCAAAAAATGGTTCATTTATAGTGACACATTTTATAGCATGAGCTGATATATCAGGTTCAAATTCAATAATTCTATCAATTAATAAAAATGGATAGCGGTGAGGTAATATTTTTTTTATATCATTAATATCCATTTTTTCTTTCTCTTATTACATTTCTTTTCCACTCTTTTATATCAATGGCTGGGAAACCAGCAACAACAGAATTATCCTTTATATTTTTAGTGACACCACTCTTTGCTGCTATAACTACATTTTGGCCAATTTCTATGTGTCCAGCAAATCCAACTTGACCACCAATGGTCACATTATTTCCAATAGTCACGCTACCTGAGATTCCCGTTTGTGCAGCTATACATGCGTTATCACCAATTTGAACATTATGAGCTATATGAACCATATTATCTATCATTGAATTTTTACCAATGTAAGTTGAGTCAATCTTTCCCCTATCAATTGTACAGGATGATCCGATATGTACATTATCATTTATAATTACAACACCTATTTGAGGATTTAAATTTGAAGAACCTCTTTTTTTTAAATCAAAGCCAAAACCAGTTGTACCTATTGAAGTATTATCACAAATTGTGACATTATCTTTAATTATTGTATTTTTTATAATAACATTATTTTTAATGATACAATTTTTTCCAATCTTTACACCTTTACCGATAACACAATTATTAAATATTTTTGAAGAAAAATGAATTTTAGCTTTTTTTGATATATAAGAATTATTTTTAAAATCAAATTCATCAAAATAGTCTAAGCTATCTTCGTGAGAGATAATAAAGTTTATAATTTTATTGAAAGCCTCATTAAGATTTTTTACGAGAATAATATTTTGTATATTCTTATTATTAAAAAAATTAATATTTTCAGTTACGAATACGATATCATCTAAATTATAAAAGTTAATTTTTAAATCTTTATCTAGAAATAATATTGAGTTTTTTCTTAAATTATTAAGTGATGATACTTCTTTAATTTCAAAATTATTTTTTATTCTTTGGTTTAAAATATTATCTTTAATTATACTTTTAAAATTATTTGATTTGATGGTATTTTTTATTAAGAAAAAATTCCCTCTGGTAAATTTTAGCATAAGTGGTTAAAAAGAGGTTCCTATTGTGAAATTAAATTCTCTTGTTCTATCATCATTATTCTTCTCTAATGGTATTGCGTAAGAAAAAGAAATTGGACCTATTGCAGTTAAAAAATCAAATGAAATTCCTGCCGAAGATCTCATATCTATTTTATTTTGGCTGGAATAATCACTATCCCATAATGAACCTAATGAATAAAATAATTTAGTTCGAATATTATCTTTTTCATCAAATAAAAAAGATCCACCTAATCCAATAGTAGATGTGAAAAATTTATTTCCTCCTAAATATATATCATCTGATTTAGGGCCTATGCCTCTATAATCAAATCCTTTAAAATTTAACCCTCCTAAACTATATGCATATTTGGTTTTAAGATTGTTTTCAAGGGAGTCCGCTATACCTATATCATTTGATAAAAAAATAAAACTATTTGAATTTTTGAATTTACTGTATGTATCACTTCTTAATATCAGTTTATAATAACCTTCATCAGATATATCTTTTGGAGAATATTCAAAAAATATACTGTTTAATGATCCATCAGTTGGATAAAGAGAGTCATTTGTTGAGTCATAAGTGACAGAAAGGTCAATGGTATAAATATCAAATTTTCCTATGTTATCATTAATTGCTAATGTATTTTTTAAAGGTGAATTTCTATCAGATTTTTTATAAGTAAGACCAGTAAATATATCTACCATTTCATCATATTCAAAATTTATAGAGTAAGACACTCCTTGTTCTTCAGTATTAAAACCAAAAGAATTTTGTAAATCTTTTTGAGTATTAAAAATAGTATATTTATTACTTATTTTTGGAGTAGTTATAGGATATTGCGTAAAAGAAACGTTGAACCGTGTATTCTCATTATTAAGTGAAATTCTTGAGTCTAACTTATTACCAGAACCAAATAAATTATTATCTTTTAAACCTATTTCGAAGCCAGCTCCTACATCATCAGAAAAAGTACCAGCAGCCAATATTTCACCAGTTTTTTGATTTTCAATTATATTTATAATTACATCAGATCCTCCCTCTTTAGATATTGTTGAGATTTCTAAATCATTAATATATTTATAACTTAATAAATTTTTCTTAGATATATCGATAATATTTTTATTAAAATAATCACCTGGTTGAAAACTCAATTTAGATCTTATTGTTAAGTCGTTAGTAATATCGTTTCCATAAATAACTATTGAATTAATAACCTCAGGTTTAACTTTTTTTTCAAAAATATTTAAAGAATATATATTATCTTGGTTTATTAGATCTGCTTGAAATATATAACTATAGTTATTGTTTTTTATTAAATATTTATTTAAACTAGCCAAAAATTTATCGATTGAAGATTTATCGTAAAAATTTTTATTTTTTGCTATATTTTTTACAAATTTGTCTTTTAAGTCATAAATTGATTTATCGTATGTTTTATTTATATCACTAAAATATACGTCATCTAATTTTATTCTATTTCCCTCATTAATATAATAAGTAAGGATATATGAGTTAAAAGATGAAGTTGATATATCATAGTATACTGAAACATCAAAAAAACCTTTGCTTTTGTAATGTGAATTCAACTTATTAACATCGAATAAGAAATTGTCTGAATTTAAATTTGATCCTGATGAAAATACATTATAAAAATTTAACGATTTTGAGTTTATCAAAGATGATAGATATCTATCAGAATAAGAGTCATTTCCGATAAACTTAATCATACTGATATTAGACGCGCCGCCCTCGTTTATTTCATAGATTAAATTAACCCTATCTTCTGAAAACATTTCAGTGGATGCTACAACATCTACATCATTAAAGCCTCTGGAAGAATAAAGATTTTTAATTAAATTAACATCTTGTTTGATTTTATCTTTATTAATGTAAGTATTATTTTTTTGATTAATATTATCTAATATTAAAGTATCCCTTATACGCATATTTCCATTAATATATATATTTTGAATTAATTTATTTTCTTGTATGGAAAGATAAAAATTATTGTCTTTTTTAGTAAGTTTTAAATCAAAAATTAAATCAGATTTATATAAATCAAATATAATTTTATTGACGTCATTGTCATTGAAAGAACTTTTCTCAATATCAACATTTGTTAAAGCCTGAAGGTCATCAAAATTTAATTTTGATAAACCATCTATGATTAAATTAGAAGTAAAAGCATTTGAATAAAATAAAAATATAAATAATAAAACTAACTTATATAAATACTTGAATCTAGTTATCATATTTGTTTTTTATAAAATTAATAAAATCTATCGTATCATCGAATGAATTAAATTTAGAATTAAAATTTAATTTTTTTAAATTTGTCATTATAAAATCAACAATATTGTTGTATTTAATTTCAGAATTTAAGTATTTTTTCTGGGCAAAATTGTTTAATAACATAAAACATATTTGCTCAGAGTGATTAAGTTCTTTAAATAAATTTAAATATTTAATTATTTTAAATCTTTTATCATTAAAAATTTGAATATTCATATTCTTATTATTCAAATATTTATTTTTATTTGGTATTGATAAATATTGAAAATAAAATTGTAAAGGTTTAATTAAAGGTATTAACATATCATTATCAAAACAATTCATATTCACAGTATTATCGTTATTAATTATAATACTGTGTACATAAGCTTCAGGAGAAACTAAAAAACTTATTTTTTTTAAATCAATATCAAAAATTATTGATAATTCATACATCTCAAGAATTTTATTTATAAAATTAGATGAGTCTATTGAGTTATTTATGCCCATTTTCCACTTTGGATGTAATAAAACTTGTTTTAATTTGACTTTATTTAAATTAATTTTCTTTTTAAAATAAAATGGCCCTCCAGAAGCCGTAATAAATATTTTTTTTATATATTCGTTTTTTAAATTAAAATTAAAGAGAGAGAAATGTTCAGAGTCTAATGGAATTAAATTATTTTTTGATTTAAGTATTTTTTTTTTTAATAAATTTCCTCCAGCAAGAATCATTTCCTTATTAGCAATAGCTAAATAAGAATTTTTATTATTGAGTAAGAAAATATCAGCGTAAATAATCGATTCATACCCGAAGTCTAAAAAATAAACAATGTCTATTTTAGTTTTATTTAAAAATTCTATGAAATTTAATTTTTCTTGATGATTACTTAACAAGAAAGAATTTTTTATATGAAACTTGTCTTTTTGTATTTTTAGTTTTTTTTTATTTTTGTATCCTGTAATTGCATGAATTTTAATTTTTTTACTATTACAAAATTTAATTAGTTTAGAACCTAATTCACCTGTTGATCCAATAATTAAAATTTTAGGACTTAAGTTCATGTGTAATAATTCATAATTATTATAAAAAAGAACATACTATCTAATCTATCTAAAATTCCACCATGGCTTTTAAGTATATTTGAAAAGTCCTTAAGTTTATTCACTCTTTTAATAAAAGAAAAAAAAATATCACCGATGTATAAAGATATTGATAACAATATTGAAATATATATTGGGTAATTAAAATAAAATAGCACTAAACAAGTAAATAAAAAAGATAATGAAGTACCTGAGATTGTCTTTTTAGGGCTAATAGAAGGTATTATAAGGGGTCCTTTTATTAATTTACCGAAAACATATGCTGAAGTATCATTGAGGAATGATATAAAAAAGACAAAGTAAAAAAGATTTCTGTTATTACTTACAATTTCATAGAAATTAAATAAAAATATCAAAATTAAAATAATAAATAATTTTTGTTGATAAAAATTTCGTTTTACTAAAATTAAAATTATAATATTTATAAATATAAAATTGATATAATTTATAAATTCAAAATATATACCAATGAAAAAGATAAATGCTAAAAAAAAAACAAAGATAAATAATTCGATAAAATTATTTATAAATTTAGATTTATAAAGATCATAGAAAACTAAAACTGTTATAGTTAATAAAATTAAATAATCTAGTTTAAGTAAAAACGAAGCATAAAGTACTAATATTAGAAAAGTACCAATATATATTCTATTAAGATCAAGTACCAAATTTACGATCTATTTTATTAAACTGGTTAATATATTTTTTTATGTGAGATTTTTTAATGTCAGGCCATAATACCTTTGTAAAAAAAAAATCTGTAAATGTGACTTGATACAGAAAAAAATCACTTAACCTATTGTATCCTCCAGATCTTATTAACATATCAGGATCAGGTATATCAGAGGATAAAAGTGCACTTTTAATAATCTTATCATTTACTCTATTTAAATTTTTTAAAGATTTTACTGCGGAAATAATATCATCTTTGCCACTATAGTTGAGATAAATGATTAATTGTTTTTCTGAATGCTTGTTCATTTTTTCTAAATCATTTATACCTTTACACATTTTTTTAGATAAAAATGATAAATCACCTTTAAATTTGAATCTAAAATTAAAATTATTTTTATCCAAATTTTGTTTAAGAAAATCATTCAAAACATTTTTAATAATATTAATTAAAGAACGACCTCTCTGTAAATTATGTTTAGACAGAGCAAAAGCGGAAATATATTTAATTTCGTATTGATTAAAAATAAAATTTGTGAGCTCTAGTAATTTTTTTGCACCATGATTATAAGAATAATATTTAGATTTATTATTTTTGATTGACCACCGATTATTTCCATCCATTATGAATGATATGTGTTTAATTTTATTAGACAATTTAAACTTTTAGTATTTCTGTTTCTTTTATATTAGTTAAATTTTCGATATTTTTTATTGAGTCGTCAGTCATTTTTTGAACTTCAACTTGATATTTTTTACTTTCATCAATTGACAGTAATTTCTCTTTTTCAAGACTCTTTATTTCATCAAGAAATTTTCTTCTAATATTTCTTATTGATATCTTAAATTTTTCTGAAGAGTCCATTACAATTTTAACTAACTCTTTTCTTCTTTCTGCTGTTAATTCTGGAAATTTTAATAAAATATTATTACCATCACATTGTGGAGTTACTCCTAAATTAGACTCAATAATTGATTTTTCTATAATTTTTAATAATGAGGAGTCCCAAACATTTATATTCAATGTCATATTATCAAGATTATTAATGTTAGAAAGTTGAGTTAGTGGTGTTTTTGAACCATAGCAATCAACTACAATTGTCTTAAGAATATCTGGTGATACTCTGCCTGTTCTTATGTTTTTTAATTCATTGGAGAATGCATTAGTTGTAGTTTGCATTTCTGAGTTACAATTATTTTTATTAAACATTAGTTACTCTCATCAATTATTGAATAAGAACCCTTACCTTCAATAATATCAATGATATTTGAACTTTTTAAGATAGAAAAAATAATTATTGGTAGGGATCTATCTTTAGCTAAGCTAATAGCAGTTGCGTCCATTACCCTAATATCTTTATTGAGATAATCGGAATAAGATATATTTTTAATTTTTATTGCATCAGAGTTATTGATAGGATCCTTATCATATATACCGTCTACTTTTGTGCCTTTTAAAATGATATCTGATTTCATCTCTGAAGCTCTAAGAACTGCTGCGGTATCCGTTGAAAAAAACGGGTTTCCTGTACCAGAAGCAAAAATTACAACTCTATTTTTTTCTAAATGTCTGGTTGCTTTATTTTTGATATATGGTTCAGCAACTTTATTGATACTGATTGCTGTCATTACCCTTGATTCAACTCCTAATTTTTTTAGATTTGACTGTAAAGCCAATGAATTTATAACTGTACCTAACATACCCATATAATCAGAAGTTACTCTGTCAACTACACCATTTGAAAAAGATGAGCCTCTAATAAAATTTCCACCTCCTAGAACTATTGAAACTTTAAGATTTTTAGATAGAAGTATTTTAATACTATTAGAAAGATCATTTAAAATATCAAAATCAAAACCTTGTTCATTTGATCCTGCTAAAGACTCCCCAGATATCTTTAGCATGATATTTTTATACATAATCTTAAATAGTATATAAATCCATAGATGCAATGTTAAGGGATATGTTATTATTTTTTGAGATTTCCCTTAAAAAAGAACTTACGCTTTTTTTTGGATCTGTAATCAGATCTTGTCCCAATAATGTATTTTCTTTTATAAATTTATTCAATTTTCCATTTATTATTTGATCTTTTTTATCATCTGGAACATTATTTAATTGTTTTAAAATTATATCTTTTTCATCATCTAAAATTTTAGAATTAATTGATTTCTCATCTATTCCCATTGGCTTCATAGCTGAAATTTGCATTGCAATAACTTTTAGTTCATTGACTAATTTCAAAGCAGAGTTTTTATCATCTGTAGAGAATTCGACTACTGAACCTATTTTAGAACAATTAGAATTATACTTGTTATGAAGATAACTAATAAAAATAGAATTTTCTGAAAAGTATTTTTTATATGATACAATTTGAATATTTTCACCAATTTTAGAAATAAGATCTGTGAGACTCTCTTTCAAAGGTTTATCATATATTTTTAAATCTTTTAATGCTTCATCAGTTCCATGATTATTTAAATTTTTATTTAAGTGAATAGATTTAGTAAGTATTTCAGCAAAACTTAAAAAATCATTATTTTTTGCAACAAAATCAGTTTCGCATTTAATTTTACAAACAGTAAAGTCTGAATTAGATGAATGATTATAGAAAGATACAACACCTTCATTTGTTTCTCTGTCTTGTTTTTTTTGTGCTTTAAGAATACCCTTTTCTCTAAGCCATTTTATTGAAGCTTCTATATCATTACTATTCTCAGATAGAGCCTTTTTGCAATCTACAATTCCACTGCCAGTGGTATCTCTTAATTTTTTTATTAATTCCATACTACTCATTTTTACTGACACTCTCATCTGAAGAAATATTATCTTTAGCTATTAAGACTTTTTTAAAACTATCAAGAATAAATTGAACAGATTTCACACCATCATCATTAGCTGGAATTGGGTAGTCAATAATATCCGGATCACAATTAGTGTCTACTATACCAATTATTGGAATACCTAGCTTTTTAGCCTCTAAAACAGCAATATGCTCTCTATTAGTATCAATGATAAAAATAACATCAGGTGTAGACTTCATTTCTACTATGCCCCCTAGAGTTTTATCTAATCTTATTTTCTTTTTTTCAATATCTGAAAGTTCTTTTTTTGTAAAAACTGTATCATCAGAATTTAAAATATTTTCATAAGTATTTAACGTATTGATAGAATTCTTTACAGTATTCCAATTAGTGATCATGCCTCCTAACCATCTAAAATTGACAAAGTAATTATTAGTTTCTTTAGCTATACTTTCAACAATTTCACTATGTTGTTTTTTTGTAGAAACAAATAAAAATTTTTTTTTATTATTTGAAGAATCGTAAGCAAACTTTAAAGCATTTTCAATCAAAGGAAGTGACTTTCTTAAGTCCAATATATGTGTTCCGTTTTTTTCTCCATATATGTATTTTTCCATTTTTGGATTCCACCTTTTTTTGTTATGACCAAAGTGGGAGCCATTTTTTAATAAATCTTCAAGTGATATTTCAATATTCATTTTTCCTCCGGTTAAGCTTTGGTTAATAGAAGGGAGACCATAAGAGGCACCGGATGTCTATTAACTTGTTTTTTTGATGTTTTAAAGAATAAATCTGTATAATCAAGACCTAATTAAGAGAAATATTGAGTATTTTATTGTTATTATGGACTCTTATATTGTTAAATTTACTTAAATTGTCTAATTCTAAAAGATCTTTGTAAGAAACATATTTTATTTGATCAATTATTTCATCACCTTCCATTATGAGTAAATTATCTATATTCACATTGTAAAAGTCATTTTTATTAGCTGATTTAATTTTTGCTTTTATGTATTGTGCCTGAAGAGAGCTCACGTCAAACTTATCATCAAAAAGTCTCAAATCAAAAAAACCACTTTCATTTATTACATTTAAAAGAATGTATCTTTTACCATTTCTGGTAGTTTTATATTGTGCTTTTACGACATAAAAATAAAAATCTTCCAAGAATTCAAGTTTACTATTAATTTTTTCTTTAAAAGATGATTGATTAAGGTTTGTTAGTATTTTTGTTTGTTTTTTTTGTGAATAGAGAAATCCATAGCTTTCAAATTCAGCTTTTATTGGATCAACAGTGGTATAACTTTTATTTACAAAAAATTGATCATCAGATAAGTCATTAAATAATGTTGCTCCAGATTTTTTTTGAATGATATTTTCTACATTAGCAAAAAGTTTTGAGATACTACTATGAATTGAATTTAAAGAATTTGATAAGATAAGCTTTTCTATTTGTCTTTTATTTAATATAGATCTGGATAATCTATCATTAAAATCTGACAGAGATTTAAATTTACCATTTTTGTTTCTTTCGAGTACCAATTCTTTCATAGACTCCTCACCTACTCCCTTTAATGCAGCTAAGCCATAAATGATCTTATCTTCATGTACTATAAATTTATAATCTGAATAATTTATATCAGGTGGCAATATTTTTAAATCTTGTTCGTACATTTCGTTCAGTATTACAAAAATTTTGTCAGTATTATTCAATGAATTATTTAGAAGTTCACAATAGAATTCTAATGGAAAATGTGCTTTTAAATATGCTGTATAATAAGTAATAAAAGCGTATGCAGCAGCATGACTTTTGTTAAATCCATATTCTGCAAATTTTTCAATCAAGGAAAATAATTTCTCAGCATCTTTAGATCTAACCTTTTTATTTACAGCACCTTTAATAAAGTTATCCTTTTGATTCAATAATTCAGATTTAATTTTTTTACCAATAGCTCTTCTTAATAAGTCTGCTTGACCTAAAGTATATCCTGATATTACTTGCGCTATTTTCATAATTTGTTCTTGATAAACAATTATACCATAGGTTTCTCTCAAAATTGGTTCAAGTAAAGGATGGTCATATATTATTTTTTCCTCACCTTTTTTTCTTTTTATAAAGCTATCAATAAATTGCATTGGCCCAGGCCTATTCAAAGCTAAAACTGCTATAACTTCCTCTATGGTAGTAGGTTTAAGTTTAATCAAAGTGTCAACCATTGCAGCACTTTCAACTTGAAAGACTCCACATGTATATCCATCACTTAGCAATTTAAAAGTTTTTTCATCATTGAAAGGAATTTCATCTAAATCAATAGAAATTTGATTTTTTGCTTTTATTAATTTAAGAGTTTCATCAATTATGGTGAGATTAGCTAAGCCAAGAAAATCAAATTTTAATAAACCTGCTTTTTCACAATCTTTCATATTGTATTGTGTGGCCATGATTTCTGAGTCATCATCTTTGAATAAAGGAATATTTCCATAAAGTTTATCTGAAGAAATGATTATTCCTGCAGCATGAGTAGATACATTTCTTAGTGCGCCTTCCATTGACTCTGCTTTATCCATCATTGGAGAATCAGCTAAATCACCTAATTGATCAGAATGATTAGCTTTCAACTCACTTATGGTTAATGGATGAACTGGATTATAAGGTATTTTATTTACCATTCTTTCTACTTCAGAATATGGAACACCTTCTACTCTACCAATATCCTTTAATATTCCCCTCGAGATCATTGATCCAAAGGTAATTATTTGCGCAACATTTTGATAACCATACTTTTTTTGCACATACTCAATAACTTCATCTCTTCTTGATTTACAAAAATCAATATCAAAATCAGGCATTGAAACCCTTTCAGGGTTTAAAAATCTTTCAAAAAGCAAACCATATTGTATTGGATCTACATCTGTGATTAATAAAGACCATGCAACAATAGATCCAGCACCTGATCCTCTTCCTGGGCCAACTGGAATTGAATTTGATTTAGCCCATCTGATAAAATCACTAACTATAAGAAAATATCCAGAGAATTTCATTTTTATGATAACATTTAATTCATATTCTAGACGATCCCTATAAATTTTAGATTGACTGTTAAAATCCTCTATAGTTTTGTTTGTAAGTATTTTTTTTAATCTTAAATCTAAGCCGCTTCTAGATTGTTGGATAATTTCTTTATCTTCATCGGAGTCAAAATCTGATTTGAAATTTGGTAATGTAATAGGTTTTTCTTCAATTAGAAAATTAATTTTATTTGCAATTAAATTTGAATTTTGTATTAGTGGTTTAAGATTATTACTTTGTTGATAATTTTTTGTTAAAGAATAATTATTTTCAAGATTAAATGAGGTATTTTGTAAATATTCACCATTCTTCAAACAATGAAGTATTTTTAGTGCATCATAATCTTTATCTTGTTTGTAAAAACTAAATGAAGATAAAAAGGAATTAATTTTAGATTTTTTAGATATTTCATTTAATGGTTTATTATTCAAATTTTGATCAAATTCAAAATAAACATCATTTTTAAAGAAGTTTTTTAAAGCAGTAATTTCATCTAAAATAATTTTTAAATTATTTGTATTTACATTCAAATCTTGGAAATAACTAAATAACCCACCTAATATTAAAATGTTACCTTCAGAAAAATTATTAATATTATCTAAAGATAAATGAAATTCATTTTCAGTATTTATTTTTGTAGAAAGTATATTGAGATTTTTAAAGCCTTTATCATTTTTACACAGAAAGGTAAGTCTTGATTTGTGTTTTAACTTTGAAATAAAATCAACATCTAGTCCTATAATTGGTTGAATACCCTTATTTTTACATTTTGTTGAAAATTCAAGAGCACCTGATAATAGTTTGTAATCTGTTAATGCCATTGCAGGTAATTTTTCCTTCTCAGCAAAATTTACAAGATCTTCAATTTTAATATTGGACTCACAAATAGAATAATTTGAATAATTTCTTAGAGGTATTAACATTCTTTTATTGATTTATCTTCAATTGTATAAGACTTATCAAAAAGTGGACGAAATGAAATATCATGACTAGCTATTATTGTTGATAAATTGAATTTTTTTGAACTGTTTAATATCAGATCAATTACCAAATTTGCATTTTCTTTATCTAAATAACTTGTAGGTTCATCAGCTATTAAAAGTTTAGGGCTATTTACTAGGGATCTTGCAACACAAACTCTTTGTTTTTGTCCATTTGATAACTGATTGGGGTATTTAAATTTAAATTGACTCAAATTAAAATAGGATAAGATTTTTTCAATTTTTCTTATATCGTTACTTTTTAATTTAATGTTATCGAAAATATTCAACTCAGATATCAGGTAGTGATCCTGAAATATAATACCTATATCATTTTTCAAAAGATCAAAATGGTTTTTTACTAATTTGCCGTCAAAGTAAATTTCTCCAGAGTCTGAACTATCTAATCCTGATATTAAGTTCAATAAAGTTGACTTACCACATCCTGATGGACCAAATAAAAAAATATTTTGGTTATAATCTACTGATAAATTTAATTTTTTTATTACTTGAAAATTTCCTACCTTAGATAGATATGATTTAGAAATATTTTTTAATTCTAATAAACTCATCTTAATATTAAATTTGGTTTAATTCTAAATATTCTCAATATTGGAATGTACGAGGCAACTAAACTTGAAAATAGAGAAATACTTACAATAAATACTATGTCGTTTAATTTAATACTATAGGGCATTGATGTTAAATATCTTATTTCATTATTCCAAAGTTCAAAATTTAATAAATATGATAAAAAGTTTTCGACAGATTCTATATTTGTAGATAAAAGCAATCCTAAACAAGTACCAATAACAATAGAGAAAAATGATATGAAGAAAGAATTTAAAAAAAATATAAAACAAATTTTTGATTGCTTTATACCCAATGTTTTTAGCAAAATAATATCTTTATATTTTTCTTTAATAAAAAAAATTTGATTTGAAATTATTGTAAAGGAAGAAATTACAATAATAAAAAATAGAATAACAAACATAACATTTTTTTCAGTAGATAATGCTTGAGCTAAAGTTTGGTTTTGATCCTCCCATGTTGAATAGTTTAGGCCATCTAAATCCCTATAATCAAAGTTTTTATTATTCAAATAAACATCTATAACTTTATTGCTTATGTTATCTTTAAACTGATCGATATTGCTAAAAATAAAATATTTATCAAAGTCATATACTCCTGTATTAAATATTCCTTTAATGGTTAATTGTCTTGAATTTAAAACAGGGCCTAAAATTGTCATAGAATTTCCAGGAATATTAATTTGAATAGGCATACCTACTTTTAAATTTAAAGACCTCGCTAATTCAACTCCAATGAAAACCCAATTGTCGATATTTTTTTCTATTTCAAATATATTTTGATTAATTTTAGGTATTTTATAGATATCTTCTTTATTAAGAGATTTCATTAATAGACCCTCAATACCACTTTCATTACTTGTGATTACTCTACTTTGAAGATTTTCAACAAAAGATATTGAAGGATTTTTTTCTTGTATTTTTTTGATTTTATCTTTGTTAGCATCATAAATAGTAATATCTCCATTCACACCACTTAATGACTCAACTAATTGCTCTCTGAAACCATTCATCACGGACATTACTGTTATTAAAATTGAAATACCTAGTATTAATGCTAGTGATGATAAAATTGTTGATACTGAGAACGCTTTATCTTTTTTAAAATTAAATATGTAGGAGAAAGATAGTTTATGGAGTGTATTGTTCAAATTCAAAATTCTCAATTTCTTGTTTACTTAAGAATATCTTATCACTGTTAGACCTACTAATCAGTTCAATTTGACCTTTTTCTTTAAAATTATTCCCGATAATCAATGTCCAAGGTATTCCAATCAATTCAGAGTCTTTAATTTTTCTTCCTATACTTAAATCTCTATCATCTAAACTAACGTTATCATATTTAGTGATAAGCAGACTATAAATACTCTCAGCATCTGATATAAAATCAGGGTTAGGTTGCATTATGATGTTTATTTTAAATGGTGAAATATTAATAGGCCATTTAATACCTTTATCATCATGAAATGCTTCTATTATTGCTGCTGTTAATCTGGAAACTCCTATTCCATAGGATCCCATATATGGTGTTATTCTTTTTCCATCTTGATTTAGAACGAAGCATTCTAATGGCTTAGTATATTTTGTACCAAAATTAAATATGTGGCCTACTTCAATACCTCTTCCAATTATCACATCAGATTTTGATTTATCAATCATTTCGTCGGATGCAGAATACATTTTTGTAATTTCTTCATAACTTTTTTCGTATAAATTGGAATCAACTAATTTAGAGTCATAAGCAAGTTCGCTTTCACCAGTATTAGCTAATATTTGAAACTCATGAGATAAATCTCCACCAATGGCACCCGTCGCAGCTTTTACAGGAATCGGTTGTAATCCTAGATCTAGAAAGGTTTTTAAATAACTTCTAAAAAATTTTTTATAAGTTTCAAAAGCAGCTTCTTCGGTTAAGTCAAAACTATATGCATCTTTCATTAAGAATTCTCTACCTCGCATTACGCCAAAACGAGGTCTAATTTCATCTCTGAATTTCCATTGAATATGGTAGAGATATTTTGGGAGGCCTTTATAAGAATTTACATAATCAGAAAATAAATCTGTAATTACCTCTTCATTAGTTGGTCCATATAATAAATCGTTATCATGTCTATCAGTAATTCTTAACATCTCTTTTCCATAGTCTGCATATCTACCACTTTTTTTCCATAATTCTGAAGATTGAATAGTAGACATTAACATTTCATTACAACCTATTTCGTCTTGATTATTTCGAATAATATTCTCAATATTTTTTAGGACTTTAAAACCTAATGGTAACCATGTGTATATACCAGAGGTGTGCTGCCTAATCATCGATGAACGCAACATTAATTGATGGGAAATAATTTTAGCTTCTTTTGGTGACTCTTTTAATGAGTTAAATAAAAGATTTGAGAGTTTCATTTAAAGTATTCGAATATGTTATTTTCATATTTTATTATAAAAAAAGATACGACCATTGATAGAGCAAATGAAACTAAAAATTTTATTCCTAAATATGACTTTTTTGGCATACCCTCTTCGAAATCAGATCTTTTAATAGGTAAAATTGTCATAAAAATAACCCACCAGATAATAAAAAGTAAAAATAAAAACTTCATATCAAAGATATGTGTATTAACAATTCAGGCTTTAATGAAAAATTTCTATTATAAGTTTTTCTTGAAACTTCCTCTACTAACCTGCTTAGCGAATTTTCATCTATCTCCTCCTTGATAAACAATATTTTATTTAGCAAGATATCTTTAATTTCATCTTGAATTGCTTCTTTATTGTAGGAAAAAGGGAAGCCTTTATCAGATATTTGAAATTTAATAATATCAAATTGTTTGTTTAGAATTAAATTAATACTAACTACACCATTATGAAGGATCTTTCCCCTTTCATTTATAAAATTATCTTCTTCAATAATTAGATTTTGAACAATAGGAAGTTTTTTTATAACAAATTGTTCAATTAACTTATGATTTTTATTTTCTAAATCTAATTGGCACAAATCTCCACTTAAAAGAAGATTAGTTTTTTCAATTTTTAAGCTTTTAGCTATTTCTAAATGTTTTTTTAAATGAAGATATTCTCCGTGCATAGGAATTAAAGATTTAGGCTGAATGAAAGAGTAAAATTCTTTAATTTCATTTTTTCCTGGATGTCCTGAAACATGAACAAATTCCTCTTCATCAGAGATAATATTTAAGCCTAAGTAACTAAAAGAATTTTTTAAATACGAAATTGATTTTTCGTTGCCAGGAATTTCTTTTGATGAAAAAATTATATTATCTTTTGCACTTAATTTAATTTGATTATGTGTATTATTCGCAATCTTCCAAAGAGCAGAGTTTTTTTCACCTTGGCTACCTGTGCAAATTAAAAGAACTTTATCTTTATTATAATCCTGAAATTTTTTTTCATTAAGTATTTCAAAATTTTCAATTAACTTTTCTTCTATAGCAGTATTAATAGCTCTTTTTATACTTCTTCCTACAACAAATATTTTTTTATCATGTTTAACCGCATTTGAAATAATGGTTTTAAGTCTTGCAATATTTGAGGAAAAACAAGTAATTATAATTCTACCTTTAAGTTTATTAAATAAATTATCAAATGATGGATCTAACTCTGACTCTGAGCGTGATATCTCGTTTACACCGGCGTTGGTTGAGTCACCTATAAGTAAGTCAATATTTTCATCTTTTAATAACTGATAATTTTTGTAATCGAAGGGTGAGCCAGTAACTGGATTTTTATCTATTTTCCAATCACCTGTATGATAAATATTTCCCTCCAATGTTTTAAAAAATATACCAGTGGGATCAGGTATAGAGTGAGTTGTCGGAATTAATTGAAATGAAAAATTCTCAAACTCTACTTCTTGAAAGTCCTCAACTATTACAAATTTTTTCTCGAAATTATTAATTTTATTGAACTTATGTTTTATATAGGAAAAAGTAAATTGATTGCAATAGATTGGAAAATCAATCTTGTCAAAGTAATACTCTAGTCCTCCAACATGATCTTCATGCGCGTGAGTTAGTATCATTGCTTTAGGTTTAATGGATGTATTCAAAAAAATATACGGATCAGGAATAGTTATATCTACACCTGGGAGACTATCATCAGCAAATGATATACCACCATCAACTATTATCTGTTCTCCTTTAAAGGAGTATAAATAGTTATTACCCCCTATTTCGCCTATTCCTCCAATGGGCAAAAAATAATTGTTTTTTTTATTGTTTAATAATTCTAAGTTTTTCATTTAAAAAAATATGATAAAAAAAAATACCTAAAAGAGTTAAATCTTCTCTATAAATAAAATTAGTTTTTTTATAGTCGATAGAGGTAGCATATCCACCAGTAAAAATCACTTTAAAATTTCTTTTGTAGGTAGTTTTAATTAATTTTATATAAGACTCTATCATTATTTTGTAACCCACATTAAATCCAGACATTAGAGCTTGATTAGTATTTTTACCTATGATGCTAGATTTATTTGAAAATTTCATATTCTTTATACCAGAAGCTAAAGAAATTAGATTTTCATAAGAGGTGGTAAGGCCGGGTAATATCACACCTCCGTAATATCTCTTATTTATAATAATATCTAATGTAGTGGCAGTGCCTAAATCAACTATTATAAAGAATTTAGATTTTGGATAAATATTTATAGCTGATAAAACATTAATAATTCTATCATTACCTAGCTGACGTACATTAACTGTTTTATGAACTAAACGAGATAATTTTTTTTTATTAATGAAAAATAAACGATTTCGATAGGGTTTTAAATTTTTAATTATAACTTTGTCTACTTCTGAGACAACAGAGCAAATATAAATTTTAGTATGAGTTTTGAGTTTATTTTTAAAAAAAAGAGTAACTGTTTTCAAATCTTTCTTTGAGTATCTAATTTGAGAGATTTTTTTTAAATTTTTATCAACAATTGATGAAAATTTTATAGATGTATTTCCAATATCAACTAATAGATTCAAACTAGTTCTCCAAAGAAAATATTTTTAGTTGCGTCATCTATTTTGATCTTTAAAGATAAATCTTCATTTACTGAAATTATTTCAATAATATTTTTTCCAAAAATTGGATGATTTAATTTAAAGTCCCTGAACATATATTGATTAAGATATCTCACTAATTTCTTATTAGATATTTTTTTTGTTAAATTATGTTCAATAAAATCAATAATTATATTTGATAAATCGAGAATATTTGATTTTTTATTGATAATGCCAAATAGAGAAACTGAGTCAACTATTGGAGAATTGTTTATATTTATTCCTATACCCGTTTTTAGATACGATTTTTTACCTAAGATAGTTGATTTGACAACAACACCAACTATTTTTTTTTTTTTATAAAACAAATCATTTGGCCATTTGTAGTCTAGGTTAATATTAAAATTAATTTTAAAAAATTTGTGGATTATGTAACAAATATAAAAGCTATTTCTTAAAGCATATGAGGCTTTTAATTTTTGATTAATTGTTAAATAAATATTACCTATAGGGCTTAACCATTTTTTTTTACCCCTTCCAGTACCTTTAATTTGCCTAAAAGATTGGATATATAAATTATTATTTTTTAAAATTTTTTTATAATTATTTAAGTCAATAATTTCATCTTGTGTAGAAGTAATTGAGTCAAAGATAACTTTATACAATTTTTATTTGAAAAGATTATCTACTAAATTAATTAAAGGGTCTGGATATATGAAAAATAAAGTTATAATTAATCCAGATGATATAAATATAACCTTGCCTGTTTTGTTATTATCATCTAGTAACTCTATTTCTGATTTATTGAAAAACATATTCTTAATAATTGTTAAGTAATAGAATGCGGCAATTACTGAACTTAAAACAGCAATAATTGATAATAAAATAAATCCATCGTTTATAGAAGCTGAAAGAATGAAGAACTTTGCGAAGAACCCTGCAAAAGGTGGTATTCCCGCGAGAGAAAAGAAAAACACTAACATGCTTATGGATTTTGAATTTGAGGTAAATCTTAAACCATTGAGTTGGGATATTTTTGTAAATTCTCCATCTACAGTTCTCAAGTTCAATAAAACAGCAAAAATACCAAACGTAGTAATCAGATAAATAATCAAGTAAAAAAATAATGTACCCTCAGACATAAATTGATAACTCATTATTCCGAGAAGCATAAAACCAATGTGGTTGATAGAGCTGAAGGCTAGAAGTCTTTTTATAACTTTTTGTGTAATAGCTCCATATACTCCTACTAATAATGAAATAGCACATACCATTTGAAAAATGTAATTAAGAGATTTGATATCAGATATGTTAAGTTCTTGATAAACCCTGAATAAAAATATTAATGATGCAAATTTAGGTAAAGTTGCAAA
This sequence comes from uncultured Alphaproteobacteria bacterium, assembly GCA_902539635.1. Lineage (GTDB taxonomy): Bacteria > Pseudomonadota > Alphaproteobacteria > HIMB59 > HIMB59 > HIMB59. Next base: position 107,204 of record CACBJQ010000001.1, read on the forward strand.
AAAGAGTGTAGATATAGTTGGAGATCCTTCGTACACATCAGGTGTCCAAATATGAAATGGAGCAGCGGAAACTTTAAAAAATAGAGAAATAAGAACTAATGATAATCCTATTTCACTTATTGCAGTGAAATTATCTAGGTTTTGTATATTAAAAGACCCAGTATCGTAATAAATCATCGAAATACCAAATAGAAGAAATCCTGATGATAAAGCACCAAGAGAAAAATATTTTATACCTGCTTCATTTGAAGATAAATTTTTAGTATTGAAAGCAGCCATCAAGTACAAGGATAAAGATTGTAGCTCTAAACCAATAAAAGCTGTTAAAAAATTATTACTAGAAATAAGAACAAATGAGCCAAGAATAGCGAACAGTAAAAATAACACATATTCGTATCTATATAAATTTTCATTCTTCAAGGGTCTTTTTAACAGTAAGATGAATACGATTGAGCCAATAGATAAAATAATCTTAGATAAAACAAATAAATTAATCGTATTAAGTGATATTTGTGTGGAGTTATAAAAATCTTTTCCATAATTTAAAAGCAAAATACTCAACAAAATGAAACCTAAAGTATTTAAAGATATAGCCCTGTCCTTATTAAATAATCCAAAACATAAAGTTATTAAAATCAAAGATAAGATAAAAATTTCCGGTATGAATTGAAATAAATTAATCATTATATAATGCTTAAGGAAATACTCTTATTTATCATTTCAAATAAAAGTTTAGGATAAATTCCTAAAAGCATTGTGAGAAATGCTAAACAGGAGAAATAGAAAATTTCAATATTTGTTAAATCAGCTAATTGCTTAATATCTGATTTTAAATCTCCGAAATTAATATTTTTGTACAATAAAAGCATGTATGAAGCTCCTAAGATTACTCCAATAGCAGTAAAAAAAGTAAGATAAACACTAACACTTATAGTTGACATTATGACTAAGAACTCCCCAACAAAACCACTAGTTCCAGGAAGACCCACAGATGAGAGCATAAAAACCATAAAAAAGAATGAATATTTAGGCATTACATTTGTTACACCACTATAATCAGATATCATTCTGGTGTGATGTCTTTCGTATACCACACCAACTATTAAAAATAATGCTGCGGAAACAATTCCATGGCTTATCATCTGAAAATACGCACCATTAATTCCATCTTGAGTTAAAGTGAAAATGCCAATGGTGACAAATCCCATATGAGCAACAGAGGAATAGGCAATCATTTTTTTCATATCTAGTTGTCTTAGAGCTACAATTGAGGTGTAAACAATAGCTACACAACTTAGTGCAAAAATCATTGGTTGAAAATAAATTGAGGCATACTCAAAAAAAGGTAAAGATAGTCTTATAAAACCGTATGCGCCTAATTTAAGAAGTACACCAGCTAAAATTACTGATCCACTCGTGGGCGCTTGAACGTGTGCATCAGGTAACCATGTATGAAAAGGAAACATTGGTACTTTTACTGCAAAAGACGCAAAAAAACATAGAAAGAGAACCAACTCAATTTGCTGATCAAATGTAAAGTCCGAAATTAACTCAATATTGCCTGATTTCACTTTAGAAATAATATAAATAATCGCAAGTAACATTAAAACAGATCCTGCTAGTGTGTAGAGAAAGAATTTGAAGGTAGCATAAAGTCTGTTTTCTCCCCCCCAAATTCCAATTATCAAAAACATCGGGATTAAAACAGCTTCAAAGAAAACGTAAAAAATTACAAGATCGATACTAACAAATACTCCTATAATAAAACTCTCAAGCAATAAAAAATAAATAACAAATTCTTTGGCTCTATTTTGAATAGAGTTAATAGAACACAATAAACAAATAGGGACTAAGAATGTAGTCAGTAATATAAGTGGTATTGAAACACCATCAACTCCGACATAGTAATTTATATCGAACTTATCAAACCAAGTATGAAACTCTGTAAATTGATAACCATTTTTTGATTTATCATAAAAAATTGGTAATAATAAACTGAGAAGAAATTCACCTGTTGTTATCCATAAACCTGATAGAAAAATAGTTTTATTTTTAAGTTGCGTGCTACTTGAAAGTGAGAGTGTTAATGCTCCTATAATTGGCGTTAAAATTAATAGTGATAATATTGGGAAACTCATCTTAGGTTATAGATATATAAAAAATAATAGTTACAAAGAGTGTGAAACCAGAAATTATTATAAAAGTGTAATCGAAAATATAACCCGTTTGTATTCTTTTAAATGCTTTTGAAATTGTAGAAACTATCGAGGCACTTCCATTTGGTAAATACTTATCGATTATACCTTGGTCTATTTTAGTCCATAAAAACTTACCTAAATTGTAAAGTGGTAAAACAAAAATTTTGTTATAAAGTTCGTCAAAATACCATTTGTTCAAAATAAAATTATAGATTGAGTGAAAACGTTTTTTTAAGTCAGCAAGTTTATTTAAATTATAACCATAATAATAAACTGCTAGCCCTATACCAAAAGCTACTAAAGATTTTGATAAAATTGGATAAAAAGAGGAGTAATATTGCTTATCTTGACTCAAAAATATTATTCCGTTCCAGAAATTTTTTGAATTATATCCCGCTAATAAATCATTTAGGAAAAAGCCTGCTAGAATTGCTCCTACTGAAAGTAATAACAATGGAACTAACATATAAGGACCGGATTCATGAATTTTTTCATACTCATAAGATCCATTATACCTCCCATGAAAAACCTTAAATATGAGCCTAAAAGAGTAAAATGCGGTCATGGCAGAGACAATAGCTAAAATTACATAAACCAATGGGCCTAAAGTAATTAAGTTAAATGATGAACTTAAAATTAGATCTTTTGAAAAGTAACCTGATGAATATGGAAAACCTATAATAGCTAGTGTTCCTATCCACATCATTACTGCGGTGATTTTCATCTTTGAAAAAAGATTTCCCATTTTATCCATATCTTGCTCGTCGTGAACACCATGAATAACAGACCCTGAAGATAAAAAGAGTAATGCCTTAAAATAACCATGTGTTATTAAATGAAAAATTGCGATATTAAATGCGCCCAAACCACAAGCCACAAACATGAAACCCAACTGACTACAAGTTGAATATGCTATTACCTTTTTTATATCTTTTTGAAAAAAGCCCACTGATGCAGCGAAGAATGCTGTTAATAGGCCTATTATTAAAACAAAAGTCATTATGAATTCAGACATGATCATTAATTCTGAAAATCTTACAGTTAAGAAAACACCAGCTGTTACCATTGTTGCTGCATGAATTAATGCTGAGACAGGTGTGGGTCCCTCCATAGCATCAGGTAACCATGTATGAAAGCCAAACTGGGCAGATTTTCCCATAGCACCTATGAAAAGGAAAAAACAAGAAAAAATTAAAGCATTAATTTCAAATCCTAAAAAATTAATTTGATAGCTAGATAATTTCTCTTTCCCTGCAATTATTTCATTAATAGATAATGTGTCTAAAAATATATAGAGAGTTGCAATACCGATGAGAAATCCAAAATCTGCAACTCTGTTTACTAAAAAAGCTTTCATTGCAGCTAAATTCGCAGACTTCTTATGATGCCAGAAACCTATCAATAAATAAGAGGCTAGACCAACACCCTCCCATCCAAAAAATAATTGAATTAAATTATCACTTACAACTAATGCAACCATACAAAAGGTAAATAGACTCAAATAAGTCATGAACCTTACTTTTGAGTTATCATGAGACATGTACTCAATTGAATAAATATGAACCAATGCAGAAACTGTAAGAACAAGTGTTAACATCAAAAGAGTAAGAGAATTTACAGAAATTCCCCAATTAAAGAACTGACCAGAAACAAAAAACCACTCTAAGACAGGAATTATAATTTCTGATGATGAAGAACTAGAAAAACTAATAAATAAGAACCAACTTAAAATAGCTGCTATAGATATTAGAGTAGAAGAGAAATATTGAGCAGTTTTTTCACCTAATAACACTCCAAAAGGATATGTAAAAATGGTTGAAATTAGAGGAAGAAAAAAAAGTAATTTATAACTTAACATTAATCTTTTAGTTGATTGATTTGAGTAATATCAATCTCTCCCTTATTTCTGAAATAAATAACCAATATAGCTAAGCCAATGGCTGCTTCTGCAGCGGCAATAGTTAAAATAAAAATGGAGAATACCTGACCATTAATATCATTTAGGAAAACCGAAGCTGATACAAAATTAATATTTGCAGCCAATAATATAATTTCAATACACATTAAAATTAGAATCATATTTCTTCTATTTAAAAATAATCCGAAGCACCCAATAATAAAAACAATTAAAGAAAGTATGAAGAAATGATTATACGTAAGGCTAGTCATCTTTAATACCTTCACCAGACTTAATTTTTACTAGTTTTACTCTATCTTCGGCTGTAGTGGAGTTTTGACTTTCTATGTTTTGTCTTTTGATAGTTGGTCTATACACATGTGTTAAAACAATTGCACCAATCATAGCAAGTAACAAAACGATACCGCTTAACTGGAAATCAATAAAATACTCTGTGTAAAGCACATCTCCAATTTGCTCAGTATTATTTTTGGATCTAATGAAAGTGTTTAAATTATCTTTTGAAGTTTTAAATACAGTTAAATAGATTATTTCAGCTAAAATTATACCAGCAAAAAGTAAAGCAAGTGGTATATATCTTTTAATGTTGAACATTAAAGTTGTGATTTGAATATCGAGCATCATCACAACAAAAAGAAATAATATAGCTACTGCTCCTATATAAACGATCGCAAGAATAATACCAACAAACTCTGCACCAATAAGAATAAAAAGAAATGTAGAATTTAGAAAAGCTAATACAAGAAAGAGTACAGAGTTAACTGGATTTTTTGAAAATATAACAAATATACATGTTGTTATCAAAAATGCTGCAAACAAAAAAAAAGAGCCAACAAGAAACATTATCTAAATTTACTGTCCCTTTTTAAATTTTCGCTAATTTGTTTTTCCCAAATATCACCGTTTCGTAAAAGCTTTTCCTTGTCATAAAGCAATTCTTCTCTTGTTTCAGTAGCGTATTCAAAATTGGGTCCTTCAACAATTGCATCTACAGGACATGCCTCTTCGCATAAACCACAATAAATACACTTAGTCATATCAATATCATATCGGGTAGTTCTTCTACTCCCATCAGGTTTTGGTTCTGCTTCAATAGTTATAGCTTGCGCAGGGCAAACTGCTTCACATAACTTACACGCAATACATCTTTCCTCACCATTCGGATACCTTCTCAAAGCATGTTCCCCCCTAAAGCGAGGACTAATAGGACCCTTTTGATTAGGGTAATTAAGAGTGACTTTTGGCTTAAAAAAATAAGTTATCGTTAATTTCAAACCTTTCATTAATTCGAAAAGAGTAAAGGATTTAATGTATTTAATTAGTGTTGTCATTGTTAGTTAGGTAATAGTCCAAAGTAAAATAAAAATGCTGATGTAATAACTACCCAAATCAAGGTAAAAGGTAAAAAGATTTTCCAGCCAAGTCGCATAAGTTGGTCATACCTATATCTCGGAAAAGTTGCTCTGACCCATAAAAACACAAAAAGAATTAAAAATACTTTAATTACAAACCAAAATATTCCAGGTATTGCGTTTAAAGGGAATATATCTATTGGAGGGTACCAACCTCCTAAAAATAGAATTACAGTTAGGGAGCTCATTAAAATCATATTGGCGTATTCTGCTAAAAAAAATAAGCCAAATGATATTGATGAGTATTCGGTAAAAAAACCTGCAACTAATGTGGCTTCATCTTCAGGTAGATCAAATGGGAGTCTATTTGTTTCAGCTAATGCTGAAATAATAAATATAACAAACATAGGTAACAGTGGTATAGCAAACCACATATTTTTTTGACTCTCTACAATATCAATTAAATTTAATGAGCCGACACAAATCAAAACTGTTATGATTACAAAACCTATTGATACTTCGTAAGAAATCATCTGAGCTGCTGATCTCAATGCACCTAAAAATGGATACTTAGAATTACTAGCCCAACCAGCGATAATGACTCCGTAAACACCAAACGATGACACAGCGAACAAATATAGAATACCTATATTTATATTTGCTATAACATAAGTTGAGCTAATTGGGATAACAGCCCAAGCTATTAAACTTAATATTAAAGTAAGCATAGGCGCAAAGATAAAAAGGAACTTGTTTGAGCTAGAGGGAAGTAAATTCTCCTTAGTGAGTAATTTTAATACATCAGCAAAACTCTGTAGTATTCCGAATGGTCCAACAACGTTAGGGCCTTTTCTTAATTGAACAGCACCAAGCACTTTTCTTTCTAAGTACACTAATAATGCTACAGAAACTAGTACAGGGACAACAAAACTAAATATTTTTAAAATACCAATTGTTAACTCAAAGGATAAACTTGTCATTATGCTGATTTCTCCAAAAGAGATGGAGTTGAAATTATTTCATCAACACATTTGGCCATAGTGACAGAATTTTTTGAAATCACATCTGACATATAAAAATTACTTACAGGATATTCTGCCTTACAATCTTCAAATTCAATATCTGGTGTAATTGAAGTTGAATTTTCAACAGCAATGATTTCATGATAATCAGAAAGAATTGGGTGTTTGTCAAATAACTCAGATCTTAATTGATCAAATGTATTTGGGATAAAATCAAAAGATAATTCATCAGATAGTTTTTTTAGTATCGACCACTCTTCTTTGGCGGATCCAATTGGATTATGGCATTTTTTTGCTTCTTGTGGTCTGCCTTCAATATTTACAAAAGTGCCATTTTTCTCTGTATAAAGAGGTGTTGGCAAAACAATATCAGACCCCATCGCTCCATCATCACCATGATGGCCAAAATAAACTTTAAAACAGTTATTGAACTGCTCTTTGGCAATATGTTCTGAGCCAAAAGAAAGAACCAATTCAAAATTATCTTTTTTTAAATTAGAAAACGGCTCACAAAGGTTATTGGTAGTATTACCTATAATCAATTGGCCCACACGTGAGGCATATGGATTTAAAAAATTTAGATTATTTTTTTCTTTTGTAATAACTTTGTATTTATCAGCATATGAAAAAATAGATTTTAAAGTTTTAATATTTTTAATTTTATTTAAAAATGCAGAGCCAATAATTATAAGAGGGTTAGTAGATTTTTTTAATGCTTTGATTAGATTTTCATTATTTAAATTTGATAAACTTTCTCCTAGATACTCTGTTTTATAGTTCAAAGATATATTTTCACCAATGTTAAATACTTTTGCGTCATTATTGTATGCTTTGAATATCTTATGATTTATGATTGGTGTTTCTATTTTTGGGTTTGTTCCTACAAGTATAATTAAATCTGCATTTTCTATATTGTTCAAAGGTGTGTTAAATCGATAACTATCTAAGCTTTCTAGGATAGCATGATTATCAGTTCTACACTCCACATTGTCTTTACCATAATTTGACATAAATTTTTTGATTGCATATCCGGTTTCTAAATCAACGTGCTCACCAATCAAAGCTAATGGTTTTAAAGTTTTTAATTTATCTTTTAAAACTTTTAATGACTCTTCCCAATTTGATATTGATAATTTTTGGTTTTCTTTAATGTAGGGTGTGTCTATTCTTTGTTGGTAGTAACCATCATAGTTAAATCGAACTTTATCTGAAATCCACTCTTCATTTATGTATTCATTTGTTCTTGGTGTAACTCTTAAAATCTCCTCCGCTCTACTATCGACTCTGATATTAGAACCAACACTATCGAAGATATCGATTGAGTCAGTACGTTTTAGCTCCCATGGACGTGCTTTAAATTGATATGGCTTACTCGTAAGTGCTCCTACAGGGCATAAATCAATGACGTTACCTGAAAGCTCTGAAGTGATTGATTGTTCAAGGTAAGTGGTAATTTCTGCATTCTCTCCCCTACCTAACATACCTAATTCTGGAACTCCGGCTACTTCAGTGGCAAATCTTACACACCTAGTGCAATGGATGCATCTAGTCATTATAGTGTTTACCAAAGGTCCCATATTTTTATTATCCACAGCCCTTTTATTCTCTTTATATCTAGATTTGTCGAAACCGTAGTACATGGCCTGATCCTGTAAATCGCATTCTCCACCTTGATCGCATATTGGGCAATCTAATGGGTGATTAATTAGTAAAAACTCCATTACACCTTTTCTACCTGCGTTTACTTTTTCAGAATTGGTGATTATCGACATACCCTCCATTAGAGGCATTGTGCAAGAAGACACTAATTTTGGAGCTTTTTCAATTTCTACTAAACACATTCTACAGTTACCAGCTATAGAGAGTTTGTCGTGATAGCAAAATCTTGGAATTTCTTCACCAGCGATTTCGCAGGCTTGCATCACAGTCAGATTTTTATCTACCTGAATTTCTTTTTGATTAACTTTAATATTTATTAGATCGTCACTCATGAAGCTTTTAACTTTTTATTATATTTACTTATTAACTCTGATTTAAAATTTTTAATGAGTCCTTGTATAGGCCAAGCTGCTGCATCTCCTAAAGCGCAGATAGTATGACCCTCTACTTGCTTTGTAACATTTTCTAAAAGCTCTATTTGTTCAGGAGATATCTCTCCTCTAACTAATCTCTGCATCATTCTATGCATCCAGCCTGTTCCCTCTCTACAAGGTGTACATTGACCACAACTTTCATGTTTGTAAAAGTGAGCAAATCTCTCAATCACCTCAGCAATATCATTATTCTTGTTAACAACAATCACTCCTGCTGTACCTAATCCTGAGCCATTAGCTTTTAGATCATCAAAATTCATTAGAACTGACTCACAAATATTTTTTGGAAGCATTGGGGTACTAGAACCTCCTGGTACTATTGCCTTTAAATTATCCCAACCTCCTTCAACTCCATCACAATGCTTTTCTACTAATTCTTTAAGTGGTATTCCCATTTCCTCTTCTATTGTGCATGGTTTATTAACGTTACCAGATATGCAAAAAATTTTTGTACCTGTATTATTTTCAGCGCCAATTGACTTAAACCAATCTGGGCCTCTTCTTAAAATAGTTGGAACTACTGCGATTGACTCCACATTGTTAATAGTTGTTGGCATACCATACAAACCTACACCGGCAGGAAAAGGAGGTTTTAATCTTGGTTGTCCTTTTTTTCCTTCTAAACTCTCTAAAAGAGCTGTCTCTTCTCCACATATGTAAGCTCCGGCACCTCTGTGAACATAAAGATCAAAATCAAATCCGCTACCACAAGCATTTTTTCCGATAAAGCCTCGTTCATATGCCTCTTCAATTGCCTTTTCTAATTGGACATATTCGTAATGGTATTCGCCCCTTATGTATATGTAACATTTAGTGGCTTGAATTGCGTATGAAGCAATCAAGCAACCTTCTACAAGAGTATGTGGGTCATTTCTAATAATTTCTCTATCTTTGCAAGTACCGGGTTCAGACTCATCAGCATTTACAACCAAATAATGCTGTTTACCAGTATTCTTTGGCATGAATGACCATTTAAGACCAGTAGAAAATCCAGCTCCACCTCTTCCTCTTAACTGACTGGATTTAACTAATTCGATAATATCATTTTGATCTTTAGACAAAATTTCTTTTGTGTTTGACCAGGAACCTCTTTTTAAAGCTCCCTCTAAGAAGGGTTCTTGAAAACCATGAAGGTTTTGAAAAACTTTATCTTTTTCATTAAGCATTTTCTGAACTTCTCCTACCTTTTTGAGAACCAATGACATTTGGTTTTCCCTCTTTAATATTGTCTATAATTTTTTTTGTAGACTCTTCATCTAAATCCTCAAAGAAGTCATTATTGATTTGTATCATAGGTCCATTTGAGCAAGCCCCAAGACACTCTACTTCAACAACTGTAAATTTATTATCGTCACTGGTATCATTAATTTCACATTTTGTTTCTTTACAAATAGTTTTCGTAATCTTATTGGAACCTCTCAGCCAACAAGGAGAGGTTCTACAAATCTGAACAAGATTTTCTCCAACAGGTCTTGTATTATACATTGAATAAAATGAGGCCACTTCTGTGACCCTTATTTTAGGCATATTTAAAGTTTCAGCGATTGTTTCTATACATTCGATACTTATCCAATTATTGTTTTGCTCTTGCGCCAAATAGAGAAGAGGCATAACTGCGCTTTGTTCTCTGCCTTTAGGATATTTAGAAATTATATTTTTAATTGATCTTAGATTATCTTTAGACCAAGAAAATTTTTCGCCCGATCTAGAAAAATTATTTGATAAACCTGGATGATTAACACTCATCTGTCTACCTCTCCAAATACTATATCTAAACTTCCTAAAATTGATGGTACGTCAGCTAGTTGGTGACCCTTTGATAAAAAATGTAATGCCTGTAAATGGACAAAGCCCGGCGCTCTCAACTTGCATCGATATGGTTTGGAACTTCCATCTGAAACTAATACAACACCAAATTCTCCTTTTGGTGCCTCTACGCTTTTGTATGTAATACCCTCAGGAACCCTATAACCCTCGGTAAATAATTTAAAATGATGAATAATAGCTTCCATTGAGTTTTTCATTTCTGATCTCTTAGGTGGAGTAATTTTATTATTCTCAACCATTACGGGTCCTTCTGGAATATTTTCAATACATTGTAAGATTATCTTAACTGACTCTCTCATCTCCTCCATTCTCACCAAATATCTATCATAGGTGTCACCGGTTTTTCCAACTGGTATGTCGAAATCTAAATCCTCATAAACATCATAAGGTTGAGATTTTCTTAAATCCCAAGCTACACCACTAGCACGAAGAACAGGGCCACTGCAACTTAGTCTTATTGCATCATCTTTCTTTAAAATACCTATATCAACAGATCGTTGTTTGAATATTCTATTTTCAGTAAGTAGTTCTTCAAGCGTATCTATAAATTTAGGAAAGTTAGTAAAGTACTTTTTCATTTTTTCTAACAAATTTTCAGGCAAGTCTTGGTGAACTCCACCAGGACGAAAATAAGCTGCATGAAATCTTGCTCCAGATACAGCTTCATGGAACTCCAACATTTTTTCTCTTTCTTCGAAAGCCCACAGCATTGGAGTAGCAGCACCTATATCCATAGCAAACGCTGGAATATTTAATAAATGATTTAGTATCCTAGTAACTTCTGCAAACATAACTCTGATGTATTGAGCTCGTTTAGGAGCTTCAATATTCAATAAATTCTCAACAGCTAAAGCGAAAGCATGTTCTTGACACATTGGTGAGACATAATCTAGACGATCAAAATATGGAATAGCTTGAGTATAAGTTTTCTGTTCAATTAATTTTTCAGTTCCTCTATGCAAAAGTCCAATGTGGGGTTCAGCTTTATTAACTACCTCACCTTCTAATTGTACAAGAAGTCTTAAAACACCATGAGCGGCAGGATGTTGGGGTCCAAAGTTTAGAGTTACAGGTTTAAAGTTCTCTGACATTACTTCTTTTCAAGCTCCTCTTTAATTGTTTCTTTCATTCCCTCCCAGGGACTTTCATTGTCAAAATCTCTAAATTCCTGTTTTAATGTTACAGGTTCATAAACAACTTTTTTTAAGTTTTCATCATAACGAACCTCTTCATAACCCGTCAGAGGAAAGTCTTTTCTGAGCGGATGACCTTGAAAATTATAATCATTCATTATTCTTTGAAGATTTGGGTGATTAACAAAGTTTATGCCAAAAAGATCGTAACATTCTCTTTCAAACCAATCGGCAGACTCAAAAATTTGTGTTATTGAATTGATATCTAAATTATCTTCGGAAATGTTAGTAAAAATAAATAATCTTTTATTAAATTTTAAACTTAGAAAAGAGTAGATGAGAGTAAATCGTTCATTTGAATAACTTGATTTGGATAGCATATTATCAGTTACAGTAATATCAATTAACTGGTCATAGAGTAGATCTTCGTCTTCTTTAATTTTTTGTGTTACTTCTAGAATGGAGTCTTTGTTAACTAATATATTGTCTATTCCAGACTTTATTGGAAAATGAAAGTTACCAGTTGAATATTTTTGTAAAATATTTGGAGACAAGAAATTTACCTATAAATCTTCTTTTTCTTTTTGATTTTATCTTGAAGTTGCATAATGCCGTACAAAAGAGCTTCTGCTGTAGGTGGACATCCAGGGACATAAATATCAACAGGCACTATCCTATCGCATCCTCGAACAACAGAGTAAGAGTAGTGATAATATCCTCCTCCGTTAGCACAAGAACCCATAGAGATTACCCATCTTGGTTCAGGCATTTGATCGTAAACTTTTCTCAAAGCAGAGGCCATTTTGTTTGTAAGAGTTCCCGCAACAATCATTACATCAGATTGTCTTGGAGAGCCTCTTGGAATTACACCTAAACGATCTAGATCGTATCTACTCATATAGGAGTGCATCATCTCAACACCACAACATGCTAAACCGAAAGTCATAGGCCATAAAGATCCTGACCTCGCCCAATTTATTAAATTTTCAAATGAAGCTGTTACAAAACCTTTTTTTTCAAATAGCTCATCAATATTTAATGATTTGTCTTTTTCTAATACTACTCCCAATCTAGTGCTCCATTTTTCCATTCATATATAAAACCTACTGTGAGAATAAATAAAAAAAACATCATTGAATAAAAACCAAGAGCTCCAATATTACTAAGACTCACGGCCCAAGGAAATAAAAACGCAATTTCTAAATCAAATATAATAAATAGTATTGATACTAAATAAAACTTAACATCAAATTTTGATCGAGCATCATCAAAGGCCTCAAAACCACATTCATATGCAGATAATTTTTCAGAGTCAGGGGAACTAGGTGATAATATTTTTGAGAGCAAATACATTGCAATTGCCATTCCTGCTCCAATAACGATGAATATCATTATGAAAATATAATCTAGGTTATACATTAAAAGTTTTGATTTTCCGTAACGCAGTACATTATAAGAAACAATAAGTATTTAGTGACGATAAAAATGACGCATTTACTATACACACAAATATTATAATTTTATGTGTAGATTTGGTTTATGAGTTAGGATTTCTATTAATGTTATTTTAATAAATAACCTAACTAATACATAGATAATAATCTTAGTTTAAATTTAGTTTAATTTTATAAATATAATTTAATACATCTCATGAAATTTTTTAAAATATTAGATAAGTTGAATTGTATTTGGGAGAATAAACATCTAATTAATGATTGAAAATACATACATAAAAAAATCTAAATCTTGGTCTGAGTTTAGTTCAAAAATTAACTTACTAATTGAGAATAATAAAAAGCTCCAGGCTGGAAAAATCTATGAAAAGTGTGTTCAATTATTCTTACAAACTGATCCTAAATATCAAGCTGCTCTGAAACATGTCTGGTTACTTCAAGATGTACCCAAATCTATCAGAGAAAAACTTAAACTTCCAAATGCCGATGAAGGGATAGACTTAATAGCTGAAACTAATCAAAAATCTTATTGGGCTATTCAAGCTAAGTACAAATCAGACAAAACATCTACCTTAACTAGGAAAGACCTCTCTACTTTTAGAGATTTAGCATTTAACTACTGTAAAAATATTGAACACGGACTTGTTTGCTCGCCAATTTCTCATGAACCTAAAAAATCCAATTTGATGAATAAAATGGGTTTTGCCCTCATAAATGAATGGGAAGATCTAGATAAAGATAAAAACAAGGGTTGGAAAAATATTCAAAAAAGACTGGGAGGTAAAGCTGTAAAGCCTGAAAAGTTTAAGCCCAAACCTCATCAGTCAAAAGCAATTAGAGAGGTTATAAAAGCTTTCAAAAATAATTCGGTAGAGCGAGGTAAAATGATCATGCCTTGTGGAACAGGTAAAAGCTTAACTGCATTTTGGATAACAAGAGATATGAAAGTTAAAAATGTACTTGTGGCTATCCCCTCCCTTTCTCTTTTACAACAAACATTAAATGTATGGACTAAAGAGTTTCTTGCTAACGATATTCAACCTGATTATTTGTGTGTTTGTTCTGATGAGTCTGCAGGAACTTTAGAGAAAGATGAATTTACAGCACAAACATATGACCTTGGAATTCGAACTACAACAAATGTTGATGAAATTTCTTCATTCTTAAAAAATAAAAACTCTAAGTTTAAAATCATCTTTACTACCTATCAAAGTGGCCAAGCAACAGCTAAGGCTTCTAAAAAGGCGAAGTTTAGTTTTGATTTAGGTATTATGGATGAAGCTCATAAAACAGTGGGGCACAAACTCAAGCCCATGGCCCACCTACTCTATGAAAAGAACATCAAAATTAAAAAACGACTTTTCATGACTGCTACAGAGAGAGTCTACAAAGGTGGTAAAGAAAATGAAATTCTCTCTATGGATGACTCTATAGATTATGGTAACACCGTTTATCAAATGTCATACAAAGAGGCAATTGATGCTGGAGTTGTTGCTGATTACAAAATTGTAAGTTTTGATGTATCAAATACCGAATTAAGTGAGATAATTGAAAATAATGAGTTCGTAAGACTAAATAACAATCCAAAGCAAAATCAAGATATTACCTCAAGAGAGCTTGCAACTGCTCTTGCTTTGAGAAAAATATTTAAGAAATACAAAATATCGAAAGTTATTTCATTTCATTCTTCAATTAAAAGAGCAAATAAATTTGAAGAACTAAATAAGGAAATTAATTCTAAATTCCAAAAATATACTCAAATAGAAACATTTCATGTGTCAAGTAATCAAACAACAAGCAAAAGAACAAATGAAATGAGATCATTTGAAAATTCAACTCAATCGATAATAACTAATGCTCGCTGTCTAACAGAAGGTGTTGATGTACCAGCAATTGATTGTGTTGCTTTTATTGACTCCAAAAAGAGCAAAGTTGATATTGTTCAAGCAGCAGGAAGGGCGATGAGGATAAACAAAGGTAAAAAATTTGGATATATTTTAGTTCCAATCATAACTAATTACGGTGATATTAAAAGTGGCTCTATAGATACAGAGTATGAAGACTTAATATCAGTCATAACTTCTTTGGCTACTCAAGATGAAAGGCTAATAGATGAAATTAAAACAATTCAGTCAGGAAAGAAAAGAAAATCAAAATCAAAAATTTTAAATAATTTAAATATACTTAAATACATTAATCCAAATGAAATAGATAAAAATATTAAGTTAAAAATATGGAGTAAAATTGCCTCTTTTTCATATCTTGATTATGAAACTACAAAAAAATTTGCAATCAAAAACAATATTAAATCTAATACAGGTTGGAGAAAATTATGCCTTAAAAAAAACTTCCCGATTGATATCACAAAACATCCTGATTTTACCTTTAAAAACAAAGGATGGACAAACTGGGGTAACTTTTTAAATACTAAAAACTTAGGGTATTCTAAATTATCTAAAAATTTTTATAGTTACATTGAAGCAAAAAAAATTACGAGAAAATTGGGAATTGTAGGTACGGACCAATGGAAAAAATATATTAATTCAAATAAATTTGACTCTCGCCTACCAAGAATGCCCTTTAATTACTATAAAAATGATAATTTCAGTTGGTATGACTTTCTAGGAGCTAAAAGCCCACATGACAAAACAGGTTATAACTACACATCATATGATAAAGCAAAAAAGTTTTTAAAAAAATTTAAATTTAAATCCTTAAGAGAATATCAATTATTTGATAAATCTAATTTTCCAACCTACATTCCGAAAAACCCTGAAAGATTCCAGAAAGATGGATCTTGGAAAGGATGGGGAGATTACCTTTCAACTGGGAATGTACCAACAAATAAAAAATTTCAGGTTCTTAGCTTTAAAAATATAATAAATATTGTTCATAAAGAAAAAATTAAAAATCAGGCTGAATATAGAAGAATTTGGAAAAATAAATTTGAGAAATATGGTATTTCAGCTAAGCCATACAGAGCTTACTCTAAAGATTGGAAAGGTTGGATTCATTTTTTAGGTCCTCAAAGTGAAGATTATTCAAAAAAAATCAGCTATGAGAAAATGAAAACTTATATTAAAAAATTCAAATTAAAAAATAAATCAGAATATAAAAATTTTTTTTCCAAGAATAATTTAAGAAAAAAGGGTTTTTATGGAATAGATATAGAAAAAAAGAGTTTTTTTATTTCATGGGTGGATTTTCTTGGTCCACAGGCAACCACGATAAAAAAACTGAATTATCAAGAAATGAAAAAAGTAATGAAAAAACGTAAATTTAGATTTAAAAATCGAATAGAGTATGCTGAAGCTTACAATAAAGAGTTAAAGTATTTAGGTTTTACATTAGATCCAACAAATAGAGGTAAAAATACAAGTTGGGATAATTTTCTTGATATTAAATAGTTAATTTTTCCATGATAGTTTCATCAATATCTTTCATATCCTGTTCACCCTATGTTCACCAATTGAAAGAAATTTTTTGAAATTAATTGAAATTAAATATGGCTTTGTAGTATTTTAGGTGAACAGATAACTATTGAAAAAGTAAGGAAAAATATAACCCACTCCCTTATAAAAGTGGCGGGAGCGACGGGACTCGAACCCGCGACCTCCTGCGTGACAGGCAGGCGTTCTAACCAAACTGAACTACACCCCCGACTATTGTCGAATGGTGGGCGATGACGGACTCGAACCGCCGACCCTCTCGGTGTAAACGAGATGCTCTACCAACTGAGCTAATCGCCCTATCTAATTTGCAAAAAATTAGACTGTGGACTTTATTAGTTCTTTTAGCTGTTTTCCAGCAAGAAATTTTGGCTTTTTTGATGCAGGAATTTGGATTGACTCTCCCGTTCTTGGGTTTCTTCCAGTCTTAGCTTTTGTGTTAGCCACCTTAAAAGTACCAAAACCGGCAATCTTAACATCCCCTCCTGCTTTCAAAGTAGATGTGATAATATCAAATAAACTTTCTACAGCCTTAGTTGCATCTGATTTTCCAACACCATTTTTCGTACTATATTCAGCAATGAGTTCATTTTTGTTCATACCGAACCTCCTTAGTGATTCTATTAGTTAATTGTAGTAAGAAAAAGGTAAGAAAATCAACAACAATATACTAGTTGACGAATGTTTTTTCTTGATTTTGCTGGTTTTTTGGCTTCATAGACTCTGTAACTAGGTGTCTCCAGTCCAATTTTTTGTTGATTTTACTAATTTTTCCATCGAGAGCTAAGTCCAATACCTCTTTTGCAAACTCGACTTTCTTAATTATCAACTTGTTTTGAATGTCTTTTTGTATTTCAACTAAGTCCTTTTCATTTTCTTTTGGAATTATAACAGTTTTAATACCGTACCTTATCGCAGCCAATAATTTTTCTTTTAATCCCCCAATTGGAAGAACTCTTCCTTTTAATGTAATTTCCCCGGTCATTGCAATGTCTCTTTTAATTTTAATATCAGTTAGAGATGAAATTAATGATGTAAATATTGTAATTCCAGCACTTGGACCATCTTTAGGTATAGCTCCTTCAGGTACGTGTAAATGAATATCTATTTTATCGAAAACCTTTGGATTTACTCCGAACTCAACGGAATTAGATTTAATGTAGCCTAAAGCAGCAGTAATAGACTCTTTCATCACGTCACCAAGTTTACCTGTTGCATTAATCATTCCCTTACCTGAAGATAAATTAACTTCAATATTTAAGATATCTCCACCAACCTGAGTCCATGCAAGCCCATTGGTGATGCCCACTAAATTTTTCTTTTCTAAAACACTATCCTTGAATTTTTCTGGGCCTAAAAAATTTTTTATAGCTTTATCATCAAAAACAAATGGTTTTTTTGACCTTGATTTATTTTTTTCTAATTGGAAAACAAGTTTTCTAAATAGCTTATCAAAAACTTTTTCAAGCCCTCTAACACCCGACTCCCTAGTATAGTGTCTTACTATTTTTGTAATAGATGATTTATCAAGCTTAAATTCATTATTTTTTAAAATATTTTTATTCATTTTTCTTGGTATTAAATATTTTTTTGCAATTTCAACTTTTTCTTTTTCTGTATAACCAGATACTTCAATGACCTCTAATCTGTCAAGAAGAGGGCCAGGTATGTTGTAAGTATTACCTGTACATATAAACATTACATTTGATAAGTCATAATCAACCTCAAGATAATGATCATTAAATTGATTATTTTGCTCAGGATCTAACACTTCTAGTAATGCAGAAGATGGATCTCCTCTCCAGTCACTACCCACTTTGTCAATTTCATCTAATAAAATAATGGGATTAGATGTTTTGGTCTTCTTCATAGCCTGAATAAATCGACCCGGCATTGAGCCAATATAAGTTCTTCTATGGCCTCTAATTTCAGCCTCATCCCTAATTCCACCAAGAGAAATCTTTGCAAATTCTCTGCCAGTAGCTCTCGCTATAGATTTACCTAATGAAGTCTTACCCACACCAGGAGGTCCTACAAAACAAAGAATTGTTCCAGAGGCTTTCTTTGATCTTTTTTTGACTGCTAAAAATTCAAGTATTCTCTCTTTTACTTTTTCAAGACCATAGTGGTCGTCATTTAATATTTTTTCAGAACCTTTTATATCAATAACTTCTTTTGAGAATTTTTCCCATGGTATATCTAATATCCATTCTAGGTAATTGCGAATAACTGAAGCTTCTGCAGACATTGGACTCATAGATTTTAATTTTTTAAATTCATTTAAAGCTTTTTCTTTTGCCTCTTTTGATAATTTTACCTCATTAATTTTTTTCTCTATTTCAGAATATTCGTTGGAACCATCTTCACCATCACCAAGTTCTTTTTGAATGGCTTTCATTTGTTCATTTAAGTAGTACTCTCTTTGAGTTTTTTCCATTTGTCTTTTTACTCTATTTTTTATTTTTTTCTCAAGAGCTGAGAAGTTAAGTTCTTTTGAAAAGAAATTCAGTAAGTTTTGAATTTTTTTATTAATATCAATAATTTCTAAATTTTTTTGTTTATCTTCAATTCCGATGTTTAAGTTGTAATAAATATTATCAATGAACTGATATGGATCTTCAATATTTAAAAGTCCTTCAAGGATGTCATTATTATTTCCTATATTTTGTATATAATTTTGAAATTCATTTTTTAAAACTCTCAAAGAAGCTTTTAATTCAACTGAATTTTTTTTGTTAATTACTACTGTTTCAATTTTAGCTGTGAGGAAGTTATTATTTGCCTTAACAGCAGACTTTATCTTTACTATTTCTAAGCCTTCAGTAAGAACTTTATATGTATTGTCAGGTAACTTAAGAAACTGAATAATTTTTGATTTTACTCCGTAGGAATAAACATCGTTAACTTGGGGATCATCAGTCGTTGGTTCTTTTTGCGTAAATAAATAAATAATCTTGTTGTTATTATTCATGGCAAAATTAATTGCATCAATAGATTTAGCTCGGCCAACAAACAAAGGTGAGGTTATAGAGGGATAAACAACTAAGTCCCTTAAAGGTAAAATAGGTCCAATAATTTGATTTTCCATACTATTAAGATAGTGAGGAATTTTTAATTTTCACCCACTTTTTTTTTAATTTTTGCTTTTTCTTTATATACGATTATTGGTCTATTTGAGATTACTGACTCTTTACTTAAAACTACCTTATCCACAGAATCCTTATCAGGAATATCATACATACAATCTAGAAGTAGCTTTTCCATAATTGACCTTAGGCCTCGTGCACCAATTTTTTTTTCAACAGCTAATTGAGCAATTTGCTCTCTACCATCTTCAGTTATCTCGAATTCAACCCCTTC
This sequence comes from uncultured Alphaproteobacteria bacterium, assembly GCA_902539635.1. Classification (GTDB taxonomy): domain Bacteria; phylum Pseudomonadota; class Alphaproteobacteria; order HIMB59; family HIMB59; genus HIMB59. Next base: position 127,010 of record CACBJQ010000001.1, read on the forward strand.
AAAAGAAAAAAGAGCCTTGTATTGTTTTGATATTGCATTTTTTGGTCTTGTAATAATCTCTTTTAAATCATCTAAAGATAATTCATTCAGACTAGCGCTTACAGGAAGTCTTCCTACTAATTCAGGTATTAATCCAAATTTAATCAAATCGTCATTTTCAAGTTGTGAAGTCATAGGTTGGTCCTGATTAATTGATTTATTAAATCCTATAGATTTTTTATTTACTCGATTTTTTATAATTTTATCAATGCCTTCAAACGCGCCCCCACAAACAAACAATATATTTTTTGTATCAACTTGAAGGAACTCTTGTTGAGGATGTTTTCTTCCACCTTGAGGTGGCACGCTAGCTGTTGTTCCCTCAATTATTTTTAGCAAAGCTTGTTGAACTCCCTCACCAGATACATCTCTTGTTATAGATGGATTTTCACTTTTTCTGCCCACCTTATCAATTTCATCAATATATACGATACCCTTTTGAGCCAAAGCTACATCATAATCACATTGCTGAAGTAATCTTAAAATAATATTTTCAACATCTTCGCCTACATATCCAGCTTCCGTCAAAGTGGTAGCATCTGCAATTGTAAAAGGTACATTTAAAAATTTTGCTAGGGTTTGAGCTAAAAGTGTTTTACCACAACCTGTTGGTCCAATAAGTAATATGTTTGATTTAGAAATTTCTATATCTTTTGAGGGGTTTTGAACTCTCTTATAATGATTGTAAACAGATACAGATAATATTTTTTTTGCATGATCTTGACCAATTATATGGTCATCAAGATAATTATAGATCTCGCTTGGTTTTGGTATCTCAAATTTTTTCTTTGTGTCAATTTTATCATCTTCAACAAGTATATCCTTACATAAAACCACGCACTCATTACAAATATAGACATTAGGTCCAGCAATTAATTTTTTAACCTCTTCTTGGCTTTTACCACAAAAGGAGCATGATATTTTGTTATCAGAGCTATTAGCAGAGATTATTTTTTCATCAGACATTTTTATTTTTCAATTCTAGTAGTAATTACTTTGTCTATCAAACCAAATTTTTGCGCCTCTTCTGGATCAAAGAATCTATCTCTTTCCATTGCCTTTTCTATTTCACCAATGCTTATTTTGGTATGCTTTTGATATATTTCATTGAGTCTTTTTTTTGTCTTTAATATCTCTTCGGCATGAATTTTAATATCACTTGCTTGTCCTGAAAAACCACCGGATGGTTGATGAATCATTATCTTAGAGTGTGGTAAAGCATACCTGTTGCCCTCTTTTCCTGCAGCAAGTATTAATGAACCTGCAGAGGCAGCTTGACCTATACAAACTGTATGAACAGGACATTTAATATATTGCATAGTGTCATACATTGCCAATCCAGCTGTAACAAGACCACCAGGTGAATTGATATAAAGATTAATGGGCTCTTCTGGATTCTCAGACTCTAAAAATAAAAGTTGAGCACATATTAAAGAGGCAGTCTCATCATTGATGGCACCTGTCAAAAAAATAATTCTTTCTCTGAGCAGTCTGGAGAAAATATCAAAAGATCTCTCCCCTTTTCCTGATTGTTCAATGACTATGGGTACTAGATTCATTATTTTGAGATCCTTTTTTCATTAGCTCTTCTAAGCTTAACTTAGTTTCTTTGATTTTAAAAGTTTTCATAGACTCATCTGCTATTTTATTTCTAAGAAGAGTACCATAAGCAGTTTCTGCCGTTCTTTGATCAATTTTTTCACCATAATATTTTTGAATATACTCTTGGAGTTCTTTCTGCTCAACTTTTACATTTAAAAATTTTACTAATTCTGAAAAAAGAACGTCTTTTTGAATATTCTCACTTGTGAGTTTTTTTAAACTATCAATTCTTTCTTTGTGCTCATCCTTCATTTTAGATAAATCAATTTGATATTTTCTTTTAAGCTCAAGATTTACAACCTCCTCGTTGATATCAATCTTTTTCTTTTGTGATAGGACTTTAAGTAGATCTTCAATAAAAAACTCTTTTTGAAGATAGTTCATATCCTCATTGAGTTTATTATCAATTTTGTCATTTAATTCTTTAGTAGATTTTAATTTTAAAATCTTAATCAACTCGTCATCATTTTTAGGATAAATCTTTTTATTTATATCTTTGATTTGAGCGTTTATCTTTATTCCTTTTGTGGAAAAATTAATATCAGATTTATTTTTAATTTTTAAAAGAGCTTTTTTTAAGTCTAAAAATACTTCTTCTTTCGTTTGGGTGTTTAAGTCTACTCTTACCTCTTTTTGAGAAAATAATTTTTTTTGTTCATCTTCATAGTTTAATATTTCAAAATCTATAACAGAATTTTCATCTGATATATCTATACTCTCTAATGAATAGTACTCTTTTCTTACTTTTTCTCTAAAATCATCAATATCTTTTTTTGTTACCTCTGAAGTAACTTTCTCTATTTCACTTGTTTTTAACTCATCCATTTTAATTTCGGGTTTTAAATAAAAAGCCAAGGTAAAATTATAATTATCTTTAAAATTTACATCAGGTTGTATCAGGGATTGTATTTTTTCATCCTCACTGATTTTATTTATATTTTTTGATACCTCTTCATTTAATACCTCGTTTTCAATTTGAAGACCAATTTTAGACTTTATGATGCTTACCGGTACTTTGCCCTTTCTAAAACCTGCAATTTCAAAAGTGGGTTGCTTTTCTGATATTTTTTCGTCAATAATTTTAGCAATAGCGCTTTGATCTAAAGATACCTCAAAAGATGATTTGTAACTTTTTTTTTCTATGTTTTTATAATCCATATTACTTGTATTCTGGTGCGCCAGGAGGGACTCGAACCCCCACGGTTGCCCACTGGTTCCTAAGACCAGCGCGTCTACCATTCCGCCACTGGCGCACAAATTGGGGCGAGTAAGGGGACTTGAACCCCCGACCTCCGGTACCACAAACCGGCGCTCTAACCAACTGAGCTACACCCGCCAAAAATTGAATTAATTTATAGTATAGATATTATGCAAATTAAACATTATATTTGGATCGCTAAATATGAAAAAAATTGAGGCAATAATTAAACCTTTTAAATTAGAGGATGTTAAAGATGCCCTTGGCGAAATAGGCCTAAGTGGATTAACCGTATCTGAAGTAAAAGGGTTTGGTAGACAAAAAGGTCATACTGAGCTTTATAGAGGTGCTGAGTACGTAGTTGACTTTCTACCAAAGGTTAAAATTGAATTAGTAGTTGATGACAAGAAATACAAAGAGGCAATCGATGTTATTATCAAACATTCTAACACTGGCAAAATCGGTGATGGTAAAATTTTTGTATACGAAGTTTCAGAGGCTATTAGAATTCGCACAGGCGAAAAAGGTAAAGACGCAATTTAGTTTTTACATAAACCAAGTTAACAACTCAGGAGGTTATTAGATGGACAAAAAATCATTACAAAAAATGATCGATGAAAATGGTATTAAGTATATTGATTTTAGATTTACTGATCCTTTAGGAACATGGCAGCACTTTTCAAACCATATTAATACATTTGAAATGGATGTATTTGAGGAAGGTATTGGTTTCGACGGCTCTTCAATTAGATGTTTTCAGTCAATTGAAGCTAGTGACATGATATTAATTCCAGATATTGAGACTGCATTTGTAGATCCTTTTTTTACAGATCCTACTCTAGTTCTTATCTGTGACATTCAAGATCCAATTACCGGACAAAAGTACGATAAAGATCCAAGATACGTTGCAAAAAAAGCAGAAGAATATGTTAAAACCTCAGGAGTTGGTGATAGTATTTTCTTTGGACCAGAAGCTGAATTTTTTCTTTTCAACAACGTTCAAATTAATACGCACCCTCATCACTCCTCTTTTTCTGTTGACTCCGGTGAAGCCGTTTGGAATACAGGCACAGCCGAAGGTCCAAATCTAGGTTATAAAGTTAGAAATAAAGGTGGATACTTCCCATGCCCACCTCATGATACTATGCAGGATGTTAGATCAGAAATGGTAAATCACATGGTTGCAATTGGTATGAGTGTTGAGGCGCAGCACCACGAAGTTGCTACTGCTGGTCAATGTGAAATTGATTTAAAATTCGACACATTGGTTAAGATGGCCGATGATCTTCAAAAATATAAATACGTTGTAAGAAACACAGCAAAAAGTAATGGTTTAAGTGCTACTTTTATGCCTAAACCTCTTTCAAACGACAATGGTTCAGGAATGCATTGTCATCAAAGTATTTGGTCAAACGGTAAACCAGTATTTTATGGTGAAGGTGGATACGCTAATCTTAGTGATGAAGCAAAATTTTATATTGGTGGTTTGCTTAAGCACGCACCATCTTTATTAGCTTTTACAAATCCAACTATTAACTCTTACAAGAGATTAGTTCCAGGTTATGAGGCTCCAGTTAAGCTTGCATACTCAAATAGAAATAGAAGTGCTATATGTAGAATACCCGCATACTCACCATCTCCTAAGGCAAAAAGAGTTGAGTTTAGATGTCCAGATGCAACTGCAAATGGTTATTTAGCATTTTCAGCTATGCTTATGGCAGGTTTAGATGGAATTAAGAATAGAATTGATCCTGGTGAACCAATGGATAAAAATCTTTATGATTTACCTCCTGAAGAGCAATCTAAAGTAAAAGAAGTACCTGGCACTCTTGAGAAAGCGATTAACAATCTTGAATCAAACCATGATTTTCTTTTAGAAGGTAATGTATTCACTAAGGATTTAATCGAGTCATATATCGAATACAAAAGAGAAGAAGAAATCGAACCAAATAAACTGCTAGTCACACCTGCAGAGTTCGACATGTATTACGATTACTAAGTTAATTTAAAAGCAACCTGTCTAAATATTTTTTATTATCTACTTTAGACGGGTTGCCAGTTAAATCTTCAAACATAAGTAACTCTCTTAAATAATCAATATCGTCACTATATGAAAACTCTTTATTATTTATGTGGTTGATGTCTTCTTTAATTTTAAAGAGTTGAAAAAGATCCTTATTATTTTTTAAAGGATTTTTTATATCTAATATTTTTAAAAAGTATTCATTATCAATTTTAGAAAAGTTTGAAATAATTTGATTTTTCATTTTTGTAAAATACTTAACTAATTTTAGATTATTTGTTAAAAGACATACCTTCATAAAAGACAATTTATGAAATGGTTCACTAGTCTTTGAATAAAATGAAAAAAAATTTTCAATATTAATAACTTGATCAGAGTCTCTATCAAAAGGTTTATTTCTATCATCAATTATAAGGATATTTGGATCAATATATTGTTTCATTATCGAGTAAAATCTCCTTACAATTTTAATATTATCTATGTGATTATTTTTGTTTGATTGATATATAAAAAAAATGTCTAAATCGGAAAAATTCGTAGCCATTTTGACACCGTAACTTCCAAATAAAATCGGTGTTAAGTCAGAGAAAATATTGCTTCTATTGGCAATGTATTCATTTTTAACTAGTTCAAAAATATAAAAAATAAACTTTCTTACTGCGGTATTTCGTTTTTTGAGGAAGTCAGTATTTGTTATTTTTTTTGAAAGTAACAAATAATCTAAAAGGAATAAAATTTCATAAATATCCTGGATTGATTTTTTTAAATCTAAATCAAAATTATCAGAAAATTCCCTCAGCTTAAAAGTAGGTATGCCATAATTAAAAAAATAGACTAGTGACTCTATTAAAAAATGATTTTTGTAAATAAGATTTGTTAATTTTGAAGAATTCTCAAATATGAAAGCTAACTCTAAAAAAATTTTATTATTGTATTTGTATAAAGCAGTTAAATGGACTCCAGACTTATAATAGTTAATTAAATAGTCAAATTTTATAATTAGATCATCTCGTTTATTATGTGTTGATAAAATATTTATGAGACTTGAAATAGACTCTAAATAATCATTTTTTACTGTTTCTGAACTATTGATGTTCTCAGCTCGTTTTAAAAGACTATAAATAATTTTTTGGCTAGACTCATTAAATTTTTCACGTCGTAAACTTTCTCTATTTATTTTAGGGAAAAATAAACGCTGATATATTGTTTGAATTTCAAATTTATGCTTCTCTAATTTGTTTGAAAAGTTATCTAATACTAGATTTAAATAGGTTTCATTAGAGTCAATTATATTCTGAAAAGTATTCTTTTTTATGTGTAAATAATTCTCAATTTTACGGAAGTAATAATATGCCTCTGTTATATTTTTTAAGTCATTTTTTGGAATTATATTTTCATGTTTTTTTAAATTTATAAGTAATTTATGAATATTACTCTCTTTAAGAGAATTTATTTTTCCAGACCAAAGAAGTTGGTTAAAATGTATTATATTTTCACAAGATCGAATAAAGCCATAAGAATTTTTTATATCTAGCTTTTGTTCAGTATTACTGGAGGCAAAAAGCTTTTTAATTTCATCTATAGCGTAATAGTCAAATGTTCTTCTAAATAAAAAACTTTTTATTGCTTCCTTAAATGAGAAATATTTTTGAATATCGCCACACAAAAAACTTGATCTATGAAATGCTAATCTCTCCCAATTTCTGCCAACTGAAGTATAGTAATTAATTGCTTGATCCATATCAGATATAATTAATGAATCACCAAAATCTGGTCGTAACCTTAAATCTATTTTATGAAAAAAAGTCTCAGAAATATTCGATATTTCACTAATGGTTTTCTTTATAGATTTATTAAAATCTTGGAGGGAAATAGGACTATTTTTGGAGTCATAGAATATGATTATATCGATATCAGAGGCAAAATTTAAATCTCTTACTCCAATTTTACCCATACCTAAAATAAAATAATATTTTTTTAAACTATTATTAAATGATCTGTATAGATTGATATTAATGATTTTACTTAAAATATTTTTGCATAAAACAGACCACAATCTTGATCCATTAGACTGAGAAATTAAATTTTGATGAATTGATATAAAAATTAAATAAATAAGCTCATTTTTAAGTGTATTTATATTGAGAAAGTTAGCTGTAGAGGAATTAGAATATTTTTTTATATTACTTTTGTAGTGGTTAAGTATTAATTGAGCATCAACCTTTGAAACATCATAAGAATTATTAAGATATTCACATTTTGATAAGAAAGTGGAAGATTTATATAATCTCTCTAACTCCAAATGGCATTCCTCTCAAAATAATTTAGTAAGCCACTATAGTTATTAATAACTGAGATTTCTTTTTTTACTTTTTTGGAATTTGATATGTTACTAAGTGCAGTGAATATACTTTTTTTTAATAAATTAATATTTAAATATTTGTAATGCTCTAATTCATTTATTGTATTAATTATTGAAGCTGTCTTCTTTTTGACATTCTCAAGATCTAATTTTTCTAAAAAAAAAGCGTCTTTCGCAAATTGCCTACCAATCATAAATTGAGTAATATTTTTTGACTGAAAAAATTTAAAGGTTTCTAAATCATTAACCTCACCATTAGGAATAAGTTCCATTTCAGGAAATTGATCACAACACTCTAAAAATAAATTGTAATTAATTTTTGGAATTGTTCTATTTTTTTTGGTATCTAAGTTCAAAACACCATTTCTACAATGTATAAATACTTTTTTAATTCCTATTTCATTAAACAATTTAAGATAATCAAAAATATAACTCTTATCCTCATTCATACCTAAACCAAGTCTACATTTTACCGATACATCTTTATTATATTTGATCAATTCAAATAAACATTTTTTTACTAAGTCATACTTTTGGGTTAAAGCTAAACCAAGCATATTTTCTTGGACTCTAGAGCTTGGGCAACCTAAATTAAAATTTACATGTTTAATAATATCTACTTTATTTAAAATATTTATTGCTCTTTTAATTTCTTCAGGATCTGAGCCTGCAATTTGAATGGCGCTTTTATTATTTTTTAAAAAATGCTTGGTTATTGTTTTAGTCTCATTGTGGATGATTGCTTTATCCACTATCATTTCAGAAAAGGTAGTTACACTATTTCCATAAATGTTTTCGACTAAACTTCTAAAATAGCAGTCTGTGTAACCCATCATTGGTGCTAAATAATAATTCATCGAAAAAATTCTTTTAATAATTGAAAAATACTTTAATAAAAGTAAAAATCATTAAAAATCAAGACATTGGAAAATTTCAACATAAATCAACTAGTTTTTAATTCTGATGGGCTAATACCTACAATTGCTCAAGAGAAGTCAACTAATGAAATTCTTATGATGGCCTATTCAAATAAAAATTCTATTGAAATGACAGTAAAAACAAAAAAAGCTCACTTTTGGAGTAGAAGTAAAAAAAAATTATGGTTAAAAGGCGAAACTTCTGGCAATAAACTTAATATTACAAATATTTATACTGATTGTGACAGTGACGCTTTAATTTATGAAGTAGAGCTTGAAGGAATTGGCGCTTGTCATACGGGTAAAAAAAGTTGTTTTTATAAAAAATTAGAATTATGAGCGATATAATAGCATATAAAGACTCGAATAATAATTATTGGGATACTGAAGTTGAAAATAGCACTCCCATTAAACCTAAATCTGATGATGCATTAAATATAATGCGCCACGATATGGCTCACATTTTGGCTGAAGCTGTAATTACTCTTTTTCCAAATGCTAAACCAACTATTGGTCCTTTTATAAAGAACGGTTTTTATTATGACTTTGATATGGAAAGCACTCTATCAGATGATGACTTAGCTAATATAGAAAAAAAAATGAAAGAAATTCTCTTAGAGGGAAGAGACTTTTTAAAGAGGGCAGTAACTAAAAAAGAAGCATCAGAAATATTTAAGGATAATAAATATAAATTGGAACTTATTAATAATTTAGATAATTCCGATGAAATAACACTTTACGAGCAAAAAAATTTTACTGACCTTTGTAAAGGCCCTCATCATAAAAGCACAAAAGATTATAATGCCAGCTTTAAAATAACAAATGTATCAGGGGCTTATTGGAGAGGTATTAGCACTAACAAAATGCTTCAAAGAATTTATGCAACCGCTTGGTATTCTGAAAAAGAACTTCGGGTTTATTTAAAAAATTTAGAAGAGGCTAAAGAAAGAAATCATAGAAGATTAGGCACTGATATGGGTTTGTTCCTTCTAACTGATTTATCAGCAGGGAATGTATTTTGGAAAGATAAAGGCTTAACATTATATCAAAATATTGAAAAATATATTCGCTCTGAGCAACAAAAACTTAACTATTTTGAAGTAAAAACACCTGAGCTAGTTTCAAATGAGCTTTGGATAAAGTCTGGTCATTGGGACAATTTTAAAGAAAATATGTTTACATCAGAAACTGACAATAAGACGTTTGCACTAAAACCTATGAATTGTCCATGTCATATTGTTTTATTTAACTCTCAACTAATAACTTACAAAGATTTACCACTTAGATACTCGGAGTTTGGTAAGTGTCATAGATACGAGCCCTCTGGAGCTCTAAATGGATTATTTAGAGTCAGAGGTTTTACTCAAGATGATGCCCACATATTTTGTTCTGCAGAACAAATTTATGATGTTTGTAATGAGACAACCCTATTAATTGAGAGAGTGTATAAAAAGTTCGGATTTGAAAAAATAAAATATAATATTTCTACTCGCCCAGAAAAAAGTATTGGTACGCAAGAAAACTGGGACAATGCTGAAAATCAGTTAAAAAAAGTTTTAAAAGACAACAATAAAGAATTTAATATTTTAGAGGGTGAAGGGGCATTCTATGGCCCAAAAATAGAATTTACATTAGAGGACTCACTGGGTCGAGAATGGCAATGTGGAACGATACAAATTGACTTCAATCTCCCTGATAGATTGGGTGCAAAATACAAAGACAAAGATGACAAAAATCAAGTTCCAATAATGATACACCGAGCAGTTGTCGGATCTCTAGAAAGGTTTATAGCAATTATTCTTGAAAACACTAATGGCTGGCTTCCTTTATTTGTTACGCCCATACAACTTGCAATTCTACCTGTGTCCGAAAAATTTGTTGATCATAGTAACCGAATTAAAGGGGAACTTCAAAAACTGGGTGTAAGAGTAATTGTTGATGGATCTGATAACAAATTGGGTTATAAAATAAGAAATTCTGTTTCTAAAAAGATACCCTATTCTCTAGTAATGGGTGAGAAAGAGATTGAGTCAGACTCATTTACTCTAAGAAGTAATGAGGGTAAGAATACTTCTTTTGATGATATTAAAACTCTCTCAGATTTCTTTATCAGTAATTAACTATTAAAAAGTTAATTTATAAAATAAGTTAATTTCTTAAAATGAGCGACCACATCAAGGCAGTAATTATAGTAGTTTTAAGTGGGTTAATATGGAGTTTTGGACCGCTGGTAGTTAAAAATATGATAGACCCTCAAATCTATCAACTCCCCTACCTTGTTATAAGAGGGCTTACAGTAGCAACTATCATATCCTTATATCTTATTGTTAATGAACAAAAAAACTTTTTTATGAATGTAATTAAAATAGATAAAGTTTCTGTAATTGGTGGTCTTAGTTTAACAACAGCCATGGTTGGTTTTATTTATTCAATTAGCAATACAACTGCTGCAGTTACTCTATTTATGTTGGCGTTAATGCCTTTTTTAGCATCATTAATTGCCCTAGTGTTTATTAATGAGAAAATCTCAAAACAAAATTTTATAACCATGATTATTGCGTTTTTTGGTGCTTTAATAATGATATATGCCAGTGCCTTTAGTGGGTCGTTGTATGGATTAATTATGGGCTTTATATCAAGTCTTGGCTTTGCAGCATTCACCGTTGCTTTGAGAAGCAAAAGTAACTTTAAAAAATTTTATATTTTGATTTATGCAGGAATTTTTTGCGCAGTTATTTCCATCTTTTTGATGTTTTTTAATAATCAAGAAATCTATTTACCTTTAAAAAATATTTTGTTGAGTATGACTCACGGTTTCATCGTTGCAACTGGGCTTATCCTGTTTAGCATTGGTTCAAAACAATTACTTTCGGGAGAGCTAACAATGCTGTCTTTATTAGAAGTAGTTGGAGGAATTTTTTGGGCGTGGCTACCGATTTTGGGTATCAATGAAACTCCAGATGTAAATACAATTATAGGAGGTATAGTTATTTGCCTAGCCATAGCAATGAATTCATATCGTTTTGATAAAAAGAGACTTGAAAATTTAATTAGATAGTAAGACCAACAACACCTATGAAAGTTAAAGAGATACCTAAAGTTTGAATTTTAGATATTTTTTCTTTTAAGACTAGTCTAGCCAATAAAACTGTTACAAGACCAAAACCTGAAGAAATGACTACTGCAATACTAACTTTGTCAAAAGCATATGCAGAGACCAAACAAAAATAACCAGTAGTTTCTAATATTCCTTGAAAAAATAAAATAGGAACTGCTTTTTTTGTCAGTGTTATTTTAGACTTCATAAAAAATAATAAGGAAGCAATACCCAATAAGCTAAAAAATCTTACATATATAACAGCCTCAATTGGATCTAAAGAGTTAGAGGCCTCTTGAGAAAAAATAAGGCCCAAAGCCAACATGCCACTAGCCATAAATGACACAATTAGAGACTCTTTTATCTGTTTTTTTGACAAACCTAGGCTTTCTTTAAAACTATCAGCGCTTATGGAAACAAATATTGCGCCTGATATAACGACAAGAGTGGCAATCCACTGAGTAAGTGTTGGTTCACTTCCTAAAAAAAATCTTATAACAAAAACAAAAAAAGGATTAGTCGCTGTTATCGAGGCTACAATTGACACTGGTCCCATTTGAAGACCTCTGTACAAACAAAGAAGTCCAAACATTATTAAAATTCCTGATAGGAAACTATTACTCAAACCAATCGCGTTTGGTGAAAGACCACTTCCAAAAAAATAAAATAAAATTAAATAAAATATTGAGCCAACAACCAGCATCCAAAAAAGTGAATTTTTAAATCCAACTTCCTTTGATGAAAATCTAGCTAAAAAATCTCCAACACCAAAACTAAAAGCTGAGAGAATACCCAATAAGATTGCCATAAATATAACTAAAATCTAAACGTGAAAACTCTCACCACAGCCGCATTCACTCGTCTGATTAGGATTTTTAAAAATAAACCTTTCTCCAAACTCTTCTTTAATAAAGTCCATTTCTGTACCTATTACATACATAACTGCTTTATCTTCAATATAAAGAGGGAACTTGTAATCATTGACTAGCTCACAACCTTGTATGCTATCATTATTCACATACTCCATTGTATAACTCAATCCTGCACACCCTTTAGTGCTTAAGCCAATTTTCAAACCAATAGCGTTACTATTATTAACTAATAATTTAGAAATTTGTTCTTCAGCAGTTTTGGATAATGAAAATAAAGGATTGGTCATATTAAAAACCTAAAGCTAACTTTGCATTTTCGCTCATCATATCTTTATTCCATGGTGGTTGAAAGGTTAGTTTTATACTAACCTGTCCTACATCTTTTAATTCATGAACTTTTTTAGCAACTTCTAGTGGAAAACTATCGGCAACTGGGCAGTTAACTGTTGTCAGTGTCATAATAATTTTAATATTGTTAAAATTATCAATTGATATGTCATAAATTAAACCAAGATCATAAATATTCATATCCATTTCAGGATCTTTTATGCCTGTGAGAACTTTGATTATATGATCATTTGTTAATGTCACTGACTGTGATGACGATTTTTCTCCGTAAGTAATCTCACCGTCAGAACTAACTTTAGGCATGAAGTCTGAAAGTGTTTTATTATCCATAGCTTATTGAAGAAGTTTTAGAGTTTTTTTCAAAGATTCTATAAAATGATCAATATCATTGAGATCATTATAAATACCGAAAGAGACTCTGCAAGAACCAGGGATACCTAACTTTTTCATAAATGGTTGGCAACAATGGTGACCTCCTCTGATCATTATTCCATATTGGTCAAGAAAAGTGGCAATATCATTAAAATTTTGGTTTTTAATATTAAAAGAAACAATGGATGTAGCATTTCCATCTTCATTAGAGCCATATATATCTACATCTTTGAATTCACGTAAAGCTTTAATTAATGTAGATCTGAGTTTTTTTTCATTTAGAAAATAGTCTTGGTAATTATTATTATTCAAATATTCCATAGCAGTTTTAAAGCCAATTGCTGCCTCAATTGAAGGCGTACCCGGTTCAAATTTATTAGGTAACATAGCATAAGAAAAATCATTAGATGAAACTTCATTGATCATCCCTCCTCCAAGTGTTGGAGGATTTAATTTATTTAAAATATCTTCTTTACCATACAAAATTCCAATACCAGATGGACCATAAAGTTTATGAGATGAAAAAGAGTAAAAATCACAATCCAAATCTTTTACGTCAATTTTTAAGTGTGCTATTGATTGACAACCATCAACGGCAACATAAGTATCTTTATTTATTGATTTTTTAATCTTTTTGATATCAAGTATTTGGCCAGTTACATTTGACATGTGTGTTAAAGAGAGAACCTTTGTGGAGTCATCACAATTATTAATGATATCGTCTTCAGATAAAATGCCATCTTTCGAAATAGGAATTATTTTTAATTCTAAACCTAATTTTTTACACAAGTTCATCCAAGGCAAATAATTTGAGTGATGTTCTAATTCAGTTACAACAATCTTATCGCCCTCTTTAAGATGTTCAGCTAATGAATTAGCAATAATATTTATAGAGTCAGTAGCTCCTCTTGTAAAAATTATCTCATTTGTAGAATTAGAATTAATAAAATTTTTTGCTACATCTCTAGATTTTTCATATAAATCTGTAGCATCTATACTAAGTGAATTCATTCCTCTATGAACATTTTCATAAGAATTTTCTAAAAATTCAGAAATAGAGTTAATTACTTGTTTGGGTTTCTGAGTGCTTGCTGCAGAGTCAAGATAAGTAATAGCTTTGTCTCTGATCTTTTTATCTAAAATTGGAAAATCTAATTTAATATTATTCATGATAATAAACTTTCAATTAATTCATTTGAATAATTCTTTAACATATCGTCTTTAATTGACTCAATAATCTCAATAATAAATGCTTTTTTTAATATTTTTTTAGCTATTTCGCTATCAATTCCTCTGGACTTAAAATAATAAATTTGCTCGTCATCTAATTTGGAAACAGTAGACCCGTGACTACATTTTACATCATCTGCATAAATTTCAAGTTCTGGTTTATTGTTGGCTTTCGATATGTCATCTAAAAGCAATGATCTACTCATTTGATATCCATCAGTTTTCTGAGCAATAGAGTCAACATATATCTTTCCTTGAAAGTTTGTAATAGCGCCCTTCTCAACAATAGATTTAAAAACTTCTCTACTTGATGAAGAGGGCTTTAAATGTTGTATAAAAGAATAATTGTCATTTACACCATAATTGTTGATATTAAGACCATATAAATCAAAGTTACACTCTTGATTTAATGAAGCATAAAACTCGTTTCTTGTATGGATATTATCTGATTGAAAAGAAACAAAATTTAAATATGAGTTGTCTTGTAAATTAGTCTCAAAGTATAAAAAAGATTTATTATTTGAAACATTAAAGTGAATTACATTTAACTTAGAATTATTAGATAAATCTAAGAAAATTGATTTTGGGTACTCATCGTTTGATTTGCTATTTAAAATAATAAGATTGATTTCATTTGTAGAGGATTTAGATATATGTATGTTCTCATTTATTTGAGAAATATCTAAAAATAAATTTCTATCATCAAATGTATCTAAATTTACTGATTTAGTTTCTCTTTTTACTAAAGAGGAGACTCTAAAAAAACTATCCTCATTATTGTAATTCCAGAGATTTAAATTAGCTGTTAAGTCGAATGGATTTGAAATAGAAGATGTAATATTTTTAGTATTATCTAATAGTTTAGAAAAATCTATATCTCTAAGTAAGATTTCTGATTTGACATCTTTATGGAGTTGGGCGTATTTATAATTTTCAATTTTAAAATTTTTATATGGGTTTTGATTATCTAAGATGTCTTTAGCATATTGAGATACACTTTTAGATTGTATCTTGTCTAAATTCAACACAAGTTCCATTAAGCAGTTTGAGATATCTCTTCGTAACCTTTTTCTTCTAGCTCTAAAGCTAAAGAGTAATCACCAGATTTTACGATTTTACCATCTGCAATAATATGAACAAAATCAGGCTTTATATAATTTAAAAGTCTTTGATAATGAGTAATGACTAAGAAAGAATTATCATTATTTCTTAATTTATTTACTCCCTCAGAGACAATTCTTAAGGCATCAATATCTAAACCGGAGTCTGTTTCATCTAAAATAGCCATTTTGGGACTTAACATAGACATCTGTAAAATTTCTTGTTTCTTTTTTTCACCACCAGAGTAGTTAACATTTAGATCTCTTTTAAGCATTTCAGTACTTATATTCAATTCTTCTGCTTTTGATTTCATTAATTTAGCAAATTCTAATGCGTCCATTTCACTTTGACCTAAATATTTTCTTTTAGAATTGATTGCTGTTTTCAAAAAAAATGAAGTTTGCACACCAGGTATCTCCATTGGATATTGAAATGCAAGAAATAATCCCTCGTTTGCTCTTTCATCAACATCTAATTCCAATAAATTTTTTCCATTGTAATCTATTGTTCCATCATTTATTTCATATTTATCTTTACCAGATAGCACGTAAGAGAGTGTGCTTTTACCAGAACCGTTAGGGCCCATAAGTGCGTGAACCTCACCTTTATTAATAGATAAATCCAAACCTTTAATTATTTTTTTTTCTTCAATAGAGACATGAAGGTTTTTAATTTCTAACATTATCCAACGCTTCCCTCTAAGCTAATTGCGACTAATTTTTGAGCTTCAACAGCAAATTCCATTGGTAAATGTTGAAGTACCTCTTTACAAAAACCATTCACAATTAACCCTACTGCATCTTCACTGTTTAATCCTCTTTGCTGACAGTAAAATAATTGATCTTCGTTAATTTTTGAGGTTGTGGCCTCGTGCTCAACCATTGAGTCGGAATTACTTGACTCTATATATGGAACTGTATGAGCTCCACATTGATTGCCTATTAATAGAGAGTCACATTGAGTAAAATTTCTCGCATTTTTGGCTTTCGACAAAATATTTACAAGGCCTCTATATGTATTATTAGCTTTTCCTGCTGAAATGCCTTTTGATATGATTTTAGAAGACGTGTTTTTACCAATGTGTATCATTTTTGTGCCAGTGTCAGCTTGTTGCATATTGTTAGTTATGGCTACTGAATAAAATTCTCCTTTAGAGTTATCTCCTTGTAAAATGCAGCTTGGATATTTCCATGTAATTGCAGATCCTGTCTCGACTTGAGTCCAAGATATTTTAGAATTTTTCCCTCTGCAGGCACCTCTTTTGGTTACAAAGTTGTAGATGCCTCCCTTACCCTCTTTATCTCCTGGGTACCAGTTTTGAACTGTTGAATACTTAATTTCAGCATTATCTAGGGCAACTAACTCTACATTAGCAGCATGAAGTTGGTTTTCATCTCTCATTGGTGCAGTACAGCCTTCTAGGTAACTCACATAACTGTCTTTATCAGCGATTATAAGCGTTCTTTCGAATTGACCTGTGTTCATTGCATTAATTCTAAAATATGTTGATAATTCAACTGGGCACCTTACTCCCTCAGGAATGTAAATAAATGATCCATCAGTGAAAACGGCTGAGTTTAATGCTGCGAAAGAATGATCTGATACTGGAATTACACTTCCTAGATATTTTTTTACTAATTCTGGGTGAGTTTTTACTGCCTCAGAAATTGAACAAAATACTATACCTAAGTCACTCAGTTGTTTTTTATATGTCGTGGCAACTGATACGGAGTCGAAAACAGCATCAACAGCTATACCAGATAACATTTTTTGTTCTTTTAATGGAATTCCAAGTTTTTCATAAGTTTTTAGTATTTCTGGGTCTATTTCATCTAGTGACTTTGGTTTATCTTTTAAACTTTTGGGTATTGAGTAATAATAACAATCTTGATAATCAATTTCTGGAATATTCAATTTAGCCCATTGAGGCTTCGGTAATTTGTTGAAGACTTTAAATGCATTTAGTCTCCATTCAAACATCCACTCTGGTTCATCTTTTTGGGCAGATATGAATTTTATTATTTCTTCATTTAAACCTTTTGGAGGTCGGATCTCGTCTACTTCAGTAGAAAAACCATATTTGTAATCACTACTACCTAGTGTGTTTACTTGTTTAATTGTTTGTTCTGTAGCTGCCATAGGTCTCGATATATATGATAAATAAGGATTTTTACAAGAAAATACGAGTAAATACCCTAATTAGTTCAGTTTCTGTTTAATAATCCCGCCACCTAAAACCCTATCATTATCATACAAAACACAAGCTTGACCTTTGGTAATTGCCTCTGCGGGTTCATCAAACTCAAAAGAGTAGGAAGTAGATTGTTTAATAAGTTTTCCCTTTTTTGGCTCAGATAAAGATCTAATTTTTGCACTACAAGGGATTTCAACAGTTTTTTTGGAAAGGTCATACTCTGGCATAATAAAATTCAAATCACCCAATAAGAGGGATTTACCTAACAGATCTTTCTTATCACCAACAATTATTTGGTTTTTATCTTTAATAATATCAACAACATAAAGTGGGTCTTCATTTGCTATACCTAAGCCTCTTCTTTGACCAACAGTAAAATTTTGAATACCATCATGAAAAGATAAAACATTACCTGAAAGGTCGAGTATTTCACCTTTCTTCTTATTTGACTTAATAAATTTTTTATAATCTCCATCTGGAATGAAACAAATATCTTGACTATCCTTCTTGTCATAAACGATAAGACCAAGATCCTCTGCTATTTTTCTAGTTTCTGCTTTAGATATCTCACCAAGTGGAAATCTTAGGTAATCTAACTGATCCTGAGTTGTTGCAAATAAAAAATAACTTTGATCCTTCGATTTATCCTCAGCCCTATACATATGGGCATCTTTAATATTACCTTTTCTTCTAATGTAGTGCCCTGTTGCCATACAATCTGCCTCTAATTTTTTTGCAAAGTTCATTAAATCTCTAAACTTAACAGTCTCATTACACTTAACACAAGGTATAGGTGTTTCACCATTTTCGTAAGCGTTGATAAAGTAATCAATTACATCTGATTTAAATGTTTTTTCATAATTAAATACATAGTGGGGTATGTCTAATTTTTGGGCAACACGTCTAGCGTCATAAATATCAAGACCAGAACAGCAAGAACCTTTTTTTGCAGAGTTATTAGACGTGTAGAGCTGAAGAGTTATACCAATGACATTGTATCCCTCTTTTTTTAGTAGACCAGCTGTGACAGAACTATCCACTCCACCAGACATAGCAACCACCACTGTTGTGCTTGATGGATCTTTATTAAAACCTAATGAATTCATTTATAACTTGCTTTCTTTATCAAAAGTAATCTATGATCTCTTCTTTAATTATGCCAGAAGTATTTATACAAGGTGGTGAAGGTAAACTTCAAGCCAAATACTCACCTAGTGAGCAAGAAAAACCGAATATAGCTATAATTCTCCATCCCAATCCTAAGCACGGTGGAACTATGGACACTAAAGTTAATTATGCAGCATTTAAAGTAATGAAAGATGCGGGGTTTTCAACTTTAAGAATAAATTTTCGTGGTGTTGGCAAGAGTGATGGTGCCTTTACTGAGGGAGAGGGAGAGCTAAATGATGCGAGTGTCTCTTTAGATTGGCTCCAAAAAAAAAATGAGGATTTTAGGTCATGTTGGATTGTAGGATTCTCATTTGGTGCATGGATTGGATTTCAAACTCTAATGAGAAGACCAGAAGTAGATGGATTAATTTTAATAGCCCCACCTGTAAATTTGTACGATTTTAATTTCTTATCACCTTGTCCTATCAAAACACTGATAGTTAGAGCTGAACAAGATGAAATAGTAAAAAGAGATAACTTAAAAGAATTTTTTGAAACATTTAAAAAACAGAAAAATGCAGAAGTTTCAATGGAAACTATTTCAAAATCAAATCACTTATTTGAGGGAAAGCTAGATCCTCTTATGAATACTTTAAATAAGTATATTCAAAAACACAAAAGCTAACACTTTTCACCTAAGTAAATATTTTTTAAAACTTTTGTAGTTTCATAATATGTAGACTGTTTTTTTAGTATATATCTTATACCAAGTAATGCCATTCCTTGGGACTCTATAAAATCTCCATCTATTTGGTAATTATCAATTAAAGAAATATTATCAAAATACTTACAAAAAATTTTTTGTAAAGTTAGATTTTTTCTTCCACCACCCATTAAAATAATTTTAAAATCTGATTGCGAGGAAATCAAAGAATTAATAGCAAATGGAATTACTTCAAGTAATGTATAAATTAAATCATTTAAATTTTTATCTTTAATAGAATTATCTATATATTTATGAAAATAATTTCTGTCTAAAGATTTAGGAAGGTTTTCTAAAAAATATTTGTCACTTATTATTCTGTTAAATAGAACATCTATTTTTTGACCATTATTAGATAATGAACCATCAACATCAAATCTTTCTTTAGTTTTTTCAAAAATTAAATCATTAACGATGGCATTACCAAAAGAACTATCACCAGCAGTAATTTTTTGGTTATCAATTACAGTTATATTAGTAACACCTCCTATATTGACAAAAATAACCTTTTTTAAATCTAGTTGATTAGCTAAGACTCTATGGAACTCTGGCATTATTGGTGCCCCATTACCACCATTTAACAAATCATTTTTTCTAAAGTTACATATAACAGGGGAGTTAGTGTTAAATCTAATACTCTTATCAAATAGTTGTATTGAAATTTTTGTTTTTTGATCGTGATATACTGTTTGTCCATGCATTGCAATTAAGTCTATTTCGAAATTATTTTTTTTAATAAAACTGTTTATGGAATCCTTATATTCTTGATTTAGCTGATTTATAACTTTGATATCGTCTAAGTATCCTTTCAAAATTACATTATGTAATTTTAGTTGCAGGTCACCACTATATGGAATGAATTCATTTGATATATCAGTCACATATGAAACTCCATCAGATTTGACCAAGCTACAATCAATACCATCTAAAGAAGTACCAGACATGCAACCGAGGGCGATATATTCCATTTGATATCTATAAAATTATGTTAATTATTATATATGATTGATTATATACAGTTATTTAAAGATAGAAATCTATTCAATCAATGCACTAATGAATTAGAACTTAATAATCTACTCAATAAGAAAAAAATTATTTTTTATATTGGATTTGATGCTACAGCTGATGCATTACATGCTGGTAGTCTTGTTCAATTAAGAGCTATTAAGACTCTAATCAAACATGGTCATCAGGCTATAGTACTATTAGGTGGAGGCACAACAAAAATTGGTGACCCCTCTGGCAAAGATGCCTCAAGACAAATTTTAACTTACGAAACAATCCAAAAAAATATTGAGAATTTTAAAAGAATATTTGAACATTATTTTAGAGATTTCAAAGAAAATATAAAATTTATAAATAATGATCAATGGCTTGATAAATTAAATTACATAGAGTTATTGAGAGATTTGGGAAGTCAAGTTTCGATCAATCGTATGCTTACATTTGAGAGTGTTAAAGAGAGACTTAAAAGAGAGCAATCATTATCATTTTTAGAATTTAATTACATGATACTTCAAAGTTATGATTTTCTTCACTTAAATAAACATGAAAATTGTGAGTTGCAAATTGGCGGCTCGGATCAATGGGGTAATATTGTTTTGGGTATGGAAATTATATCAAAAATAAACAAAAAAGATGCTTTTGGTCTGACTACACCTCTTTTAACTACCTCTACAGGTAAGAAGATGGGCAAGACCGAGCAAGGCGCTGTCTGGATAGATCAAAATAAATACAGTTCTTACGATTTCTATCAGTATTGGAGAAATGTGGATGATAATGATGTGGAAAAACTATTACTTATTTTTAGTGACTTAGACAAAGAAGAAATAAAAATATTAATTAAAGAAGATATCAATAATGCGAAAAAAAAATTAGCATATTTAGTGACAACAGATTGTCACTCAGAAAGCTCAGCACAAGAGGCTGAAGAAAAAGCAAGATCAATTTTTGAAAATAATTCTTTCGATAATATTGATGAAATTAACTTTAAAATAGACTCAAAACTCATAGATACACTAACATCCAATAGTACGGTCTCGTCAAAATCTGAAGCAAAAAGGCTAATAGAGGGTGGTGGTATAAAAATTGACGACGACCAAATTAACGATATTAATCTTACGATTGATAAGTCTTATAACAAAAAAATACTCAAGATTGGCAAAAAAAAATATTTTAAAATTATTGTTAAGTAACCAATATATCTTTTATAGCATCATTAACAAAATTTAAATCATCTTTGGACTTACCTGCTCCAGCATAGTGACCGTAGCTTGAAGGAATGATACGTAATTCACCATTTTTAATATTTTTTAATTCAATTTCATTATCCTCTGGGGGGAAGTATAAATCATTTTTACCTGGCATTAAAATGCATCGCGCAGTAATAGAGTTAAGAGCTTTATCAAATTGATTATTAAATTTATTATTGTTGCTAATGTCATGCTCTTGCCAAGTTCTTATCATCGCTAATAAATCATTTGCATCCTTCCGATAATAAATTCTATTCCAAAGTTTATCCAAAACCTCTTTTGCATCTTTGTAACCATCATCGATATATTTTTTTTCCCTAAACCAGTCTTGCCCATGCGCCCATCCTGCCCATACTCTGGCCATCGTTGTTTTTCCATTTTGAGGTTGTTTTTCATAATTTCCAGAATTCCAGTTTGGATCTGAAGTCAAAGCAGCATATACACCCTCTAAAAATACATACGTATGTTCTGTGGTTTTAGCATGACCACACATTGAAATCATATTTTCTACCATATTTGGAAAATATGAGGCCCACTCAAATGCTTGTTGTCCTCCCATAGACCAACCTATAACTAATTTAATTTTTTCTATTCTAAATATTTCTTTTAGAAGTGTGTATTGTGCTTGCACGTTGTCATATATTGTGACTAAAGGAAAATTAGGACCATTAAAGGGTTTTTCTGTATTACTAGGTGATGAGGAAACACCATTACAAAACATATTTGGAATAATGATGAAATATTTATCTGGATCTATAGGAAAATTATTACCAATCAGATATCCTTGCTCTAGATGTGTGCCAGCATACCTAGTAGGAAATAAAATTACGTTTGACTTTTCAGAGTTTAGTTTCCCAAACGCTAAATAATTTAATTTTAAATCTATTATGTCACCTGATTTTAATTTGAAATTATTTAATTGGTATTTATGAAGTTCCTCTTTACTAATCAATTAAAATAACTTTAGATATTCTTTGATTTCCCAATCAGTTGTAGTTGTATGATATCTAGACCACTCATCATATTTATATCCAATAAAATTATTTATCATTGCCTCAGAAAAAACTTTTTTAATTAATTTATCAGCGGCAAAAGCGTCTACTGCCTCTAATAAATTTCTTGGTAATGTAGTTACCTCTTTTTTTTCTTTCTCAGTCAAATCATAAAGACTTTTATTAGTTGGTTTTGGGGGCTTCATTTTTTTGTCGATACCCTCTGTAACAGCTGCTGCTAATAAAGAGAAAGTTAAATAAGGATTTTGAGTTAAATCAGACGCCCTATTTTCTATACAATATCTATTTTGTGGTAGTCTTATCATAGCTGATCTATTATTACTGCCATATGTCATGTGTGTAGGAGCCCATGTATGACGACCACCATCAAGGCCCTCAACTGTAGGAACAAATCCGTTATATGAGTTAACAGTTGGGCAGGCTAGCGCTGTAATCGCTGCTCCATGTTTTAAAATTCCAGCGACAGCATTATAGGCTTTATCAGAGAAATTATTTCCATTCTTATATATGTTATTATTTTTCTTTTTAATTGATGCCACACTATGATTGATGTGAGCACCTGCTCTCCAATCACTAATAGTTGTCTTTGGCATAAATGATACAAAATATCCATATTTTTTTGCAACTTCCTTGAGTAACACTCTTAAAAATACAAATCTATCAGCCATCCCTAAAATGTCTGTGTAACCAAAATCTAATTCATACTGGCCATATGCGCCCTCTGCAACTACGTCATGGAGATCCCATTTCAAATCATTATTTAAAATATCTATTATTTCTTTTAAAAAATGCATTCCATCTATTGAGTACTCTGAGTCATACCCAAAAGCTTGTCTTCTCAAATTTATAGGATCTCTATCAATTGCCTTAACTGGTTTATCACCCTCCCACTTCATTAAAAAAAATTCAGGTTCGATACCAACAAAAAATTTCAAGTCAGATTTAGCGCTTTCCTTTATTTGTTTTTTTAACGTCATTCTTGGGCAAACATCGTAAGGTTTGTCATTCCAATATAAATCTGCAAAAACCCATGCACATGTTTTATCCCATGGACATATAACGAGACTATCCAAATCTGGCACAGGGATTTGATCATTATCTGCTGGTGTTAATTCTGGAACAAATGAAACAGAATGAACAGCAAATTGAGGGCCTTTACCCATACAAAGATCCTCAAAATCAGATATAGGCATAGGCTTAGTTTTTGGACTACCCAGAAAATCAATCCAATTAGAATAAATGTATTTTACGCCTTTTTTTTCTAAATCCTTTTTTATTTTTCTAACTTTTTTTACATCAGGTAAGGCGTCTTTAAAATTTTCAAAATATTGACCCAAGTTAGTCTCCTCCTAAAATTTAAATCTTATCGAATTGAAATTATATGACCATAATATAAAATTACTACTTCAAATTATGAATATTGATTACTTTAAAAAATCATGGATTAAATTTTACAAAAGAGGCTTTATGATGGGATTTTTTGTTTTAACTTTTATACTCACTGTTGATCAGTTTTTACAGACACCACTTTTTTTTAGTAAGATTACAGATATAAAAATATTTATGTTCATTATATCCACTATTTTTTTTGCAGCAGTTTTTTGCGGTCTTTTAGCAGTGATTTTTTTATCACTAATTATGATTGCTACTAAAAAATAATCACAGTTTTATATTTTCTAACCAATTCAGTAATTCAAGTTCTCTGTTAAATTGATCTTCATTTTCAAAACTTTGTAATTTATTTAATAATGCTTCAAATTCATTTTCACTCATAATCTTTAAATAATTTCTTTTCCAGTAACTCATTAATTTACCAATATAGTTGTATGGTAGTTCTGGATGATATTGAGTACAAAATATGTTTTGTTTTTTATGACATATAGATTGAATAGAATGATTATTCTCAGAAATTATGTCAAAGTCCTTGGGAAGAGTTTCTAAACTATCGTAATGATGACCAGGGGCAGTAAATAAATTTTTTTTATTTTTATAAACAAAATGATTTTTTATAATTTTTATTTTTTCAGAGTATCCAAACTCTGGACTCATAGAACTTGATATTTTTCCTCCAAATGCTGTTACAGCGACTTGAAGACCCCAACAACTTCCCCAAATTGGTCTTTCTAAAGTTGCTATTCTATCAAATATCTTCAACTGATTTTTATTGTGATCATTGTCATCATAAATATTACCTAGACCTCCGGTCCATAAAAAGGCATCGTAATCTTCAAAACTAAATTTATTTACATCCTCAATGTAAGGTTTATAAACCGAGATATTTGTGAGGGGATTTTGCTTTTTAATAATTTCTTCAAAAAAACTATATTGATAAGAAGAATTTGATTTAACATGTTCATTATCATGGTTTTTATCCATGCCACTGATAATTAGTAAATTCAAGTTTTTTGTTTATTTATGTCTAGAGAATTTCTTTTTTAAAATCAATTCGTTATCTTTTTTTGCTATTTTTCTTAAAATAAAAATCATAAATGCAATCCAAATAACTGCTGCTATTAGTTTATTTTCAGCTATTGATTGAATGAGATTTTGAAAAAAGAGATTTGAAGTGTTGTAATCCATTTA
This sequence comes from uncultured Alphaproteobacteria bacterium, assembly GCA_902539635.1. Taxonomy (GTDB): domain Bacteria; phylum Pseudomonadota; class Alphaproteobacteria; order HIMB59; family HIMB59; genus HIMB59. Next base: position 152,089 of record CACBJQ010000001.1, read on the forward strand.
TTATAAGGCGGGGATAATTCCCCGCCTTAAATTATACATTATTTTGTTTTTTTTGCAGTATCAGACTCGTGTCTTGCTGTTGCCATAGTGACTAGCACGCATAGAGCAATAACAAAAAGGGTCCAAAATATCAGTGCACCTTCACTGTTGGCATATGTGAAATAAGCGTCCACACCTTCCCAACTATTTTCAGGTCCTGGAAATGTATTCATATTTTCTCCTTCCTTATATGTTACTGATATGCCTTGAGATTTAACTCAGCGCTATCAATACCTGCTTTTTGAACTGCATCTGGTACACGTAACCAATTCATCATTTTCATAATAAATGATAAACCATAACCAGGTACAAATCCTACTAAGAACATGACTATACATCCAACTAACTGTCCACCAAAACTTGTTGGAGGAATATCACCAGATGCTGGATAGCCTGATGCAAATAATCCCATTGCAATCACACCCCATATACCGGCAACTCCGTGAACAGAGATAGCTCCTACTGGATCATCGATCTTGAAAACACTATGTAACCAATTATTCGCAGGAATAATTATCACACCGCCAACAAAACCAAGAACAAAGGCTAATCCTGGATACCAAACATCAAGTCCCGACGCACAGGAGAATATACCTGCAAGTCCACCTGACATCATCCAGAATGGGTTACCTTTACTCATCCAAAATGCACCAATCATTCCACCGCCAAGACCCATTAAGGTATTGAATGCGAAAGAAGATAGTGTTGCTGGAGCACCATAAATGTTAATCCAACCACCAAGCTCTGCGCCTCCCCAGATTAAACAACCACCGAGGAATCCGAAGAAACCAACAATAATCATTAACAGGCCTATAAATGAGAAACGAAGGTCATGACCCTCAATCTCATTCGCAGAACCGTCAGCATTGTATTTACCAACTCTAGGACCTAAGTTTAAGACAACTCCGAAAGCAAACCAACCTGCTACCATGTGAACAACACCAGCTGCTCCAACATCATGATATCCAAATTGTGTTACTAACCATCCATCAGCATGCCAGCCCCATGAAGCGGCTAAGATCCAAGCTACTGATCCTAAAACAACAGCTAAGAAAGTAAATGAGCTAATTCTTATTCTCTCAAGAACAGATCCTGAAAAAATAGATGCTGTGGTACAAGCAAATAATGTAAATGCCGCCCAGAAAACACCTGTGGCTTGGTCACTTAACATTGGTCCCATTGATACGTTCCAAGGGGTTCCATAACCCTCTAGCTCAATAGGAGTAAATCCCATTGGGAATGCTAAATAAATATACCAACCAAATAACCAGAAGGTTGGTATCATAAACGCGAACGCTAAAAGGTTTTTTGTAGCTGAAGAGACCGCGTTTTTAAAACGAGACGATCCTACTTCATACATCAAGAAACCTACGTGAATTGCAATCATTAACGCAGTACACCACCAATAGTAAGCTTCCATACTGACGTTCGCTTGCATCATCACGTACGATTCAAGTTCTTCAAGTGTCATTATATGATCTCCTTATAAATTATTACTTTTTATTTTTATAAAAATAAAAAAGGACAGAGAAAAAATCTTTTTACAACTTTATAGAATCTTCTTTCCTGTACTTTTATGTATTTTACTTTTAATTGACTTAATTATAAAATCAAAAGAAGTTAATTAATGTTAAAAAAAGATTGAGTTCAATTGTTTTTTTAATGGTATGCACTATTTGCATATTTAAATAGAGGAGATATATAATGGCAACTAACCTTCACCAATTTGCTAAAAAAAATGGTGTCAAATATTTTTTTGTAAGCTTTGTAGATTTATTTGGGGTGCTTAGATCAAAGCTTGTACCTGCAACAGCTATAGATGAAATTCAATCTGAAGGAGCTGGATTTGCAGGTTTTGCAACATGGCTTGATATGTCTCCAGCTGACTCTGATATGTTTGGTATGCCTGATGGTGATAGTGTTATCCAGCTTCCTTGGAATAAAGAAATAGCTTGGGTTGCCTCTGATTTGTATATGGATGGTAAACCAGTAGAAGCTTCACCAAGAATAGCCTTAAAAAGACAAATAGAAAAAACAGCTAAAAAAAATCTCTATATGAAGTCTGGTGTTGAATGTGAATTTTTTTTGGTCAATGAAGACGGGACATCTTTATCAGATCAAAGGGATACGCAAGCAAAACCATGCTATGACTCCTCTGCTTTAATGAGAAGATATGATGTTATCACTGAGATATGTGACTCAATGATCGCACTAGGATGGAAACCTTACCAAAACGATCATGAAGATGCGAATGGGCAATTTGAAATGAACTGGGATTTCTCGGATTGTTTAGTAACAGCAGATAGACATGCTTTTTTTAAATTCATGGTGAAATCTATTGCAGAAAAACATTCACTTAGGGCAACTTTCATGCCCAAACCTTTTACAAATTTAACAGGTAATGGATGTCATTGTCATATCTCTATTTGGGATAAATCTGGCAAAAAAAATATGTTTTTAGATAAAAAAGATGAATTAGGTTTATCCAAAACTGGTTACAATTTCTTAGGTGGAATAATGGAAAGTGCGGACAAAATGGCTGCTGTTTTTAACCCAACTGTAAACTCCTATAAAAGAATTAACGGTAGTGTAACAACATCAGGTGCAACTTGGTCGCCAAGCTCGATTACTTGGGCAGGTAACAACAGGACACACATGGTAAGAGTTCCTGGAGCAGGAAGATTTGAATTAAGATTAATGGATGGAGCTACAAATCCTTATTTACTTCAAGCGGGTATTTTACTTTTAGGTTTGGACGGTTTAAATAATAAAAGAGACCCTGGAAAACGATTAGATATTAATATGTACACAGAGGGTCACAAGGCTGGGAAAGTAAAAAAATTGCCATTAAATCTTCTTGATGCAATACGTGATTTTGATAAATCAAAAATCATTAGAGCAGGTTTTGGTGATGATTTAGTCAATAGCTATGTAAAATTAAAAAATCAAGATTGGGGTACTTTTAATAAACACCTTTCTAGTTGGGAAAGAGAAACAACTCTAGATTGTTAAATTATTAATGACACCTGAAGTTTTACAAGAAAAGTTTCTTGATTGGCAATGTCAATCTAGAATTCAGGCATTTAGAACACAAAATGGTAGACCAAACTCATCTATGGCACCAATATTGCTTGATAAGAAAGGAAATGAACTTCTAAGAATTATTGTTGTAATTTCAGAAAATGATCCTGTAAACACAACAAAACTGTTTGAACACACATTTAAACGAACTTACGATCCTGCTGATCGATTTGATAAAATGAATAAATTTTTATCTTCTGAATATTTTATGAATAAAGATAAATTTTCAGACTCTTTATTTGCTACTTTTCCAAAAAATTCAAGTATCTCAAAAAAAGTAGTTAAAGACGGCTCATGTATTTTAGATTTTATTCACCTTTCTACAAATTATAGATTGTCATGTTCTCCTTTTATTCTCGATAAAAATGAGGAACATTGGGAAAATATTTTTTGGCATAATAAAAATTTTAATCCTGGTTTGGGGAATGACATAGATGTTATAAAGTTTATTCCAAATTGGAAAAAATCTAAATTAATAAGAATTAAAGATTAAAATATCTGAAAGTATAAGGGAGCAAAGGCTCCCTTATTTTTATAAAATTTTACTCAACTAACTTAAAGTTCTCACCCTTAGCGTATGTTCTTTTTAACTGTACCAAGGGATGATTAGGTGACATTTGAAACTTAATTAAAAGTTCTCTTGCTAACATATCTCTATCTTGTTGGTTTTTTGGAAGTTTAATCTTCTTTGGCAAAGTGATCCAAGCGTTTGCATTTCTGTCAAACACAGCAGGGGTATCACCTTCAAAACCCATATGGATGTCCTCTAACCAATTTAAATCATCCCAACCCATAATTTCGATATATTGTTTAAGAAATGGTGTTAAGTGCTTGTAATCAGGAATTAAGTTAACATCATAACGATAGCCAATATGCTGGCCAATCATTTTTTCTCTTGATGTTTTAATTTCCTTATCTTTTAATTTAGCTCCGCCGACAACTTGATAACCTTTTGACTTAGTAGGTTTTTTTGATTTTGCAGAAGTTGATTTCTTTTTTGTAACTTTCTTTTTAACCATAATACTCTCCTAAATTGAGTGGTAGTTATCTACACCTACTGTTAAATCTGTACCAGCTAATGGAACTTTAGCCATTGCTGATGACTCCATTGTCAATGCAGCTAGATCTTCTGGCTCAAGTGAGTGTATGTTTGTCTTACCACATGCTCTTGCTAACATTTGGCACTCAAGAGTCATAGTGCTAAGCAAATTATAAACTCTTTCTGCTGCCTCTGTTGGGTCTAATCTACTTCTAAGAACAGGATCCTGTGTGGCCACACCAACTGGACATCTACCAGTATGACAGTGATAGCAGTAACCTGCCTCCACTCCCATTTCTTTTTCATAATCAGCTTCTGGAATATCTTTGTTACAGTTCAGTGCTACTAATCCAGCTGTACCGATGGCAATAGCATCTGCCCCAAGAGCTAAGGCTTTAGCCATATCAGCTCCATCTCTAATACCTCCAGCAAATACTAATGATATTTCACCAGTTTTTCCCACATCGTCCAAAGCTCTTCTTGCTTCTCTAATTGCACCAATACCAGGAATACCAGTATTAGCTGCTGCAATGTGTGGACCAGCTGCTGTTGAACCTTCCATTGAGTCTAAAAATATAGAGTCAGGGTCACATTTTGCTGCCATTCTGACATCGTCATAAACTCTTGATGCACCTAATTTCAATTGAATTGGCACTTGATTGTCAGTTAATTCTCTTAATTCTTGAACCTTAAGAGCTAAATCGTCAGGTCCCATCCAGTCTGGGTGTCTAGCAGGAGATCTTTGATCAATACCAGCAGGTAACGATCTCATCTCAGCTACTTGGTCAGTAACTTTCTGACCCATTAAGTGACCACCCATCCCAACTTTTTGACCTTGGCCAATGAAAACCTCAATAGCGTCAGCTAATTGAGCATGGTGTGGGTTGAAGCCATACCTGGATTGAATACATTGATAATACCATTTGTGAGAGTACCTTCTCTCATCAGGTATCATACCCCCTTCTCCAGAGCAAGTTGCACTTCCAGCCATTGATGAACCTCTAGCTAAAGCAGTTTTTGCTTCATAAGAAAGAGCACCAAAACTCATACTTGTTATGTAAACAGGAATATCAAGTTTGATAGGATTTTTTGCTCTAGGACCTATTATTGTTTCTGTTAGACACTTCTCTCTGTAACCTTCAATAACAAATCTTGTTAATGTGCCCGGTAAAAAAACTAAATCATCCCAGTGAGGAATTTTTTTCATTAACGCCATACCACGCATACGATAACGACCAAGTTGTGATTTGATATGAATGTCGTCCATTACCTCGGGGGTAAAAATTGAGTTTTGTCCTAATAATTGTGTATTACGTTTTGCCATTAGCCTAATATTCCTTTCTTTTCTGCTGGCTCTAGATTGTCATAATTCCAGAGCATTCTTCCTGCAACGTATTTCTTAAATTTTGAAGCTGGGACCTTGCAATCAATCTCAGCATTTTTAATTTTTTGTTCTAGCCATCTAACCTCGTGTTCATTCATTTCACCAGGTACGCAGTCTGTTCCAAGCGAATGAGGCTCTCCTCCTACAAAAATGATTCCATCATACATTGAGTCACCCATGTTTGCGTTTACATCACCACAAACTATAATTCTTCCTCTTTGCATCATAAATCCAGTGTAAGCTCCAGCATTTCCGCCAATAAGAATAGTGCCACCTTTCATATCAATTCCAGTTCTTGCACCTGCATCGCCTTTAACAATAAGGTCACCGCCTCTAAGAGCAGCTCCAAAACAAGATCCTGCATTGTTTTCAACAACAACTTTTCCTGACATCATATTTTCAGCACACGACCAACCAACTCTTCCATTAACTCTCACTGTTGGTCCATCGATACAACCGATACCAAAATAACCTAAGCTACCCTCAAAGATTAAGTTTAACTTATTTAGAATTCCCACACCAAGTGAATGTTTTGCACCAGGGTTTTTAATAACTATAGACCCATATCCCTTTCGAATTGCATCTCTAATTTTTTGATTCAATTCATGAGCATCAATGCCTTCACAATCAATGGAGGTTCTTTTATTAAAATCAACTTCGTGATTACCGTAGTAGGTATAATTTTCTTCTTCTGTTACTTCAAAATATAATTTTTGCGATCTACCTGATAAATTTTCATCATCAAAAGCAGTAGTTCTTTTTGTTATGCCTGCCATACTTTTACCTCCGCTTCATAAGGGTCATATGTTTTAATTTCGTGAGGAAATATATTCCTAATTGCAACTTCCTCTGATGCACATGCTACGATGTCTTTACTTTCGTAGATTACCATTGGCTTAGCGGCCATATGGTCTTTTGCCATTCCCAACTGATCCTTTGTTGCAACAACATATGTAAAAACTCCATCGAGTTCATCCAAGCTATCATGCATAGCTTTTTCTAGTTCAATGCCGTTAGCCATCTTATCAGCTATATAGACAGCAATTATTTCTGAGTCACAATTTGAATTAAACCTGTAACCTTTTCTTTCAAGTACTCTTCGATTGCCCCAATAATTAGTCAATTGACCATTATGAACAACTGACACATCCTCAAAAGGGAAAGCCCAATAAGGGTGTGCGGATTTAATGTCTACATCAGACTCGGTAGCCATCCTTGTATGGCCAATACCGTGGGTACCCATAAATTTATCAAGGCCATATTGATTGGATACAGTATTTGCATCGCCTAAGTCTTTAATGAGCTCGAGACCCTTACCAATTGATAAAATTTCAGTTTTTTCGACTGTTTCTATCTCAGTAGCCAAATCTGTGAGGTCACCTTTAAAATCAAATATATATCTGAAAGCGTATGGGGTGCTGGAGCTTTCTTTTGTTACTTTAGCACCATGTTTTTTTAAAATAGAGTCGACAGCATTTTTTCTATTTTTTAAATCAGCAGGTGAGTCGACAGTTGCATTTACCTTTTCAGCCTCGTTTTCAGATATTTTAAATCTCATTACAAAGCCTTTTTTTAAAGGTGTTCCATACATAGCATATCCTGTTGAGTCAGGTCCCCTATGTTTAAGACCTTGTAACATAAGGCCCATTTGTTCACCGACGTTGACTGTCTTCTTTTTATTTATAACTCCAGCTATTCCACACATACTTTTCTCCTATCTTATCTTATGGTAAGCAATCTAGGTATTTATCGAGATCCCATTGAGTCGGAGTTGCTAAAAATTCTTCCCACTCATCTCTTTTATACTCCATAAACACTTTCATCATGTCACCTGGTAGAGCATCTTGTATTACCTTGTCGGTTTCTAATCGATCTAATGCCTCACCAAGAGTCATTGGTAATTTTTCAACTTGCTTACCAGCTTTCATTTGTTCATACATATTTTGTTGTTCAGGTTTGCCTGGATCCATTTTCTTTGAAATACCATGGTCGAATGCTTTCAACAGACCGCTTCCCATTAAGTATGGGTTGTGTGCTGAGTCGACTGATCGATATTCAAATCTACCAGGGGCAGATACCCTTAAACCACAGGTTCTGTTTTGATATCCCCAGTCCGCATAAACTGGAGCCCAAAAACCTGTATCCCAAAGTCTTCTATATGAATTCACAGTTGAGGAACCCAAGGCTGTCAAAGCAGGAAGGTGTTCCATAACACCACCAATTGCTTGAAGGCCTATTTTTCCAGGAATTCTTCTATCTTTTCCGTCCGGCATAAAGACATTTGTACCTCCTCTACGGTGATGAAATACATTTTCCATACCTGGGATAGTCTTGTTACCACATGGTATTAACTCATCTTTTCCGCCCTTCCAGAGTGAAATATTTGTATGACACCCAGAAGCAGACACGCCGACAAATGGCTTACTAAGAAAACAAGCAATCAAATTAAATTCTCTTGCTACTTGAGCACAGATTTGTCTGTAAGTTGATAACCTGTCAGCGTTTCTAACAACATCATCGTAGTTGAAATTTAGTTCTAATTGTCCAGGCGCGTCCTCATGGTCACCTTGGATAATGTCCAAACCCATTGCACGTGAATACTCAATCACTTTCATGTAAACAGGTCTTAATGATTCAAATTGATCAATGTGATAGCAGTAGGGCTTAGAGAAACCTGAACCGGTCGGTGAACCATCTTCGTTTTTTGTTAACCACATCATTTCAGGTTCTGTCCCTGCTCGTAATTCTAGTTTGTGTTTCTTTTTAAATTCTTCGTGGGCTCTTTTTAAGTTACCTCTGCAATCAGATGTAAGATATCCACCAGGATCTTTTTCTTCTTCCCTGTTTCTAAAACAAGTACAAAAAACTCTGGCAATTCTTTTATCCCATGGAATTTGAACAAATGTTTCAGGGTCAGGTATACCCACTAATTCGTGAGCCTCTGGTCCATAACCTATGTAATCACCATGTCTATTTGTAAATAGATTAGCAGTAGCTCCATAAACTAATTGGAAACCTTTATTGGCTACACTCTCCCAATGATCTGCAGGAACACCTTTACCTACAATTCGACCTGTAACAGAAATAAATTGATAATAAATGTACTCAATTCCTAATTTATCAATTTTTTTTCTAACTTGTTTTATATATTCTTGTCTCTTTTTATCCTTAACGTACGTTTCTAGCGCTGTCATTTTATTCCTCCTCCTTTTACATCAACTCCAAGGGAACGGGCTCTTTGAAACCGGATGTAACTTCCCTTCTTCATAGCGAGAAAATCTAAAAGGTTCTAGAATTTCAGATTTCTCACCAAGTAACTCATTAGATACAAGATCACCTAACCCAGCCATTTTGTATCCATGGTTTGCATCAGCTATAATATATACGTTTTCTCTGTATCGGTCGAATACGGGAAAACGATCTGGAGTAACACAGCCAATACCGCCAGCTTTTTGCTTTTTGTATTTAGCGTGACATCCATCAAATTGCTTTTGGCAAAAAGCCAAAGCTGAGGTCCATTTATCCTCAAAAGAAGCCCTTGGTTGAAACTCATCTGAGTCATGACCATAAGGGTCAAGACTTATGTCGTTTACAGGTTTATTTATGTCATATGGAGAGGAACCGCCTTGTATACCATCTCTGTAGACATCGGGCTTATAGTAAAAACCCCACATAACATTTTCATGTATAACATCTCCTGTTTTATTTGAGACAAGTGTAGCTTCCGTATCAACATGAATAACTGGGTACTCTGTTCCGTTTGCTGTTTTATAACTTCTTGGATCAACTTCCAACTCACCCTCTTCAAGCGCCATGTATGACCACATAGGTATATCATCAGTAAATGAACCATCAGGTTTTTTTATTTTTACGGTGTTAGGTAATTCTAAAATTTCCCAGAATTTTCTTACCCATGGACCAGCCGCAACAACTAATTGAGTGCATTCAATTTTACCCTCTGATGTTTCTACAGCCGAAACTGCGCCACTACCATTAGAAGAAATTAAATTGTTAACAGTCACACCTTCTAAAACTTTTGCACCAGCCGATACTGCTAACTTATGGAAGCCCTCTATGGCTCCTCTATTAGCTCCATATCCTGTTTTCTTTTCGTGTAAAACTGAAGTGATGCCTTGAGCTTGCCAATCTGGCAACATGTCTTTCATATACTTATCACAATCTGATGCTCCCTCGATAAACTCAGAGTCAAATCCTATTTCTTTTTGCTGCTCATAAACTTCAGACATGCCCTCTTGCATAAGCTCGGAGTTGATCTGCATGTAGCCAACTGGCTTGTAAGTTAAAGCCTCAGCATTCTCATTCCAAACATTTACAGAATGAGCCATTAGTCTTCTCATTGCAGGTTGGTAGTAGTTGTTCCTTACAATTCCACATGCAACACCACTAGCTCCATTTGCAACTTTGGATTTTTCCAAAACGACTACAGAATTTTCTTTGAGTTGGCCTTTGCTGGATAATTTTTTACAAAGATGCCATGCGGTGCTCAGACCGTGAATTCCAGCCCCGATTATTAAATAGTCACATTTAGTAGGTAAGCTCATTATTTTAGTAACCTCCAAGCAATTACATTTTGTCTGCGAGGTATGAAAAAAACACATTTTGTTTCATATTATGAAACAAAATTTTTATAAAAATCTATTATTTATCAACAATAATTGTCAATTGGCAACTATTAGCCGAGAAATTTTAATCGAGGCAGATTGAAGGAGATCAACATAATCCATCATAGTTTTTGGGTTTAAGATATTTTTACTTCCTGATAAAGCGATTCCGGCAAATGATCTTTTATCTTTGTCTAAAATAGCAACTCCTATTCCATAAGAGTTTTCAAAAGCTTCTCCATGATTAAGCGCATAACCGTTAGTTCTAATTTTGCCAAGTTGTCTTTTTAAATCATTTAAATTTGTAATTGTATTGTTTGTGTGAGGATAAAAATTATAGCTTCGATAAATTGTTGCAATTTCATTTTCAGGTCTGTACGCAAGCATGACTTTTCCTAAAGCACAGCAATGAGCGTCAAGTCTCATTCTAAAAGTTCTAATAGTTGCATCATCATTGTTGTCAGAAATTTTATCGGAATGAACTATTTGAGAGCCTTCAAGCATTGCCAAATAGGTAATTAAATTCGTTTTACTAGAGACCTCTTTTAGAATTTCTTTAGAAGTCTCAGAAATTGACTGAAGATAATCTGAGGTTTCTCCAAATTGAAAAGCTTTATGCCCCATAGTGTATGTATTCGATCCAGTATTTTTATGGATATAACCAAGTTGAGATAAAACAGACAATAGTCTAAATGTAGTTGTTCTAGATAAAACTGCTTTTCTGGAAATATTTGATGCCTTCAACGGGAAAATTGATTTTGATAAAATTTCAAGAATTTTAAAAGATTTTTCCAGAGATTTGTTTATATATTTTAAATCTTGTTGCAAAACTGTCCTCCAACCAATGTTCCACAGAATGAAACATTATAGAACAGTTTAAGTAATTAGCAAATAATGTTTAAATCTTACCTGGAACCCAACCGGTTCCCGCTAAAGGAACCCTAGCCATTGCAGCAGCTTCAACTGTTAATGCACATAGGTCCTCAGGTTCAAGATTATGTAAATCGTTTTTACCACATGCCCTCGCTATAGTTTGGGCTTCAAGAGTCATAACTTTGAGATAATTAGATAATCTTTTTCCGCCTTTTACTGGGTCTAATCTTTTCATTAATTTTGGGTCTTGTGTATTTATGCCAGAGGGGTCTTTACCTTCATGCCAATCATCGAAAGCACCAGCTGTTGTTCCAAGTTTTTTGTAATCGCTCTCCCACTTTGGATCATTATCACCCAGTGCAATTAATGCTGATGAACCTATGGAAACAGCATCAGCACCCAATGCCATAGCTTTTGCAACATCCGCACCATTTCTAATTCCACCTGAAATAATTAACTGAACCTTCCTGTGCATATCTAAGTCTAATAAAGCATCTACTGCTGGCCTGATACAAGCCAATGTTGGCTGACCTACGTTTTCGATAAATACCTCTTGTGTAGCTGCAGTACCTCCTTGCATACCATCAAGCACCACCACATCAGCACCTGCTTTTACTGCAAGAGCAGTATCGTAGTAAGGCCTAGATCCTGCAATTTTTACAAATATGGGAACTTTCCAACCTGTTATTTCCCTAAGTTCTAAAATTTTAATTTCCAAATCATCTGGTCCAGTCCAATCTGGATGTCTACATGCTGATCTCTGATCAATTCCTTTTGGTAATGTTCTCATCTCGGCAACACGATCACTTATCTTTTGACCGAGTAACATACCTCCACCGCCAGGTTTGGCACCTTGACCTATCACAACTTCAATAGCATCTGCTTTTCTTAAATCCTCTGGGTTCATTCCATACCTTGAGGGAAGTAATTGGTAAACCAAATGCTTTGATTGTCCTCTCTCCTCTGGGGTCATGCCACCATCGCCTGTTGTCGTTGAAGTCCCGGCAATACTAGCTCCTCTTCCAAGCGCTTCTTTTGCAGGTCCTGAGAGAGCTCCAAAGCTCATTCCAGCAATTGTTATTGGAATATCTAATTCAAGCGGTTTTTTTGCAAATCTTGTTCCAAGAGTGACGTTAGTGCTACACTTTTCTCTGTAGCCCTCTAAAGGGTATCTTGACATTGATGCGCCTAAAAAAAGAAGATCGTCAAAATGAGGTAATCTTTTTTTTGAACCACCGCCTCTAATGTCATAAATACCTGTTTCTGCAGCTCTTCGAATTTCAGAGTTTGTATAGTCATCAAATGTCCAAGATTTTCTTGGTGTAGTTTTAAATTTTTCTGCCATTAGTACTCCGATACATTATCTATATTAAAATTATAAAGTTTTCTTGCTGAACCATACATTTTGAAGTTTTTAATCTCACTTTCATTTATACTTGCTTTTTTTAAAAGAGATCTCAAAATATTTTGATCTTTTTTATTCATTTTTTTCTCTTCGCAGTCAGCACCGAGTGATTTCACCTTACCCTTAATAAAAATATTTGCTTCATAGATACTGTCTCCCAGAGCGTCTCCAGCATCTCCACATATAACCAAATTTCCAGATTGAGCCATAAATGCAGACATATGGCCTACCGATCCTTTTACTATGATATCTATTCCTTTCATTGAAATCCCACAACGTGAACTAGTATCACCATCAATGATCAAAGTCCCACCATGTGCTGTAGCACCGGCTGATTGGGATGCATTGCCCTTAACATGAACAGTTCCAGACATCATATTTTCTGCAACACCTGTGCCTACATTTCCATTTACAATGATATTTGCATTTATGTTCATACCAGCACAATAGTATCCTGTGTGACCATCAATAGTGACTTCAATCTCGTCTTTTAATCCAGCACAAATAGCGTGATTTCCATCTGGATTTGAAATTTTAAAAATCTTTTTGTTAGATTTTCTATCTATACTTTGAAGAGTTTCATTAACTTTCCTCAATGACTCTTTTTTTAAATTTAAATTCATTATTTGCCCCAGCTATATACTTTTCCGGGCTCTGGTTCAAAAATTTTTGCTGAATTTACATTTGGTAAATGTGCCATTGCTTGAAACTCTGAGGCTATAGCAACATAATCCTTTGTTTCTGCAACAACTGCGGGCTTACAAGCAATCTCATCTCTAACAATTGCCATGCCATTTTTGGTTCCAGAAATAAATGTGTAAAAACCATCGAGGTCCTTCAGTCCATCCAATAGTGTTTCTTTGAGTGATTTTTTGTCAGATAATCCGTTTGAAATATAACCTGCAGCGACTTCCGTATCATTCATGGACTTTATTTCAATACCTTTTTTCTGAAGCGATCTTCTTAAATTGTTATGATTTGACAAGGATCCGTTATGTACAAGACATTCATCCTCACCTGTGGAATATGGATGAGAGCCATCTGTCGTGATTGCACTTTCTGTTGCCATCCTTGTATGCCCAATAGCATGTGAGCCAGAAAACTTCTCTAGTGAAAAATTTTTAACAACATCCTTCGGATTTCCCACTTGTTTAAATATTTCTATGCAACTACCATATCCAACTAAACTTAATTCATCATGATTTTTTAGAATTTCTATAAACTTTTTAGGCTTCATTGCTGTTTCAATTATTAAATGATCTGAAATAGATTTTACTTTGATATCTTTTACTTGCTTAGATAATTTTTTTGAAATTTCTTTAACTTGATCAGTATTAGAGCAGACTGAATATTTATATTTCTTTTTTTTCTCAGATGAGTATATTGCGAAACCTGCACTATCAGGACCACGCGTAGCCATACTATTCATCATTCCAGTAAGAAATTTACCTAATTGTGAATTATATTTTTTATTTTTTAAATATATTCCAACTATACCGCACATTAATATTAAATACCCTCATACCCATACTCTAATGACGAGTCAGTAATGCTATGGTAAAAAGAACCACCAAAGCTTCTTAATGCATAAAGGTTAAAACAAAACGGTTGGTCGTCTAAATAGTCGATCAGTATGTTAATTCCGTTATATGTAGTGTTCACGCAATTATTTGGTTTAAACATATTTTCATTAAAATTTATTGGAGAACCTTTTTTTAAAACATTTTTTGCATTTACGCCTGATATTTGTAATACAGCTCTTGATTGTGAAATATCTGTAATGGCAAAATCCTCATCTCTAATCGATTTGTAAATTTCGTCTTTCAAGTCAATTTTTTTTGAGATAATTAACCAGGTATCAGGACCGGTCCACAATACTCTTATCTCTTGATTTTGAGAAACTTTTAAACTTTCTGTCGGTAAATTAAGTTGATTTATGGTAACTTTTTCAATCTCAATTGAGCTTTTCTTAAATTTAGCAATTTGGATAATACTAAGATCTTTTATTTCCGAAATTTTTAATAGGTTTTCTTTATTCTCATGGTCGCCAAACAAGCCGAGCTTATGATCAAAATGAAGTGGTGATAGATTTTGTGCTTGTTCCATTATGATCTCACCCTTGAGCCTTCGGGATCAACATAGTGTGAGGATACTACCTCAACAGGAATTGAAATATCTTTTAAAGGAGAGACAGCATATAGATTTTTACCAATTTTATTTTTACCATCTTTTATAATGGCTATGGAAAAAGGATTATTATATTCAACACTCCAACAAGAAGATGAAACATGTCCAAGTTTAGGTATTGGGGCAACAGCACTATTATCTTCTATAATATGTGAACCCTCTGGGATCTTTGTTTTTTTGTCTAGTGGAACAAGTCCAACAATAGTTTGTCTATCCGACTCAGTAAATGCGTCTTTAGATAAAGATCTTTTACCTATAAAATCTTTTTTCTGACTCACCATACTATTCAGTCCAACATCAAAAGGAATAGTGCGTCCGTCTAATTCTGCTCCTGCGACATGACCCATTTCTATTCTTAAGGTTGATAGAGCCTCTGTTCCGTATGGTTGAATATCAAATGACTGTCCTACTTCCATGATCTTCTTCCAAGTATAAAGACCATAGTTTGACTCGACATTTACCTCATAAGCTAGTTCACCAGAAAAAGAAATTCTATAAATTCTAGCTTTGATACCGTCTATTGAAGAGTCAACAAGACCCATGAATGGTAAACCCTCATTTGACATATCTACATCAGGAAATAATTTTGATAAAAGATCTCTAGATTTTGGACCTGCCACTGCTATACCAGACCACTGTTCAGTAGTTGATAAGACATTTACATCTAAATCTGGCCATACAACTTGTAAATAATACTCTAAGTGCGATAAAACATTTGCAGCTTGGGCAGTAGTGGTAGTCATATGAAAATGATTTTCAGATAATCGAGATGTTGTTCCATCATCAAAAACCATGCCATCTTCCCTTAGCATTACTCCATATCTAGCTTTTCCAACAGGTAGTTTCAGCCATGCATTTGTATAAACTCTATTTAAGAATTCTGGTGCATCCGGACCTTTAATATCAATCTTACCAAGTGTCGTAACATCACAAATTCCAACGTTTTTTCTTACATTTGCAGCTTCCCTATTAACAGCACTGTTCATATCCTCAGAACCCCTCGGGTAGTATCTGGGTCTTTGCCATAAACCTGCTGCTACAAAAACAGCATTATTTTCCTCATGCCATGTATGAATGGGAGATTTTCTTGTCGGTAAATAGTGATTACCAACTTCTCTACCCACGATAGCTCCAATTGTTACAGGGGTGTATGGTGGTCTAAATGTTGTATGACCAACTTCTGGAACAATCTTTTTTTCTATTTTAGATACATATTGCAAACCATTTAAATTACTTGTCTTGCCTTGATCGCCAGCCATCCCAAGAGTTGTATATCTTTTGACGTGCTCAATTGATCTGAAGCCTTCTCTAATTGCTAGCTCTACATCAGAAACTGCAACGTCATTTTGAAAGTCGATAAAGCGTTTTGGTTTTTTTCCAGATGGTAAAGGCATACACCAGAGCTTTTCATGTTTTTCATAGCTAGGTTCATTTGAGTTGGGACTATTTGTAGGATTATTTTGATCTGTGAATTTGTTTGATAAATCAAAGCCCACTTGAAAACCTTCAGCAAGAGATTGATTTAAGGTGAAAGAACCATTAGCTGCTCCAATTGCTGTTTCTTTTTGTCTTTTTTTATCCGGCACGAACGCATCAATATCGTCGTTAAACTTTAATTTATTTCCAGCTTGAGAAGATAAATGAACCGTAGGTGTCCAGCCTCCTGACATACAAATGCAATCACATTCTACTGTTTCTTCTGAAATAAAAGACTCTTTTGAAGAGTCAAGCTTGCCGATGATAGCAGAATTTATCTTCAAATGTCCTTTAGTGTCTGCGATCCCTGAATTAAATTTTATAGAAATACCCTTTTGCTGAACTTCTTTGACTAATTCACCATTTGAGCTGTCTCGAGTGTCTACAATGATTGGTTCAATATCATTTTTAATAAACTCAAGGGCAGTAGAATATGCTGTATCATTATTGGTAAATATAATTGGTTTCTTACCAACTAATGTTTCATAAACCTTCATATACTCTTTTGCTGCTGAGGCTAATACAATTCCTGGTCTATCATTGTTTCCAAAAGATATTGGTCTTTCAATAGAACCAGTTGAAACTATTACTTCTCCAGCTCTAATATAATGTAGTCTTTGTCTTGGTGTGTATTTTGAGGGATTTTCAATATGATCGCTAACTCTTTCAATCATTACGGTCATATTGTGATCATAGTATCCGAAGACTTGTGACCTTTTTTTTAATATTACATTTGGCATACTTTTTAGTTGGGAAATGGTATCACTAGCCCACTCTTTTCCTGACATGTTACCAATCGTAACTTCGTCAGTTAAAAGAGAGCCACCAAAATTAGGCTTGTCTTCTGCTAATATTACCCTAGCCCCATTTTTAGCAGCAGCCAGAGCACTTGCGAGGCCTGATGGGCCAGAGCCAACAACTAGTACATCGCAGTGTTCATAATTATGTTCGTACCTATCTGGGTCAGGTAGCAGTGGTGCTTTACCCATACCAGCAGCTTTTCTTATAAATGGTTCATAGATTTTCATCCAAAAACTTTTTGGCCACATAAATGTTTTGTAATAGAAACCTGCAGGAAAAAAACGATTTAAGACATTATTGATTTCTCCAATATCAAATTGAACAGAAGGCCAACAATTTTGACTTTTAGCTTTTAATCCCTCAACTAACTCAACTTCGGTTGCAATGATATTAGGTTCAGATTTATTACCATCATGCAATTGTACCATTGCATTTGGTTCTTCAACACCAACTCCTAAAAAACCGCGAGGTCGATGATACTTAAAACTTCTTCCAACTAAATGAACACCATTTGCAATTAAAGCGGATGCAAGAGTGTCTCCTTCATAACCATGATAAATAGTGCCGTTAAAAGTAAAATTAATTTTTTTATCCTTATTAATAAGTCCTGTTGAGTTGGTTGTTCTAAAACTGTTAGACATTAAAGTCCTCGTTCATTTTACAAGTATCAAAAATTTCATGTGTAGCGGTGTCTCTTGAGACTTTAAACCATTGTCTACATCCAGAAACATGATGCCATAGTTCCGAATGTTTTCCTCTTGGGTTATCTCTGTAGTAAACAAAATTATCCCAATCCTCGGTTGAAATTTCTTCTCCTAGTTGAGGTCTTTTTATAGTGGCGTCTCCGCCATAAGAAAATTCATTTTGTGAGCGCTTGCCACAGTATGGGCATTTTATTTCTAACATCTATTAACCGATCCAAGGTTTAGGGCCTACACCCTTTTCATCTATAATTTTTCCAGTATGGAATCTTTCAAGGTTAAAGTCTGAGTTGAGTTCATGTACTTGATCTTGTGCTATTGTATGTGCAAAAACAAAACCTGAGCTAGGAGTAGCTTTAAAGCCGCCGTAACACCAACCGCAATTAAGATATACCCCCTCAATATGAGTTTTATCGATTATTGGAGAACCATCCATGGACATATCCATAATACCTCCCCAAGTTCGAAGCATTTTGAGTCTACTAAAGTTTGGGAAGACAGCCAATCCACCTGTTAAAACATGCTGTATCATTGGCATATTTCCTCTTTGAGCATAGCTATTGTAACCATCTAAATCACCACCCATAACCATTTCACCTTTGTCAGATTGGCTACAATAAAAGTGACCTGCTCCGAATGTAACTACGTTATGAAGTAAAGGTTTAACTGGTTCTGAGACACAAGCTTGCAGAACATGTGCTTCAATTGGAAGTCTCATATTTAACATGTCTGCTAAAAGTGTAGTGCTTCCAGCAACACACAATCCAACTTTTTTAGTTTTAATATTTCCTCTTGATGTTTGAACACCTTCTATTTTTCCGTTGTTAACATCAAAACCTGTCACTTCACAATTTTGAATTATATCGACACCCATGGAGTCTGCCTGTCTCGCATATCCCCAAGCAACTGCATCATGTCTTGCAGTTCCTCCACGTGGTTGCATTAAACCACCATGAATGGGAAAACGACATGTTTCTGAAAAATCTGCAAATGGGATCATCTTTTTTAAATCATCCCTTCCAAGAAGAATTGCATCAATACCATTTAATCTCATAGAGTTACCTCTTCTAGCGTAAGCATTCATTTGTGCATCAGAGTGAGCTAAGTTTATAATTCCTCTCGGTGAGTACATAACGTTGTAATTTAATTCTTGGCTAAGTGTTTCCCAAAGCTTCATGCCAAACTCATAAAAATGAGCGTTTGAATCAAACATATAGTTAGATCTCAAGATGGTGGTGTTTCTTCCAACATTACCTCCACCAATCCAACCCTTTTCAAGAATGGCAACGTTTGTGATGCCATGTTCTTTTGCAAGATAATAAGCTGTTGCAAGACCATGACCACCGCCGCCTACAATTATGACATCGTATTCTTTTTTAGGCTCAGGGTCTTTCCAAGCTACCTCCCAATTTTCATGGTTGGTGAAAGCATTTTTTACTAAACTAAAAACTGAGTACTTTTGCATGATTCAATTAAACCTCTTCGAAAATATATATTCCTAATAAAATGCTACAATAAACCTGTTCCATAATATGAAACAACATTTTTATTATCCCTGTATTTATTACAGAGTATGACAAAAAATGGATTGGAAATTAAAATTTAATTATTAATATTAATTCAAATCGGAGGAGAATAATGACAAAAGTTGCACTAATTGGTACAGGTCCCTGTGGACTATCTTTTTTAAGATCTCTGCATCAAGCGCAAAGCAAAGGCGAAAATATTCCTGAGGTTGTTGCCTTTGAAAAACAAGAAAGTTGGGGTGGTCTTTGGAATTATACTTGGAGAACCGGGTCTGATCAATATGGAGATCCAATTCACAATAGCATGTATAGATACCTTTGGTCGAATGGGCCAAAAGAGTGCCTTGAATTTGCAGATTATTCTTTTGATGAGCATTTCAAAAAACCAATTCCCTCCTTCCCTCCAAGAGCCGTCCTTCAAGATTACATTTTAGGTCGTGCAGAAAATTCAGATGTAAAAAAATACGTAAAGTTTAACACCACTGTTACCTCTGTTGCTGATAATGGTAATGGATTTGATATTACATACCGAAATAAAAAAGACGATCAAACTAAAACTGAGAGTTTTGATAAATTAGTTGTTGCGACTGGTCACTTCTCTGTTCCCTACATTCCTGAATATGAGGGAATGAATAGTTTTCCAGGGAGAATAATGCACTCTCATGATTTCAGAGACGCTGAAGAGTTTAGAGATAAAAACGTTGTCGTTCTTGGAAGTAGTTATTCTGCTGAAGATGTAGCGTTACAGTGCCATAAATATGGAGCTAAAACTGTTACTATTGGTTATAGAAACAATCCAATGGGTTTCAATTGGCCTGAAGGCATGAAAGAAGTACATTACATGGATAAGATCGATGGAAACAAAGCAGTTTTTAAAGATGGCACAGTTCAAGAAATGGATGCCTTAATACTATGTACAGGTTACTTGCATCATTTTCCTTTTTTACCAGAAGATCTAAAATTAAAAACTCATAACAGGCTGTATCCTCCAAACTTATACAAAGGAGTAGTATGGCAAAATAATCAAAATTTGTTTTATCTTGGTATGCAAGATCAGTTTCATACTTTTAACATGTTTGATGCCCAAGCTTGGTATGTTAGAGACATAATAATGAACAAAATAACTCTGCCTTCAGCTGATGAGTTAGCAAAGGATATTGATAACTGGGTTAAAAAGGAAGAGGCCCTAGAGGATGCCTATCAAATGATTGATTTTCAAACAGATTATTGTGTGGATTTATGTTCTGCTGTTGACTACCCAAAAATTGACTTTGAGTTAATTCGCAAACATTTTTATGATTGGGAACACCATAAGGAAGAAAATATCCTGACTTATAGAGATAAATCCTTTTCCTCGCCAGTCACTGGTACCATTGGTCCCTCACATCATACTACATGGTTGGATGCTATGGATGACTCTATGGCTACATATTTAGATACAAAATAAATATTATATGTCCAATAATACTCTTAATTTTATTGGATGGGTTTTATTTATTATTTCTGCTGTAGGCTTTATAATATCAAGTATTGGTAGTTTCTGGGCTATGTTTGGAAGTCTTTTTTTCTTTGTAGCTTGTTTTGTTTTTCTAATACCATTCTTTAGAAAAGAAAAAAATAAAGATTAAGGAATATTTTTGTCAATCCCCTTTGGGATTAGTTTATCTTTATCGTAAAATGGTAAATCAATTATTTTGCAGTCAGCTAAATTATCATTAACAGACTCAACTTTAATTTGAAATTCTTTCCACTCACCAGGGTAGTCAAAACGTACATAGCCCACATACTTTTCTAAAGTAGGAGACCAAGTTGATGCTGAAAGATATCCAATTTTTTGTTCATTTGATGATAAATAAACTTTTGCTCTTGGAATAATTTCTTTATCAGTAGTTATACCAAATAATCTCTTTCCAAATTTTGTTGATAAAAATTCTAAAGCTTTTTTTCCAATAAAATTTTCTTTTTCCAAATCAACTAAAGAGCCTAATCCAATTTCATAAGGATTCATTGAAGAGTCAAAATCTGTGTTGTTATCTAGGATGCCTGCTTCAATTCTTCTTATATCCATTGATTCTAGACCATCAAATGTCATGCCCATCGGATATCCGATTTCACAAATAGTATCCCAAATTTTTTTATAATTAGTCTTATTTCCTAGAGTATAAATTTCGAAGCCTAATTCAGAAGTCCATCCTGTTCTAGAGACATATACATTTTGATCAGCTATTTTTGAATAGCCTGAATGATAATATTTAAAATCGTCGTTTATTTCTCCATTTGTCAGCTTTGAAATTATATCTTTAGAAATTGGGCCTTGAATTTGTATCACTCGAGAATTAGGGTCAGTTATAGTAACTTCATAGTTTTTTTGATGAGCTTTTAACCAAGTTTCAAGAGGTCCATCAGGTTGTACGTACCAAAATTTATTTTGCTCTAATCTAAAAAGTACACCGTCTATAAATATTCCGCCATTTTCATAACAGGCAATTGCATATTTACCCCTGCCTACTTTCATATCTTTAATTTTGCGACAGAATATTTTATCAAGAAATTCCTCTGACTTTGGTCCCTCTATTTGAATAGGTTTTTCAGGTACATCATACATGACAGCTTTTCTTCTCAAATTCCAGTAACTATCTTTGATTTTATTTCCAACAGATATTGGAAAATAGCGATCAGCGTAAACACCATAAGAATTTTCTTCTTTATGATAAAATTCAAAAAAAGGTCCTTTATCAAACCTGTTATCACTAATTGGTAAAGTTGAAGATTTATCTAAAAAAATTGAACTCATTTAAAAGATAAAAAAATTAGGATTTAACTCTTGATTTTGTTGGATCATAAAATGGGAAAGGTACAACCTTAGCCTTTATTCTTTTTTGTTGACCGTCTAACTTACCTATTTCAACTTCAGTATTAAGCTCGCAGTATTTGACATTTATTTTACAAAGAGCAATATTTTTATTTAGCACAGGGGATTTCATACCACTTGTTATAATTCCAACTTGTTCTCTTCCATTATTTGAAGGATGAACACAGTCACCATGCCCGGTAGTTTCATTTCCCTCAATCTCAAGTCCAACTAGTTTTCTTTGAGGGTTTGCCTTTCTTTCAAGTAAAGCTTCTTTACCAATAAAGTTATCTTCTTTTGATTTGAGAGGAACTGTAAAACCAATTCCCGCCTCAAACGGATCAGTTTGATCATCGAATTCATAATTTGCAAAAACTAAGCCAGCTTCAATTCTAACTAAATCCAAAGCGTCCAATCCCATAGGCACAATTCCAAACTCTTCTCCGGCTTTCATTACAGCATCCCAAACTTCAGCTGCTTTACTCGGATGACAGAATATTTCATAACCTAGTTCACCTGTATATCCAGTTCTAGAAACCATTAAAGGAATTCCATCTAAAGTATCTAACCTAGCTATAGAAAACCTAAACCACTCTAAATCAGTCAATGATGTTTGATGAGGGGGTGTCCAGATTATCTTTTTTAATATTTCTCTACTCTTTGGCCCTTGAACAGAAACATTATGTAAATTATCAGTAGAAGATTTAATCCATACCTTTAAGTTATGTTCCTTTGCTTTTTCTCTTAACCATTCACCGCAATACTCATCTCCACAAATCCACCTAAAATTATCATCTGTCATTTTGAATACTGTACCGTCATCAAGCATTCCTCCATGCTCGTAGCACATCGCAGTGTAAACAACTTGGCCAACAGATAGTTTTCTGATGTTTCTGGTGCAAGTCATTTGCAAAAGTTCTTCAGCGTCTGGACCTCTTACTTCAAACTTTCTTAGTGCTGATAGATCCATAATGATAGCTCGCTCTCTGCAAGCTTCATATTCTTGGTGCGCCCCGTGATTGTTATAATTAGAAGCTAACCAGAAGCCTTTGTACTCAACTATATTTTCAGTAAGTTTTGATACTCTTGGGTGAAAACCAGTTTCTTTAGTTAATTTAGGATCAGAGTCTGCTTTCATTCTAAATGCCATTCCTTTACTAAAAGGTCTATTCGGTCTATAGACTCTAACAAAAATGTCAGTAGGATTCCATCCATTAGCTGCATCTACATCGTCTGGACAGGCAGAGGAGACACAAACTAAATTTTTCAGGGCTTTAAACATCACATAGTCTCCTGGTCTAGACCATGGTTCATCAAAAATTAAAGCATTATTTGCATCAATGGCTGTGTTGTAAAATAAATTTATAGCATTCCAACCTAGTCTTTTTCTCACAGAAAACTTATCTAATACATAATTGAAATTATCAGAGCAATTTGGATGACCAAAATAACCAATATCATCATAAAATTTTGAAGTACATGCAGTACCAAACGTATCATGTCTTCCGACAGTGTCTCTGTAGACTTCAACCATGGGCATTTGATTTTCATCGTAATATTTGGAATGGAGACCTGGCATTGGAAAAGCACTTCCCATTAGATATCTACTATTAGTTGTATCTATTGAGAACTCTTGGCCTTTTTGAAGACTCTCTGAGTCGAATGCCATAAAGTCAGAACATTGTCTTCCATAAACATCAATTATCTGAATAAAATCTCCTTCTTTGACCTCATAGGCCATTGCGGTGTATCTTTTAACAAAGATTTCTTCAACAGGATCCATTAAAGGGTCTGGTAATAAAAATTCCCCCTCTTGACGTTTTTTATTTCTTTGAACAATTACTCGTAGTTCGGATGCAGGAATATTTTCATGTGTAATTTCACTTTCGCCTGGTGCAGAAATTATACAAACAATGGAGTCGTTTGTTTTAAACTCCTCAATTGAACCTGAAAGTGAATTTTGAGAAAATACTAAAATTGATTGATTAATAGACTCTACCTCATATCCAAGTTTTTTTAATTTAGTACGTGCTATTTGAGCTGATTCCTCCTCGCTCATAAGAATTTTTTTTGTTAATTGTCCGTTGTGTTCGTTATTGAGGCCTAATGCTGATAGATTACATTCTCTCTTTGAATTAAAGCATACAACCTCAGCCTGTTGATGGCCTTCTAAATTAATTATTTTAAATTTATCATCTGGTTCTAATTTTAATGTGAGAGAACCTCCGCCAGTTACCAAATAATTTTCTAAGTCGTCACCAAGAGCTGGTAATCCAGGTTCATAAGGTTGAGTAACTCTTGGGATGATCATTCTCTATGCTAATCCAAGAGCTTTTTTTCTTTCC
The DNA here is from genome assembly GCA_902539635.1 of uncultured Alphaproteobacteria bacterium. GTDB lineage: Bacteria > Pseudomonadota > Alphaproteobacteria > HIMB59 > HIMB59 > HIMB59. Next base: position 176,419 of record CACBJQ010000001.1, read on the forward strand.
TCTGCCCAATTTCTAACAATAACATCTACACATATAGCTATAAGAGAGACAAATATTCCAAGTGTTAAAGCGACACCTGCACCATCTTTTGTTCTAGATAAAGCACCAAAAATAATTTGTCCTAGATCTTCAGTTCCTATAAGGGCCCCTAAAATTACCATCTGAAGAGAGAAAACAACTGTTTGGTTGACTCCCAACATAACTGTTGGGAAAGCAATGGGTATTTCAATATTTGTCCATCTTTGAAAAGCTGAAACTCCTGACATAGTTCCAGCCTCGTGAAGAGATAGAGGAACACTTTTTAAACCCCAAACCGTATATCTTGTTGCTGGAACAGTAGCATAAACAATAGCTGCGATTAGCACTGAAGTGTCAGTTATATTAAATAAGAATATAACTGGAATTAGGTAAACGAAAGAAGGGAATGTTTCAAAAAAATCGCAGAAAGATAATAGTATTCTTCCGCCTCTTTCAGTTCTACCAAATATTGAACCTAAAATAATTCCATTAAGTGAAGCCATAATTACGGCAAATGAGCCCATATACATTGTAATTAAAGCTCTGTCCCAATATTCAGATAACGCAATAAACAATAACATACCGCCAACAATCAAAGCAGTTCTTGCATTACCTACAATATACGCTGCACCCATCGCTAGTGTAAATGTTGCAATAACTGGCATACCTAAGTAGGCATGTTTCATTGGTCCTAATACTTGCGTGAGCAAAAACTTATTAAAAGAATTTAATGAGTAAAAAAATGTCTCCCAAACCCAGTCAACTGCACCATCAATATAATGAGCTATTGTTAAACCTTTTTCTATGGGAATAACATATAAGTAATTTATTTTATCAAAGTAACCACCAGATATAAAAGCAATGATTGAAAAAATGACGACAGAAATAGCAAAAATAATTAATAATTTATATCTTTGGAAGAATGTTAAATTTTCAAAATAGTCTTTTTGTTTATCAGCCCAAGCTTTTGTAAATCTATCGAGGATAACCGCGATAATAACAATACACAAACCTGCCTCTGCTGCTTTTCCAATCTTTAAACTGTTGAGTGCAATTTTTAAATTCAAACCTAAGCCTTTAGCTCCTACGAATGAAGCTATGACAACCATTGCTAGACATTGCATGATAACTGTATTTACGCCATTAAGAATATCTCTTCTAGCTGCTGGAATTAAAACTTTAAAAAGCAATTGCGGTTTTGTACACCCGCTCATTAAGCCTGCTTCAACAACTTCAGGAGAAATTCTTTTCAGTCCAAGAATTGTATTTCTTATCATAGGTGGAGTTGCAATAATAATAGTAGCGATTGAACCGGCGTGATCTCCTAATCCAAATAAAGCGATAATTGGAACTAAATATGCAAACTGAGGCATAGTCTGCATGACATTTAAAACTGGTTGTAAGGCAGTCTCGACCTTTTTATCAAGGTATCCCCAAATTCCAAAAGAAAGACCAAGAACGAAACAAATTGGTGTAGTAATCAACACAAATGACAATGTTTGAATTGACGGAACGTAATTTCCAAATACCGAAATGTATAATGCACCGATACCCCCTAAAAGCCCGAGCCTGATACCATTTAGCTGGTATCCAAGAAGAAATGCACCCACAGTTGTTGCTGTCCAAGGCAATGCAGGCCAACTTAACCAATCATTTTCTTTTAGCCATGAGTCGCTTACAAATACGTCTATTATTTTGTCTCCGCCTAATAAGAGTTCTCTTACGACAGTGATTAAAAAGAGCAAGCCTTGTGAAACAGCTTTAGTGAATTCTCTAAAAGCAGCTTTTTCTTCGTACATTTCAAAGACTGGATCCCAAACCTTTAATGGAAACCACTCATATAAAGCATTAAAGATTACGTTATTAATTGCTAATGGAATTCCTTTAAGGACTGATGGGAGTCTCCATAAATAATTATTTTCACTTTGTGGAATAAGAAAATAAAGAATAAGAAAAATAAATATAAGAATGCCAAATTGAGCTGGCTTAGAATTTCTTATAGTTTCTAAGTAGTTCTTATCCACCAAATAAAACTTTTATTACTTTTGAAGGGTTGATTGATCCAACTTCTGAACTATCTTTAGGATCTATAACTTTTATTATTTCTTTACTATTAAGAATTTTTTCAGCAACACTCTCTATAATGTCGTCTTTAGATACTTTTAGATTGTCTGAAGCATTTGTGTCCTTAGGATCCATTATAGACTCTATTTTTAATACTTTTTCTCTAGGAACATCTTCTGTAAATTTTTTAACATAATCAGTTGCGGGGTTTAAAACAATATTACCCGGGGTATCTAATTGTTCAATAATTCCATCTTTCATAATTGCAATACGATCAGCTAATCTAAGAGCCTCATCAAAATCGTGCGTAACAAACATAATTGTTTTGTTAAGAACCCCTTGAAGTCTTAAAAATTCATCCTGCATTTCTTTTCGAATTAAAGGATCTAATGCAGAGAATGGTTCATCTAAAAACCAAATGTCTGGCTCAACTGCCAGTGATCTAGCTATTCCTACTCTTTGTTGCTGTCCACCAGATAACTCTCTTGGAAAGTAATTTTCTCTTCCTTTGAGCCCAACCAATTCGACCATTTCTAAAGCCTTGTACATACTATTTTCTGTACTGACTCCTTTTACCTGCAAGGGGAAGGCAATATTTTCAATGACTGTTTTATGAGGAAGTAGGGCAAAATTTTGAAAAACCATTCCCATTTTCTCTCTTCTAAGCTCAACTAATTGTTTGTTGTTCATTAAACAAATATCTTCACCGTCAACTAATATTTTACCTGCGGTTGCGTCAGTCAATCTTGAAATACATCTCAATAAGGTGGATTTTCCTGAGCCTGATAGGCCCATGACAACTAACATCTCTCCTTTTTCAACATCAAAAGAGGCATTATTTACACCCACTATACATCCTGCTTCTTGAAATTGTTTAGCATCCACAGACCCATTAGAGTCTGCTAATAGCTTGTTCGCATTGGCGCCAAAGATCTTGTAGACAGAATCGCAACTAATAGTTGGTGACATAAGATTAACCTATCAAAAAAAATTAAAAGTAAAATCCTCCCATTTAAGGGAGGATTTTAAAAATATTATATTACTTCATGAAGAGATCGATTTGATCTCTGTTATTAGCAATATATGCAGTAGCTGCCTCTGCGTGAGTCATACCACCGTTATCAACATAGTTAGCCATTTCACCAATGTTACCTGATGTAAATTCCATTTTTGTGTAAAATTTATATGCAGATGTGTGAGTGATTGGGAACTTGATGTGTGCTGCTTTTTTTAACCAACCAATTGGTGAACCACAACCAGTTGTCTCAACAGAACCGCCGTCTTCAATTCTACAACCTTGGTAGAAAGGTGGGAATTCAATAAATACAAATCCCTCAGCATCAGTAAAGTTTGGTGTCCAGTTAAAGATCACTGTTCCTCTACCTTCTTTTTTTGCAGCTGCTAGTTCTGCCCATAGTGCATCAGCACTACCAGCAAACTTAACCATCCACTGATCATCTAAACCAAGACCTTTTAGTCTGTTAGGCATCACATCAGTGTGCCATTCATAAGGACCCTCTAACCATCTACCTTTACCTTCAGAGTCAGGTGTAGCAAAGTTAGCTTGACACTCAGGAGATTTTAAAGCTTCCCAATTTGGAAGACCTGGACATAAATTTTCATCAATAACCCATTGTGGAACACCCATATCTTCAAGAGTTGGAGCTAAGTGTGAACCAGCATCGATTAAACCACCTTTATCCATAGCTTCATAAAATGGTTTAGCCATAGTTGACTGCCATGTTTCATGAGCAACGTGAAGCTCACCTACTCTGACAGCTTCATATCTTGTTGCTGACTCAGCAGGGACTAATTCAACATCATAACCAAGCTCTTCAAAAGCTTGTGCCATAACGTTAGCCATAACGATTTGGCTTGACCAGTTTAAAACTGGAATTCTAATCGGGTCTGCCGCTTTTGCTACAGTTGTAAAACCAGCAAACAGGACTAGAGCGTAAAATAATGAAATAAATTTTTTCATTTACTCCTCCTATATCTATTATAATAGTAGAAGTAATATAGGGCATAAGACAACAAGGTTGAAGCCTTAAAATCCAAAATATGAAACAACTAGTCTTTAAAAAAAACCAAAAAATCAACAAAAAAATGATTTTCGTGAGTAAAGAAAATCTGTCGCATAATTACAGGCAAATCGATAAGTTTTCAGGTAATTCAAAGATTATAAGCGTAATAAAAGGTGATGGCTATGGGCACGGCATTTTGGAATGTTGTAAAATATTAAAAACGAATAAATGTAAAGATTTTTATGTTGCCAGGTTAGATGATGCTATCAAACTGAGAGAAAATTTTAAAAATATAAATATTTACCTGTTATCAGGTGTGATTTCAAACAATGATTTAAAAGAAATAAAAAAATATAAAATAATTCCTATTATTAATAATATCGATCAATTATCTTTATTAAAAACTTCACAAAAACTTAAGTACGTTTTGCATATTGATACTGGAATGAATCGTCTTGGATTGCAGTCAAGCGAACTTGAAAAATATTCAAATTTAATCGATAAAAAAAATATTATTTTTTTAATGTCTCACCTATCTTCTGCAGATGATTTAAAAAAAAATGAGTCAAGTAAACAATTAAATAAACTTATTGACGTAAATAAAAATTTTAATTTACCTTTAAGCATAGCTAATTCCTCTGGAATTTTTTTAGGAAAGCAATATCATTTAAATTATGTAAGACCTGGAAAAAGTCTATACGGAATTAATCCTTTCTATAAAAAAAGATTTAACTTAAGACAGGTTATGAGTATTTACTCACCTATATTACAAGTTCAAAATGTCAGAAAAGGAAATTCAATTGGCTACAGCCAAACTTATAAACTTAAAAGAGACTTAAAAGTTGCAACAATAGATTTTGGTTACTCTGACGGATTTCTTAGAAGCGGAAGTAATAAAGCATCTGTTTATATAGATAAATTTCAATGTAGAATTTTAGGAAGAGTTTCAATGGACTTGATCACGATTGATGTGTCTAAAGTTCCCAATAACAAATTGTATCTAGGCAAACCTGTCGAAATAATTGGAAGTAATCAACGATATGAGAGAATTGCATACGAAACTGGGACTAATGAACACGAGATTTTAATTTCTTTAGGCAGGAACTTAAGAAAAGTATATATATAAGTCATGTACGAAGCTCCAATCAAAGATTTAAATTTTGTAATTAAAAATCTAATAGATTTAGGCAAACTAAATAAAGTTAGTGATTATTCTGAATTTTCTGATGATTTAGTTGAAGCTGTTCTTGAAGAGGCTGGAAAAATAGCTTCTGAAGTGTTAGACCCTTGTAACCTTTCAGGAGACCATGAGGGCTCAAAAAGACTCGATACTGGTGAAGTCGTAACTCCTAAAGGCTACAAAGAGGCTTATGAGAGTTTAAGAGATGGTGGGTGGTTTGGCTTAGAGGCCAAAGAAAAATTTGGTGGTCAACAGATACCAGTAACTTTATCTGCCGCTGTTAATGAGATTTGGCATAGCTCTAATATGTCATTGGCGCTTTGCCATCTATTAACACAAGGTCTGATATATGCTTTACAAAAATCAGCATCAGAAGATCAAAAAAGCTTTTATATACCAAAATTAGCATCAGGTCATTGGACAGGTACAATGAATTTAACTGAGCCACAATCCGGAACAGACCTGTCAACGATTAAAACTAAAGCCATAAAAGAAAATGGTCATTATAAAATTTATGGACAAAAAATTTATATTACCTATGGGGAACATGATTTATCTGAGAATATTATTCATTTGGTTTTAGCCAGAACACCTGAAGCGCCAGAGGGTAATAAAGGTATTTCTGTTTTTCTTGTTCCTAAATTTATTTCAAATGATGACGGCAGTATTGGCAAAAAAAATGATGTAACCTGTTTGTCTATTGAAAAAAAACTTGGTGTTAAAGGTTCTCCTACTGCAGTTTTACAGTTTGGTGAAAAGGATGGAGCAATTGGTTATTTAGTTGGAGAAGAAAATCAGGGTTTAAATATTATGTTTGAAATGATGAACCATGCAAGGTTCTCAGTTGGAGTACAAGGACTTGCTGTTTCTGAAAGAGCTTACCAACAATCTAAAATGTATGCCTTTGATAGAGTTCAAGGAGTTCCAATTGATGGTCAGAAAGGCGATCCTATTATTCATCACCCAGATGTGCTTCGATTGTCCTCGACTATGAAATCAGAAATCGAAGCTATGAGAGCTCTTGCAATTTATGGAGCTTTTTCTTTGGATATGACTAAGTCAGATGAGAGTGAATATTGGGAAACAAAATCATCTTTAATGATACCTATTATTAAAGGGTGGTTGACTGAAAGGTCACTTGAGATTACATCAAATGCTATTCAAATTCATGGTGGAATGGGTTTTATTGAAGAAACAGGAATCGCACAACATTATAGAGATGCTAGAATTCTCCCCATATACGAGGGCACAACTGCAATTCAAGCAAATGATTTAGTTTTTAGGAAGACGCTTCGAGACAATGGTAAAAGCATATTAGAATTAATTGATGAAATTAAAACTGATACAGAAGCATCTGCGAGTTCAGATCGGTTAAAAGAGTTATGTAAAAAAATGGATAGTTCAATTGACTCTGCAAAAAAAGTTGTTGAGCACATTGTTTCTACATCTAACAATAAAAAAAGACCTGCTGTATCGAGTGTAAATTATTTAATGATGTTAGGTTATATTTTTGGAGGTTGGATGATGATTAAAACTGCCAAAAAATCACTTGAATTAAAAGATAAAGGTGAAATTGATAATGAATTTCTGGACGCAAAAATAGCTACATCAAGCATTTATGTATCAAGTATTTTGCCAAAAATTGATAGTTTAGCTTCCATAATTTTACATGGTGATGAGGATGTTTTAGCTATGAAGCGTCAATGGTTGTAATTTGGAAAAATTTAAAAATAAATTAAGTAATTTTTTTAGTTGGCTTTCAAAGGCAGAATTAGTTGAGTTAGACTCAGTGGATACTAGCGAAGATCCAATCAGACCAGACATTGACAATGAATTTCGCACCTCGTATGGCCGCAAGATTTATGGATTAAAATCTAATGAAGATGTTGAAGGGTTTATTTGTCTAGCATTCTGTAACGATGTACCACAAACAATGAAAGAATTAGACTTAATGAGCAAAAATGCTTTTCATGAAAAAAACGCAAATATTGCTGTAGCCTATACTGTTTGGTCAAGAAAAAGAGGAGCAGGTAAACAAACTATTTTTACAACAAAAAAGCTTGTTAAAGATGAGATGAAAAATATAGATCGCTTTATCACACTTTCTCCTTTAACACCTATTGCTACACATTTTCATATAAAGCATGGTGCTAAATTAGTAAATATCAATGCAACTTCGCAAAACTTTGAATACGACTTTAATTAGGTCCCAGAGTAAATAGGTCCACCCCCACCCTCAGGAGTTACCCACTCAATATTTTGAGAAGGTTCTTTAATATCGCATGTCTTACAATGAATGCAATTTTGAGAATTAATTTTTAAAATTTTTTTTTGGAGGTCATTATCAAATTCAACTTCATACACACCTGCAGGGCAATACCTTTGGGCAGGTTCGTCGTATTCTTCAATAGTAAAATTAGTTGACAGATCTTTATCATTAAGTAACAAATGATTAGGTTGATCATCTGCGTGGTTAGTTCCTGATAGATAAACTGAGCTGGGTTTATCAAAAGTAATAACACCATCATATTTAGGATAGGTAATTTTTTTTGCTTTTTTAGCTGGGATCAAAGATTCATGATCAGCGTACTTATGTTGAAGGGTAAAGGGAAGTCTACCTCCAAATATTTTTTGATCTAATCCAGTAAAAATCATTGCAGGTATCAGGCCCCATTGAAAACTGGGCTTTACATTTCTTGCTTTGTATAATTCTTCAAATACCCATGAGTTTTTAAATTTTGACTCATACTCTGACAGTTCTTTATTGCTATTTATGTGATCATTGATGACTTCTGCAGCAATTATTCCACTTTTCATTGCGGTATGTGATCCTTTAATTTTTGGCATATTAAGAGTGCCTGCATCACATCCTATCAATAATGCCCCAGGCATGTGCATTTGTGGAAGGCTCTGCAATCCTCCCTCTATTAGAGCTCTTGCACCATAAGAAATTCTTTTACCACCATCTAATAATTTTTTGATATCAGGGTGAGTTTTAAACTGTTGAAATTCATCATAAGGAGAAAGGTATGGGTTCTTATAATCCAAACCGATTACGTAACCTAGGTATACTTGATTATTTTCAGCATGATAACAAAAACTACCTCCATATGTATCACTTTCAAGAGGCCATCCCACACTATGTGAAACTTTACCAAGTTGGTGATTTTCAGAGTTGATCTCCCAAATTTCTTTAAAGCCTATACCATATTGTTGAGGAGATTTGTTGTTGGAGTCTAAATTAAATTTTTTAAGAACCTCTTTTCCCAGGTGACCTCTACATCCCTCTGATAAAACTGTAACTTTACCTTTGATATTAATCCCAGGTTCATAATTATTTTTAGGTTTAAAATCTTTGTCTAAACCCATATCACCTGTTTGAACACCAACTACCTTTTGATCATTATCATAAAGTAATTTACTAGCTGCAAATCCTGGAAAAATCTCTACTCCTAAGTTTTCGGCAAATTCACCTAACCATTTACAAAGATTAGATAAGCTAATTATGTAATTTCCATGATTTTTTAAGACATTTGGTAAAAAAAAGTTTGGCACCTTCATACTTTTAGTTTTTGTATAAAATAAAAAATCTTCTGATGTTACTGATGTTTTGATTGGACTATCAAGTTCTTTCCAATTTGGAATGAGTTCATCTAAAGCCTTAGTTTCAAAAACATTACCACTTAAAATATGAGCTCCGACTTCAGATGCTTTTTCAAGTACACAAATAGACAAATTCGTATCGAGTTGTTTTAGTTTAATTGCTGTTGATAAACCAGCTGGACCAGCTCCAACTATTACTACATCATAATTTAATTCTTCTCTCTGCACTTCGCTCATAATATTGATTATATATTAAATATTACGATTCTATCTGATTAAGTAGATCTAACTCTTTAATAATTTCAGGTATTGCTTGAAATAAATCCGAAGAAAGTCCGTAGTCAGCTATATTAAATATTGGTGCCTCTAAATCCTTATTAATAGCGACTATGACTTTACTTTCTTTCATACCCGCTAAATGCTGTATTGCACCGGATATACCTACGGCAATATAAAGCTCAGGAGCAACCATTTTACCAGTTTGTCCGACTTGGTATTCATTGCCAATATATCCTGAGTCAACAGCAGCTCTCGACGCTCCAACAGCTGCATTAAGTTTATCAGCTAAATCATATAAAAGTTTGAAATTATCAGAGTTTTCTAGTCCTCTACCTCCAGATACAACCACTCGAGCATTACCCAATTCAGGTCTGTCACTCTTTGATACTTCTCTACTTACAAATGTTGTTTTAACCTCTGAGTCAATGAAAGTAATATTTTCTAAAGCAGCATCACCCCCTACTTCTTCACATTTTTCGAAAGAAGTGGGCCTGATAGTCATTAAATTAATTTTTTGATCAGTTTGAACATAAGAAATAGCATTTCCCGCATAAATAGGTCTGATAAAAGTATCTTGGGACTCTATACCTATGATATCACTTATTTGCGTGACATCTAACTGAGCAGATACTCTAGGTAGTAGATTTTTTCCAAATGTACTAGAGGGTGCTAAAATGTGTGAATAGTTTTCAGCTAAATTAGAAATAATAGGAGATGATAATTCTGGTATTTGATTTTCTAATTTCTCATGATCACAAATAATTACTTTTTTAATTAACTGTATTGATTTTGAACTTTTAGCAAGATCTTCAATTTTATTACCTAAAATTAAAAGATGAATATCTTCGCTTAATTTTTCAGCAGCACTAATAGTATTAAGAGTTGATGATTTTAAATTTTTGTTATCATGTTCCGCTACTACAAGTACAGACATTTAAATTACTTTTGCCTCGTATTTTAGTTTTTGAACCAATTCTTTAACATCATTAACCATAATCCCTGCTTTCCTTTTTGGAGGCTCAATTACTTTTAAGGTTTTAATTTTTGATGATGTATCAATTCCAAGAGTGTCAATATCAATTGTCTCAAGAGGTTTTTTTTTAGCCTTCATTATATTTGGAAGAGAGGCAAACCTTGGTGTGTTTAATCTTAAATCACATGTTAAAACAGCTGGAAGTGAAGTTTCTAGGTTTTCAATACCTTCATCTATCTCCCTTGATATAAAAACTTTATTATTTTCAATTTTTAAATTTGAAATAAAACATCCTTGTGGCCAATTTAATAATGCAGATAATATCTGACCTGTTTGATTTGAGTCATCATCAATAGCTTGTTTACCCATTAAAACGAGATCTGGTTTTTCTTTATCAATTATTATTTTTAGTGTTTTAGCAACTGCTAATGGCTCTAATGTGTTTTGACTTTTAACCAATATAGACCTATCAATCCCCATAGCCATGGATGTTCTTAAAACATCTTGGGATTTATCATCTCCAATAGATACAGATACTATCTCATTTGCAAGACCCTGTTCCTTAAGCTTTACTGCCTCTTCAATGGCATTTTCATCTGGTGGATTAACAGACATTTTAACGTTTTGTGTTTCTACTCCACTATTGTCGCTTTTTACTCTAATCTGTACTTTGTAATCAACGACCCTTTTGACAGTAACTAAAACTTTCATTTGAATTTCAATAAAATAAACTAAGTTAAACAACTTACAAGATCCAAAAACTATGACAAATATTAAGAAGAGGAAGATCTATAAAAATATTTATGAATTATTTATTAAATATACTAATAAACTTGATTTTAAAGAGATAAGAGAAAATTACATTTATAATGGAAATAGTGTCTCAGCTATTTGTTTTAATAAACAGGATCAAGTTTTTTATTTCATAAGACAGATGAGACCAAATTATTTTTTTAATAAATTTTCACCCTACCCTCTAGAAATAGTAGCAGGTGGGATTAACAAGAAAGAATCAAGTAGACAAGCTATTATCAGAGAAATTAAAGAGGAACTTGGAGTCAAACCTATTTCGGTAAAAAAGTTGGAGTCCCTCATTATTGCCCCAGATATTTTAGAAGAAATTACTGATATCTATCTTGCATACCTACCTAGAATTACAAACTTTAAAATTATAAATCCTAATGAGGGAGAATATATAAAGATAATCCCGATGAAAAAAAAACAAATTTTAGAAATTTTAAAAACAAATAAAACACAAAATATTGTTACAAAATACTCTTTTTTAAAAATAAAAGAGCTTAAGATTTAATCTTAGTCATCTCTTTATCATAGATAGGATAAAGATGCACATTGCAGGGAACTTTTTTAGTAGCTATCTCTAATTCATAATTACCATTTTCTACAAAGTTTTGATCAATAACATCTTTACTTCTTATATACCCATAACCAATAGATTTGCCTATGGTGTGTCCGTAACCTCCACTTGATAACCAACCTACTTGTTTACCATCTCTAAATATAGTTTCTCTTCCTAAAAGGATTTGATTTGGATCATCACACGTAAAACCTGCAAAAATCTTTTTCAAACCTTTTGATTTTTGATTTAATAGTGCTTTTTTTCCAATGAAATCTTTGTCAGAGTTAATTTTAGTTGCCCATCCTAATCCAGCCTCAAGAGGAGTATGGTCTGGCCCGATATCTGAACCCCAAGCTCTGTAGCCCTTTTCTAAACGACAACTCTCTATACATCGATATCCAGCATTAACTAGCCCGAATTGATTTCCATATTCCATTATCTTTGAATAAATTTCTGAGGAAAAATCTATTGGGAAATGGAGCTCCCAACCTAACTCACCCATATAGGTTATTCTAATTGCATAAACATCTTTTGAAGCAATTTTGATTTTTTTACATGAAGCAAATGGAAAATTATCATTTGATAAATCTGTATTTGTAAGTCCTTGAAGGATCTTTCTAGAATTTGGTCCCATTAATGAAAAAACTGAATTATCAAATGTTATATTTTTAACTTCTACTTCTAAATTATTTGGAATATTTGAAATTATCCAATCATAGTCATGAGTCATAAACCCTGTTCCAGTTATAATATAAAAGGTATTTTTATCTATAACTGTTATTGTTAAATCACATTCGATTCCACCATCATCATTCAACATTTGGGTATAGATTGTCGAACCAATTGGTCTATCAATTTTATTTGCACATAAATACTCTAAAGCTTGTAGTGAGTCTTTACCTGATACGACAAACTTAGCGAAAGATGTTTGGTCAATTAGAACAGCACTCTCTCTTGCGGCCTTTACTTCATTTCCAACAAATTCAAACCAATTTTGTCTGTCAAAGGAATAAATATCTCTAGGCTCACTTCCTTTTGGTGCAAACCAATTAGGTCTCTCCCAACCCATTTTTTCACCAAAACATGCATTTGAGTTTTTAAGTTTTTCATAAATTGGAGATTTTTTAAATTCTCTCACTGAGGAGTTTTCCTCAAAAGGCCATGCCATAGTGTAATGTTTAGCATAAGCCTCATAAGTTCTTTTTCTTACCCACTCCAAATCTTGATGGGGTTTTCCAAATCTTCTTATATCAACTGGCCATAAATCGTAAGGTGGTCTTCCATTGGCTACCCATTCTGCAAGTGCCATTCCCGCTCCACCTCCAGCAGCTATCCCATATGCGTTGAAACCTGCGCCAACATAAAAGTTTTTTAATTCAGGACTCTCTCCTAAAATAAAGTTTCCATCTGGTGTAAAACTCTCAGGTCCATTTATTAATTCTTTGACTCCAGCAGTTTCAAGACTAGGGACCCTTCCAAGAGCATTATTCATTATTTGTTCAAAATGATCGTAATTTGAGTCTAAAAGTGAAAAATGAAAATCTTCTGGTACTGATTTTTCAGCCCATGATAAAGGGTTTGGTTCATACCCTCCCATTGCAAGGCCTCCAACCTCCTCTTTAAAATAAATTAACCTATCAGGATCTCTTAAAGTAGGAAGGTCTGATTTAACACCCTCTATTTTTTCAGTAACCAAATATTGATGTTGAAAAGATACTAAAGGGACATTAACTCCAACATCTTGTGCAAACTGTCTGGTCCACTGACCACAACAACAAACAATTTTTTCACACTTTACTTTACCCTTAGATGTTTCAATACCTTCAATTACGCTATTATTTATAATTACCTTTGATACCCTAGTTTCCTCAAATATTTTTGCTCCTTTGTTTCTAGCTCCTTTGGCCAATGCTTGTGAAATATCTGTCGGATTTGCTTGTCCATCTGTAGGAAGGAAAGCTGCTCCATATACATCATCTATATTCATTATAGGCCATAAATCTTGAGCCTCTTTTGGAGTAAGTAGCTCCATCTCCAAACCAAATGAATGAGCTGTAGTAGTTTGTCTTAAAACCTCCTGCCATCTCTCTTTATTACAAGCTAGTCTTAATCCACCATTCATCTTCCATCCTGTTCCTAATCCTGTTTCTTTTTCAAGCTTGTCATAGAGATCAACAGAATATCCTAATAATTGAGTAATATTTGCATTTGTTCTTAATTGGCCAACTAGTCCAGCAGCATGCCATGTACTACCAGATGTTAATTTACCACTTTCAATAAGTACAACTTCATGTCCTAAATCAGCTAAGTGATATGCAGTAGAGCAACCTACTATACCACCCCCAATTACTACAATTTTTGAACTATCTATCATTATAGTTTGTCAAATGACTCCTCAAATTTTTTGAGATTATCTGAAGTATACTCAGCATAATTAAATTCTATCTTAGAAGTGATCTCAGAGACCATACTCCACATTGTCTCTCTTAATAAACTAGCAGTTTTCATTGCGTTATATTTAATTATTAAATCTTTTGATGGTTTTTCTTTAAAATACATTTCTAAAACTTCATTTTCTAGATTTTCATCTAAATCATTATTAGAAGATAAACCTCCTATATCAAATAAAGGATCATTAAAACCACCATATTCCCAATCTACTACCCATATTTTAGAACCATCATCAAGAAAATTTGCAGCCAATAAATCATTATGACCAAATACAATTTCTCTTGGAGAGGAGAGTTTTTCTAACTTTTCTGCTTTTTTTAATAAACTTGGAATTAATGAAATGTGAAAGCTATTATTATTTAATAAGTAATTTGAATAGTACTTTATGACATAAAAAACCCAAAAAATTTGAGGCTGACCTGATAACTTGTTAGGTATTTCATCATGAATTTTTCTTATGATCGGAACAATTTTATTTAAATTTTCTCTTACAGTTTTTGGTTCAAGAGTTTTACTTTCAATGAATTCTAAGACCAATACTCCAGGTTCATTATAAATTAATTTTGGAGATACCCCTATTTGATAGGCTGCTTCACTAACAATAATTTCGTTTGATCGATAAACTAGATGTTCTGGTATATCTGAACCTAATCTAACAACTGATTTAGAACCAGAGTCTGATACCAGGAAATTAAGATTTGTAATTCCTCCCTCTAAAGGTTCAATATTTTCAAGATTTTTCCATATTGGAAGACTCTTGATTTTATTTTCAAATTCCATTTGATTAAAACATACTGATCTTTGAATTATTTTCTACGGATAAAATCCAAAAATATTTTGAAATTTTTATAGAATTTTTTTTAAAAGCTATAATAATCTCCATATATATTTAGGAGGCAATATGAATCTAATACAGAGACTCAATGAAGGACCTATTTTGTGTGCAGAAGGTTATCTTTTTGCAATGGAGAGAAGAGGATATTTACAGGCAGGAACTTACGTTCCTGAGGTTGTTCTTGATAATCCTGAAGTAGTAACTCAACTTCATAGAGAGTTTATTAGAGCTGGTAGTGATGTTGTTCAAGCATTTACTTATTACGGTCACAGAGAAAAGTTGCGTTTAATTGGAAAGGAAGAATTATTAGAACCTCTTCAAAAAAATGCATTAGAAATTGCAAAAAATGCTGCAGCTGAGTTTCCCCAGTTAGATTTAATGATCGCTGGTAATGTAGCTAATACTAATATTTATGACCCTGATGACAAACAATCTCACATTAATTGTCAAAAAATGTTTGAGGAACAAATAGCTTGGGCAAAAGAAGCAAATGTTGATTTTGTTATTGCTGAAACAATTAATTGGACTGAAGAAGCTAAATTAGCATTAAAGGAAATTAAAAATGCAGGTTTAATAGCTGTCGTAAATCTTGCTATACCTAAAGGTGACAAAACAAGAGAAGGCCATAGTGCTGCAGAGGCCTGTAAAATTTTGGAAGACCATGGTGCTGATGTAGTTGGTCTTAATTGTTATCGTGGTCCTGAAATGACAATGAAACTGCTGCCAAGCATTAGAGAAAAAGTCTCATGCCATGTGGCTGCATTACCTGTTCCATATAGAACAACTGAAGAATTCCCAACACACATGTATATAGAGGATCCAAATTGTAATTGTTTAGATGGTAATGTTTCTCATATTGCTCTTGATGGATTAACATGTAACAGGTTTGAAATGGCTGAATTCACCAAACAATGTATGGACATCAATGTAAATTTTATTGGTATTTGTTGCGGTGCCGACCCTCATCATGTAAGAGAAATGGCAGTTGCTATGGGTAGAAAACCAATTTCTTATAAATATTACCCTGATATGAGCAAACATTTTTCTCATGGCACAGAAAGCAGTCTTAAGGACATTAACAAAACTAACGAATGGCTTAAATAATTAATTAGACTTTTAAAAAATAAATTTTAGATGAGTATATGGGGAAAACTTTTAGCTGGGACTTTTGGTTTTGCTCTTGGGGGGCCAATCGGAGCTATGTTAGGTGTAATAGCGGGTCACAGTGTTGATCGTATTCGAAACCAAATATCTGACTCTAATATAGCCTCTAATTCACCACAAGAAATTATAACGATAGGTATAATTATTTTAGCAGCTAAACTGGCTAAAGCAGATGGTCAAGTTACAACTGATGAAATAAGCGCCTTTAAAGAAAAATTTAAAATACCTCCTGATTTTCAAAGCGATGTTAGCAAAATATTTAATGAAGCTAAAAAAAGCTCTGATGACTATCATCAATATGCTCAACAAATAGGAATGCTATTTCGTGGACAGCCTCAAGTTTTGGAGCAGATTTTAAACTTACTTTTTTATATAGCAGAGGCTGATGGTGAAATCAGTGACTCAGAGATAGTATTTATTCAAAATTGTTCTGATTATTTTGGACTAAATAAAGCTCAATATGAAAGCATAAAAACTATGTGGCTGGATAAACAAATTGATCCATACAAAATTTTAGGAGTTGAGAAAAGTTCTTCTGATGGTGAGATTAGAAAAAGATGGATACAGCTAAGTAAAGAGTTACACCCTGACCAATTAAGAGCGCAGGGTGTTCCTCAAGAATTAATCATTAAATCTGAAGACAGACTATCCGAGATAAATCAAGCCTACGATAAAATAAAAAGTATTCGCAAAATCAATTAAACTTTTTTTAACTGATCTGCTTTGGATTTGCCTTTGTCTTCAACAACTTCAAATTCGACTTTGTCGCCTTCATCGAGGCGGTCTAAACCTGCTTGTTGAACAGCTGTGATGTGGACAAAGATATCTTTATCTTCTCCATCAGGGGCAATAAACCCATATCCTTTTTTGGGTTAAACCATTTCACTGTTCCTGTAGTCATTTATAGTCCTTTCTTAATCTTAAGTAGTAAATATTTAGCGTATCTAAACATAGTTAAAAATTTTATGAGATTTTTTTAATTAGTATTCAAATAGTAAGCCTAAATATTGATAAACTTTTTATAGCAATTTTTCTAAATTTAAAGTTAAAAATGGTAAACCGGACCACTACCTTTACCAATTTTATACAAACTTCCTTTGATTATGGCTCTTTTTATATAATTTCTTGATTTTTTGACAGAATTTAAAATATCTTCACCTAAAGCTAAATTCGAAGCAATTGCTGACGATAATGTACACCCAGTTCCATGTGTGTTTTTACTTTTAATGATTCTAGACTCAAAAAAGTGAATTTTTTTATTTTTTTTTAAAAATAGACAGTCGAATATTTTTCCATTTTTGATTAGACCTTTGATAAGTATATTCTTAGCGCCAATTTTTTCTAAAATTTGAATTGCATTAATCATATCATCTTTACTATTAATCTTGGTATTTGTTAGAATTTCTGCCTCCTCCAAATTAGGAGTAATTATCATAGATTTTGTTATAAGGTTTTTAGTTAAACTTGATATAGCGCTTTTCTTTAAGAGTAAATAACCAGATGTTGACACCATAACAGGGTCTAAAACAACTTTAGATATTTTATAGTTGTCAATAAATTTTGAAATTTCTTGAATAATTTTTTTGTCACTTAACATACCAATCTTTATTGAGTCTGGTTTAATATCACTACACGTCGTATTAAGTTGTTCTCTTATAAACTTTGGGGTTGTATTAAAAATACTTTTTACCTCTTGAGTATTTTGTGCAGTTAAAGCAGTAATTACAGACATCGCATAACATTTAAAGTATGTTATAGTTTTAATATCAGCTTGGATACCTGCCCCTCCTGATGAGTCAGAACCTGCAATTGTTAATACAGTTTTATATCTTTTCATAACTTGAAATAATTTTACTTACATCCATACAATTCTTTTTAATATTACCTTTTAATAAAGATGATATCATAGCAACTCCATGGATTTTTAGTTTTAGTATACTATTTACATCACTAATATTGATTCCTCCTATTGCTATTAAAGGAATTTTTGTAGCTTTAACACAAATTTTAAGCCCACTTAAACCAAAATAATTTTTCATTTCTTTTTTTGTATTTGAAGAGAAGGCTGAAACACCTATGTAGTCAACTCCCTTTAACTTTTTTACCTTTATGAATTCATTTTTATTACTTGCTGAAACTCCTATTATAGCTTTTCTTCCCAATAATTTTCTAGCTTGATTATAGGGTAAATCATCCATACCAATATGTGCACCATGAGCATTTATAGATTTTGCAATATCCACACGATCATTGACAATGAGGGTTTTTTTAAATCTAACACAATCTTTTTTTAAATCTTTTCCTAAGTTGTATAAATCAATTGTTTTTAAATTTTTAAACCTTAATTGAATACAATCGACCTTACTCTCAAATATTATTTTCAAATAATTATCCAACTTACTTAATGGTGTAAGTTTATCGTCAGTAACAAAACAAAATTTAAACACTAGTAATTTTTAAATTATCTAAAATTTCTTTTTCTGTAATATTATTTAATTTGTTCAAGAAATTTACTTGAAAATCTCCTGGCCCCTCTGATTTTGATGCTGCGAGTTCTCCTGCGATTGAAAAAATAGCCGCTGAGCTTATCGCAGATTTGTATAAACTTTCACCTACAGCAGCAAATGCTCCTACTATGCACGATAAAGAGCAACCGATAGCTGTAACCTTCGTCATTACACTTGATCCATTTGAAATTTTAGTGACATTATCTTCATAAATAATGAAGTCGTCTCTACCGCTTATAAATACAACACAATTATTCTCGTTAGATAAAATTTTTCCAGACTCAATAGCTGCGTGACTTTCAATTGATGAGTCAACTCCCTTTGAAGATATTTTATTTTGATCTACTAGTGATTGAATTTCAGATGCGTTTCCTCTAATAATTAATTTTTTAGAGCTTTTAATAATGTCAAGAGAAGTTTGAGTTCTTAACTTACTCGCACCTGAACCCACAGGGTCTAATATGATTGGTTTTTCTTGTTCAACATAATATTTAGAGGCCTCTAAAAAGCTATACCTCCAATTATCGTCTAACGTTCCAATATTATTAACAAGACAAGACGATATAGCAGCTATTTCTTTAAGTTCATTTGTTGCATGAGACATCAAAGGAGATGCTCCGATAGAGAGAAGAATATTAGCGTTTATGTTCATTGCCACGTAATTTGTAATACAATGTACAAGCGCTCCTTTATCTCTTAAGTTTTTTAAATCATTATAAATATGTTCCATTATATACCTTTCCTTTTCATCAAAAGTGTCAATATTGTTGAAAATAGAATTGGCACTAAAAATGATGAGAATAATTTATAGTTATTAATAAATGTGAAATTAATATTTAGAAAATCGCTCATTATATTTTTGCTGAATGAGGGATCAGGAAATATTAATACTCCCAGTAGTAAGCTCAAAAAAGAAATTATGTATATTTGTTTAGTAGTGACATTAAAACCAAATAATCCCAACAAAAAAGGTAAAACTAAACAACAACAAATTAAATCAGCAATTAAGAAGACGTACAAAACATTGTAACCTTGCGAGGATAGTATGAAAACTGCCACCAAGAAAACAATAATAAAGTATAAGTTTGAAGAGGATTTTAAGGAGTAACTTGTGCTTAGGGAGACAATCTGAGAATTTATAGCATTTATTAATGTATCAATACTACTCAATACAAGAGAAGCAGCTAATATTACAAAAATGTATTTTATAAATGAAGTCTCGAGTAAACCGAAAAGTTTCACAAATGTTAAATCAGGATCATCCATTGCGTAAAGTGAGATTGAAACTAATCCAGAGTATCCAATGAAATAAACAATTATAAATATAATTAAAGCAGATATAACTAAGCCAATACTAAGCGTTTTATTATCTTTAGCAGCATAAATTCTTTGCCAATTACCATGGTGAAAAAGATTGGTAAATGTAACTGCTACTAAAAAAGTCAAACCTGTTATCCATAGGAATTGATTATTAAAATCAAATAAATGTACATTTTCGATCATAAATGAAGAGTTATCTGAAAAGTCTTGGAATGGAATTTTAAAAACTAAAAACAAACAAATTCCTATAATGAATATGAATTGAATTAAATCGGTGAATATTGTTGCCGACAATCCTCCAATTAGAACGTACGATAAAGCAATTAATATAATTATCATTGAAGAAATCCAATAAGGTGTATCATTTAAAAAATTAAAGAACTTTGAGATAGCTGTAATTTCAGCTATTAAGAAAACTGTCATATAAACTAACGAAACTATTATAACAAAGTGGGATAAGTTCTTACCAAACCGATTTTCGATACAATCGTGAAAGCCTGTTGAGTTTGGAAAAACCTTTCTTACATATTTTCCTATAAAGATGAATAAAACTAAAGGCATTGCAGCTCCAAGAGCGTAACCAATCACATTACCCATTCCACCCCAAGTAGCTGCTGCAGCAGGCGAAAATATTATCCAAAAACCCAATGCAGAAGATACAAAAGAAGATATTGAAAAAAATAAGTTATATTTATTTTTAATAACGAATTTATCATCTGATAATTCATTTTTTTTCAAAAAAAAGAATGACGCAGTAAAAATTAATCCAAATAAAATTAAAAAAAGAATTTCCATCTAATTTGCTCTTATTTTAAAAGTATTTAAGGGAAACTTCCTACGCCAGAATTACCTGGATCAGGTTCGAGGGTTAAGTATCACCTTTCTCAGCCTTTCAGCACCCCTTATAAATTAATACTATCAAACTAACTAAAATAAATCAATTATCTTTACTAAAAACAAATTTAATATTAAAAACATCACATGAAAATAATTGAAAACTTCTCTGACTCTAAAGCAATATCTAGTAATTCTGAAGACTTCATAAAATTATATAAACCTAGTACGGGTGAGGAATATGCGCATGTTCCAAAAACAACAAGAGATGAGTTTGAAAAAATTATCAATAAAATGAAATTAGCACAACCTTTATGGGCTAATACACCCATTACGAAAAGAAGTGAAATTTTATTTAAATTTAAAAATTTAATTGAAAAAAATTTTGATTTAATAGCAAAAATAATATCTGAAGAACATGGTAAGGTTTTTTCTGATGCTAAAGGATCTTTGCAGAGAGGTCTTGAAGTAGTTGACTTTGCATGCGGTATTCCTCATTTATTGAAAGGAAATCACTCAATTAACGTTGGAACAAACGTGGATTTGTTTGATATTAAGCAGCCTTTGGGAATTTGTGCTGGTATTACACCATTTAATTTCCCAGCTATGGTTCCAATGTGGATGTTTCCATTATCTATAGCATGTGGAAATGCCTTTATGTTAAAACCTTCTGAGAAAGTTCCTCAATGCTCTTTAAAACTTGCAGAGTTAATGAGTGAAGCTGGTCTACCTGATAACGTCCTCACGGTTGTAAATGGCGATAAAAATATTGTAGATCTAATACTTCAGTGTGAAGATATTTCTTCAGTAAGTTTTGTTGGCTCAACACCTGTTGCAAAGTACATTTACACCGAATGTTCAAAAACAAATAAAAGAGTTCAAGCTCTTGGTGGTGCTAAAAACCATATGCTTATAATGGAAGACGCGAATTTAGAGGATGCAGTAAATGGACTAATTGGAGCAGCTTTTGGATCTGCTGGTGAACGTTGTATGGCAACATCAGTTGCTATGCCTGTTGGAAATATTCAAAAACCATTTATGGATTTACTAAAGGAGAAGGCAAGTAAAATCAAAGTTGGGGAGTCTTTAGACCCACAAAGTGAAATGGGACCTCTCATTACAAAGGAACACAAACAAAAAGTTCTATCATATATTGAAAAAGGTGTTCAAGAGGGTGCAAAATTAGAGTTAGATGGAAGAGGAATTAGTCTTCAAGGTTATGAAAATGGTAATTTTGTTGGTCCTACAATATTTAATAATGTTACTGATGGTATGACTATATACAAAGAAGAGATTTTTGGCCCTGTTTTATCTGTCCTTAATATGAATAATTTTGAAGAGGCTATAAAACTGATTAATAAACATCAGTTTGGCAATGGCACTTCTATTTATACATCAAGTGGTTCATTAGCGAGAAATTTTATGAAAAATGTCCAAATAGGAATGGTTGGGATAAACATTCCTATTCCAGTTCCAATGTCTTTTTATACTTTTGGTGGCTGGAAAGGTTCAATATTTGGTGGTCATGGAATGCACGGAGAAGAAGGGATTAATTTTTATACCAAACGTAAGACAATTACATCGAGATGGCCAGATGATGTCGCAGGGGCTTCACTCAACATGCCAACTATGAAATAATGAATTATGGACAAATTTAAAGACAGACAAAAAGCCTTTGAAGCAGAGCAAAGCCAAAAAGAGCAAACAGAATTTGAAAAAAGAAATTCAAGAAACAAAATCTTTGCTCAATACATTTTAGATGATATTGGACAATCCGATAATTCAGAATTACTGAGAGAAATAATATTATCTGATCTTGAGGAACCAGGAGATGAAGACATAATACGTAAAGCCTTAGATCTATTAGCTCAAAATAACGGTAGTCTGACTAGAGAAGATCTAGTAAAAAAACTCTCAGAAATATAATCTACCAAGACCCATTATTTTGCATACTGGCCCAAGGCTCTCTTATTTCAAGACTCTCACCTTTTTGAAGTAACTCTATTGATATGCCGTCTGGTGATTTTATGAATGCCATATATCCATCTCTAGGAGGCCTGTTTATAACAACATCCTTTTTAATCAGATTTTCACAAACTTGATAAATATTATCTACTCTAAAAGCTAGATGACCAAAATTTCTGCCACCTTTGTATTCTTCTTTGTCCCAATTGTAAGTTAATTCTAAAAGAGGTTTCTTTTTACTATCAGCAGTGTCTTTATCATCAGGAGCACAAAGGAAAATTAGAGTAAATCGACCCTTTTCACTCTCTTTTCTCGAGTATTCAATTAGTCCTAATTTATTACAATAAAAGTCAAGTGATTGCTCAATATCACTTACTCGAACCATTGTGTGCAAATATTCCATTAAGATTAAATATCAAAAAATTTTAAATCTGTCTAAAAAATTTCTAAAATTGCTTATTGCTTCCAAGGACTATTTTTTTTCGAAGGACACTTTCACGATAAAAAATATATCCGACTGAAAGTAAAATTAATGGACCTCCCAGTAGCACCTCTTTCGAGAGAAACTCACCAAAAAAAATATAACCGATGACAAATGCCCAAACAACAGAAGTGAAGTCTAAAGGAGCAAGAACAGAGGCTTCTGCTAATTGAAAAGATTTTGTAAGACAAAATTGAGCAGTAAACCCTAAAAAACCCGAAGCAATTAGAAAAACTAAGTCTAAATTATTTGGCCATATCCAATCATCACTATAGAAAAATAAACTTGAAACTGTTCCAAATAAAGTAAAGGCCCATACCGTTAAAATATTATTATTAGTTATTAATATTTTTTTTAGAATTATCACTGCCATTGACAAAAAAATACTAGCTAAAAGTGGTAAAACAGAATAGTTGTTTAATAAATTCACGTCCGGTTTCAAAATAATTACTACTCCTATAAAACCAATAATAATTGCAATTACCCTCCTATATCCAATTTTTTCACCCAGAAAAAAAATTGATAATATAGATATAAAAAAAACAGATGAAAAACTGATTGTTTGCATTTCGATCAGCGGAACATATCTAAGAGATATGAAGAAAAGACTCATAGCTGAAATTCCTACTAAACCTCTAAAAAAATGAAGTTTATAATTGTTAATAGAAGATATTTTTAGATTTAAATAATAAATGACAACTATCAATGGAATAAGAGCAAATAGATTTCTGAAAAAAACTACCTCAAATAATGGTAAGTTGTCGCCTGTTGCTTTTATACATACACTCATTAAAACAAAAAAAAGGACGGACAAAGACTTGTAGATAAATGCTGACATGTGGTTAATCTAAATATATTAAATATGAATGAATTTACTAATAGTTAATGGATATGACAAAAACGGATGGGGTAAACTAGCTAGATATGGATTACAACCAATATGTGAGTTTTACAGAGACCAACTAAAAATAATTAATACAAAAATAAAAACTACATTCATTTATCCATCTATGAACTTAGATGAAAATTATGATGAAAGTTTCATCAAATCATTTACCGGCATTGTGTGGACAGGTTCAAGTCTCAATATTTATGATAATACAAGAGAAATTAAAAACCAAATTTCTCTCATGAAAAAGTTATCAAAGTTAAAGGTAAATATGTTTGGTAGTTGTTGGGGTATGCAACTTTTTACTGTTGCAAATGGTGGCGCAGTTAAAAAAAATCCTAAAGGTAGAGAAATTGGGATAGCCTATAATATAAATATTAATAAATATGGTGCGAATCATCCAATGTACAAAGGTAAGCCCTTGATATTTGATGCTTTTGCTTCTCATATTGACCATATATCCCAAAAGCCTAATCGATCTCATGTTCTGTCAGACAATCATTACTCAATTCAGTCTCTTGTAAGCAATAAATTTTGGGGTACCCAATATCATCCTGAATTTAATTTTAAATACACAGGACAAATTTTAAATGCAAGAAAAAATATTTTACTCAAAGAAAAAATGTTTAGTAAAAATCAAATACAAGGGTTAATCAAAGACTTTAAAAGACCTAATAACAAGAGTTATAGTCAATCTTTGTTAAAAGATACGTTAAGACACAAAGAATTAAAAAATTGGCTAAGTTATTTAAGAAAGAATTAATATAATTCTTTAAATTCTTTTAGATTATTACAAACTGAAAATAAATCTTTAAAGTTTTTATAAGCAAATTTGGAGTTCATTACTTTCTTGTATTGATTAATTATATCAGACCAATAATTATTGTAATTAAACAAAATACATTTTTTACCCTTTATAACACCCAATTGAAGAGCGCTGATTACTAAACTAATTTCTTCTATTGTACCTCCACCCCCGGGTAAAGCGACAAAACTATCTGACAATTGTAAAAACTTTTTTTTTCTTTGCTCCATTGTTTTCGTAACATATATTTTGTTAATTTTTGTGTGAATTTTCTCACGCTTATCTAGAAAAGATGGGATAATACCAGTTACATGGGCGTTATATTTTAATGCTGTCTTAGCAACAACACCCATTAATCCATTTTCTCCACCTCCATAAACAATGTCATAATCATTTTGTGCTAGATATTTTGTAACTGTTATAGCTAAATCTTTAAAATTTTTGTTTGATCCAAACATAGATCCGCAAAATACGGCAACTTTATGTTTAGAATTTTTTAATTTCATATAGATTTACTGTACAACAATATTAAAAAAAATGACTAAAAAAAATAACATTGAAGAGCTTAAAAAAGTAAGAAAGAAAATTGATAATATTGATAACAAGATTATTGAGCTGATTGGTGATAGATTTAAAGAAATACACAAAGTCACTAAATTAAAGGAAAATAGAGAAGAAATAATTGATCACGAAAGAATTACTCATATTTTAAAGTCTGTTCAATCAAAAGCAAAAAAAAATAAAATTGACACTGAAATAATTGTTAGAATTTGGCAAATTTTTATACAAGAAGCTATTAAACTAGAGTCTGCAAAAATAAAAAAATAATCACACCAAAACGATTACTAACATTATAAATAAAATTGATATTAGAATTGTGCCTGCAAAACTAGGTGTTGTAACTTTAATGTAGGATAAATTACTAAATTTATAAGATTTACTTAATACTTGTTTAAAAGATAAACCTAAATTTTTATATAAACTATCTGTTAATAAACCTATTTTTTTAAATAAGGGTTTACCAATACCAGGTAACATTTTTCTGTAAAACCAATCAGAATTTAAAACAGTTGATCTAATCTCGGAGGGATAAAGTTTAAATTTAACTAAAAATAAAAATGCAATAATTGCAAAAACTAAAAGTTGTAGCTGACTTATTACATGGTCTAAAGTATAGGGCTGATACTCAACTGCGTATGGAAGTATTTGATACAAATATTTTGGGAATACACCTATAGCAATACATAAAAAAGCAGCGATGCCCATTGCAATGAGCATATTAATTGGAGCCTCTTTAACTTTATTCTTCCTCTCGTGTGCAAAAAAAGCAAAGTAAGGTATCTTTATCCCTGAGTGCTCCAAAACACCTGCGGATGCAAAGAATAAAATAAAATAAATTAAAACCATTCCCATACCTCCAAGCGAGGACATTATTAAAGATTTGGCGACAAATCCGCTGAACAACGGAAATGCAGAAATAGACATGGCCCCTATAATGCAAAATATTGTTGTGAATGGCATGTATTTGTAAAGGCCACCTAATTCAGAAGCTTTTGTTGTTCCAGCTCTGTATAAAACAGCACCCATACTCATAAACAAAAGAGCTTTATAAATTATATGAACGAACGCATGCGCTACCGTTCCATTAAGAGAAAGTTCTGTCCCAATACCAATACCAACAACCATAAAGCCTAATTGGTTATTAAGACTAAATGACAAAACTCTTCTTAAATCATTTTCTATGACTGCAAAAAATACAGGAAAAGCTGTCATTATTGCACCTATCCAAATCAGTGAGTCAGTGCCTGGAAAAGTTCTAGCTAAAGCATAAATTGCCAATTTTGTTGTAAAAGCAGAAAGTGCCACTGTGCCAGTAACCGAAGACTCAGGGTAAGAGTCTTGTAGCCAACCATTTAAAAGAGGAAATGCAGCCTTAATTCCAAAAGCAATAAATATAAAAATTCCAAAATTTGTTTTTAAATCTAGAACAGCTAAATTATGGTTTCCTGTTTTATATAGCATTAAACATGCGCCAATTAAAAGTAATACACCTGAAGAAACTTGAATGATCAAATATCTCATAGCTGCATCTTTTGCTGCATTTGTATTTCCAGCAAAAACTATAAAGACTGAAGTAAGAGCTGTTGCTTCCCACCAAATAAATAAACTAAAAAAATCTCCTGCGTGGAGAGCACCAATAGCAGAGCCTGCATAAGCTAGTGTAGCCATGTGCTCCATTAAATTTTTACTGTGCCAGCTAAAAATTATTACAAGTATAGCTGCAATATGAAAAATAATAGCAAATGGAAGAGTTAAACTATCTGATTGATATAATATTAAATTTAAACCAAGTATGTCCCACTCTAAAAAAGTTCCATAACCATTAAATAAAGATAAAGCTGATAAACCCACCGATAATAACATCGAAGGATGTCTAAAGTATTGAGGAATGGTTGGCAATAAGAATGAAGTAATTATCATAATTAAACCGGGAATTAAACTACTGATCATAATAATCCTCCTTCCTCATTAAGAATTTCCTCAGCCACTTTCCTAACATGACTATAAAAACAAAACTTACAAAACCGAAAAATGCTGGGAAGCCATATATTTCGGCAAAGGAAAAGTATTCATGTCTGTGAAAAGTAAAGTCTAAAAGAATTAAAAGTGCTCCGATTATAAGTATGTATTTTGTAAAGCTTTTACCCATACTCTTTAAATCATTTTTTTTCATTTAATTCACTATTACTCCACTAATATTATTCAAAAAATAGTTTGCATAAAAAAAGAAAACTAAACAGCCTAAACCTGTAATTAATGGTGGCCAAACAGTTAAAGGGGCTTTAATTAATTTTACTTCTTTCTTAGAGTTTTGGGTGAAGCCTATTACTACAGGCTGTAAAAGATAATAAATATTTAGCAATGAGGAAATACCTAAGATTATTGCAACGATTATAAATTCTCTCTCAATAGAGCCCATGATTAAATAAAATTTACTCCAAGAACCAATAAAGGGAGGAACCCCAATGATAGAAAGAGCCCCTAAAGTGTAAGCAAAAAATATTAACGGTAATTTGTAGCCCATACCTTTTAGGTCACTTACCTTTTTAATATGGGCAGTTACATAAATAGCACCTGCACAGAAGAATAGAGTTATCTTACCTAAAGCATGAGTTATAATATGAAAAGATGCCCCTTGTAGAGCTAAAGATGAAGCCAAAGCTGCTCCCAAAATAATATAGGAAAGTTGACTTATAGTAGAATAAGCTAATCTCGCTTTTAAGTCATCTTTTGTTATCGCTATGATACTAGAAGCCATTATAGTGAAACATGCTAACCAGACTAACCAGTCAGAGCTTTTTGTTTGAAGTAAAAAGTCTGGACCAACAATATAAACAATGACCACAAGAAAGCTAAATACACCAGCTTTTACTACAGCAACGGCGTGGAGTAATGCAGAAACTGGAGTTGGCGCCACCATTGCAGCAGGCAACCAACGATGAATAGGCATAATTGCTGCTTTACCTATACCAAACACAAGCATAGCTATTAGAAAAGATAGGTACTCTGCTGGGAATTTATTCATAAGTATTCCCCCATCTTGAAAATCTAAAGTCCCTGTTTTAAGCCAAATCCAAAATATAGCTGGTAAGAAAAATATTAAAGAGGTACCCACTAAAATCGACAAATAGAGCCTTCCTGCAGATTGCGATTCAGCGTTTTGCTTATGTCCAACTAAAGGGAAAGTTGAAAAAGTTAATATTTCATAAAAAATAAATAAGACTAGAAGATTTCCAGACCAAGCTATTGCCAATGCAGCATGGATTGCAATTGAATAAAAAATTACAAATCTTGTTTGATTTTTTTCACCAGCACCCCTCATATAACCAATAGTGTAGATAGATGCCAGTATCCATAATGAAGATGCCACTAAACTAAAAATAGATCCAAGAGCTGATACTTTAAAAGCAAAATCTACCCCA
The DNA here is from genome assembly GCA_902539635.1 of uncultured Alphaproteobacteria bacterium. Taxonomy (GTDB): domain Bacteria; phylum Pseudomonadota; class Alphaproteobacteria; order HIMB59; family HIMB59; genus HIMB59. The sequence goes on from CACBJQ010000001.1 coordinate 205,151, forward strand.
TCAAAAAGTGTAAAAAAAGTTATTTGATATACCTCATTATTTTGTATTCCATGAAAAATTTTTAAACTGATTACAAAGGTTATGAGACCTCCAATTATACCAAAAGAGTCTCTTAAGTTATTATTATATCTACAGACATAAGAAAATAATGCTGCAAAAAGTGGGGTGATAATACCCAGTATAATTAAAAACGAATTACTCAATTTTGATAACCTGATATTAAATAGTCTGCAGACAAGTTAGAAAATTCTATTATTGGTGTTGAATATATTCCAAAAACAATGATTGAAATTGTAATTATCCATATTGGTAAATAAATATAAGCATCTTCTTTTTCAGATTTAAATTTAATTTCTGAAAACCACATCTGTTCGACTATTTTCCAAAAATATACAACAGCTAATGCGGAGCTTAACGCAACTAAAGCGATTGAAAAATACATCTGGTTTGTATAAAGAGCTTGAAATAAATATAATTTTGAAATGAAGCCATTTGTTAGAGGTAATCCAATTAAAGATAATCCACAAATTAATAAAGCAAATGAAGTTATGGGGTATTTATAGCCAAAACCTTTTAAACTGTTTAGGGTTACTCGATCCTTATAAAGAATAGCGAAGTAACCAACAGCCATAAATAATCCTCCTTTGATCAAAGCATGATTAAATATATGCACAAAGCCCGAAGCTACTCCACTGTGGTCTTTAAGGCTAAAAGCCAGTGTGATGTAACCAATTTGCGCAATTGAGGAAAATGCCAAAAGTTTTTTGATATCATCTTGATAGATGGCTATTACAGTCCCTATGAATATAGCGAGTAAAGATAGAGGATATAAAACAAAATCTAAAAACAAACTTAAATAGCTCGGATAAATTATGAATACTTCGTACAAAAGTCTCACAAAAAAATAAAGAATTGTTTTTGTCGCCAAAGCAGCCAAAAGTGTTGAGACAGCTGATGGAGCATAACTATATGCAGGTGGTAACCAAATATGGACAGGAAAAATTGCAGCTTTTACCATAAGACCTATAAGCATGAATGACATACCTGCGAAGATAGCTAACTGACCATCGGAATATTGGGCCAGTTGAATTACAAGATCATTCATGTTCAACGTACCTGTCATAGCGTAGGCAAAGCCAACCCCAATTACATAAAATGTAGCCCCGATCGCCCCGATAATTAGATAATTAAAAGCTGCGAGTAATGCTTTTCTATTTTGTCCTGCACCTAAGGCAATTAAAGAAATAGAAGCTAATGCAGATATTTCTAAAAAGACAAATAAATTGAAAATATCATTGGTTAAAATAATCCCGTTCAGGCTTCCAACTGCCAATAACCACAAAGAATACGCCTTTCCAGAGTCCCTATAGTCAATTTCATTCGAGAAGATTTTTCTTGAGTAAAATGTTGATACCAAAACAAAAATTGAAAATAACAATTGAAGTCCAATATTCACCCCATCTATTTTAAAAGAAATACCCCATGGTGGTTCCCAATTTCCAAACTCATATATAATTAAACCAGAAACAGAAATTTCTTTAAGAAGATGTAAAGATAAAAATAAATGTAACAACAAAGTGATGATTGAAATTATCCAAGGCCATATTTTTGACGGCATAAATGCAATAATTGCAGAAATAAGTAGAGGTAAAACTACTACCAATGCAGGAGCATCGTCTAAAAATATATCAAACATTTATTTATCTGACTTTAGCTCCAAAGACTCTATTTCTTTTTCTTCAATTGTTTCGTAGTTCTTGTAAATTTGTAATACTAAAGCTAATCCAAGCGCTGAAGTAGCCACTCCAACGACTATAGCGGTCAGTATTAAGACGTGTGGCAATGGATTTGAATAGGCATTTGCCATTTTTGTTAATATAGGGGCGGTTCCATCTAAAACTTTTGCGAGTGATACAAAAAATACAAAAACTGCAGTTTGAAAAATTGCTAAGCCAACTACCTTTTTTAAATAGTTTTGACTTGTGATGATTATAAATAATCCGCCAACCATAAGTAAAATAAAGGCAAAATGGTTCCAAAAATAAATAAAATTACTCATTAATTTCCCCAAAGGAAGCAAAAGAGTGATACAAAGCAATCATTACAGTTGCAACTGTAATGCCTACTCCTAGCTCAACTAATATAATACCAATATGTTGACCAGTTGATGGGTCTGATGACAAAACATTGTAATCTAAATACATCCCATCAAGAAATATTGAAACTATTCCGACACCTGCATATAACAAAACACCTATGCACATTAAATATCGATTGATCATGATTGGAACTAAAGTTTCTCCTTTTGAAAGCCCAAATATCATTGAATACAATATAAATGCTGCCGCTACTATTACCCCAGCCTGAAATCCACCGCCTGGTCCATAGTCACCATGAAATTGAACGTAAAGCCCAAATATAATAATCGGTGCAAAAAGAATTTTGCTAACAACGCTTAATACTGGACTAGATGAAATTTTATCTCTCATTTTTTTTATTTTTTTTAAAATTAGTTTTACGATTAAGAGTGTTGCTAGTTAATAAAGCAATGACACCTAAGCCTGCGGTAAATATTACTATTGTTTCTCCCAAAGTATCAAAACCTCTATAACTTGCTAAGATATTAGTAACAACATTAGGTATATGAAAAAAATCTTTACTTTCCTTTAAGTACTCTGGAACTACATGAAGATGTATTGGTGCATTAGGATCTCCTAATAAAGGGAGGTTTGCAATTATAATAATCAATATAAGTGATATCGCTACTGCAAGAATAATACTCGGCAATAAGTTTATTAATTTATTTTTTTTTCCTTCTGGTAATTTCGCAGCAGCCATTACCATTAAAATTGTTGATATACCAGAACCAACTGCAGCTTCAGTAAATGCTACATCAACCGCATCTAAATTCACATATATAGCTGAGCATAACAAAGTAAAAGCGCCTGTGAGTGCAACAACACTTATTAATGACGTGGTTTTAAAAATAAAAAAGGTTGTTACCAATAGAAGCGAAATTAAGAAAAAATTAATTAATAAAAAGTTCATTTTTTATTTTTTCCCTTTGGCTTATACCCCGACTCATGTGCAAATAGAGCTATTGCATGGCCTGTTACAGGGCTAGTAAATATTAAAAATAAAGGTATTAATAAAAGTTTAAGACTTAATAAACTAAAACCAGAATAAACTATCAAAGCTAAGACTATAAAACCTGATCCTAGAGTATCAATTAAACCAGCAGCATGAATTCGACTAAATACATCGGGTAACTTTATAAGGCCTAGACTTCCAGATAAAATGAAGAAGCAGCCAATAGCTAATAAGACTAAAGAAATTAACTCGATATAATTATACGACATTACTTTTTTTTCTTTTTATTTTGTAATACCTAAGTATTGCAATGGTGCCTAAAAAATTCAAAAGTATATACATCAAAGAAATATCGACAAAATCAGGTCTATCGAATGCAAAACCATGAACACTGATACCTATGGCTATAATAGTTCCAATGCTTGATATAGATAATATTCTATCAAAAGGAGTTGGTCCTTTGATTGCTCGAACTAAACATAATGCTACAGAGACGCCCAGAACAATTAAAGTTGCAAAAAAAATCATTTATCTAAATCCGTAATTACTTTGTTCATATCATCTGTTTGCAAGTCTTCTGATAGCTTCTTACTTAATGCGTGAACTAGAAATGTTTTTTTATCTACTTCTATTGTTACTGTACCCGGAGTAAGAGTTATAGCGTTTGCATAGTTTGCAATACCTGTTCTATTCTTCTGAGATGCTTTAACACTTATTAGTTGTGGAGAGTATTTACCATTCCATATTAAAGCTGTTGTCGCAATTCCAGATTTAAAAATTTCTTTAAATAACCAAATCCAATAAAATGGTAATCTAAGAATAATTTTTAAAGGAAGAGAGTCTTCCTCGAGAGCTTTAGCTCTATAAGACATCCAAAAAACAAAAAGAACACTGACTAGTCCAAAAAAAAGTAAAAGGGATTTAAGGTAACCAGATAAAATAAACCAGAATACAAAAAGTATTATGAAATAAGTTATAAATGATAAGGTCTTAAGTGAATCTTTATGAAGTTTAGCCACTAAAAGCTATTATGAGAATAAATCACCCTCTGTAAATACTGCAGTATTCATGTCTTTAACAAATAATTTACCTTGGTCTGATTTAAATCTTGATACCTCAATAAATCCACCTTTAACTGCGATTCTGACGTTTTCAGCATTAATTGATATGATTTGACCTGGAAAATGCTCAGCACTTTGCTCGTCAATAAACTTAGTGTCATAAAAGACATACTCATCACCCATGAATTCAGCCCATGCACCAGGCTGAGGGTTGCAACCCCTTATTAAATTATAAATTTCGTTTCCGGGTTTTTTCCAATCAATTCTTGCATCACTTTTTTTACACCAAGACTCATATGTTGCTTTAGAGTCATCTTGAGGTGTCTTTGGTGCATTACCAGACTCAATTAAATTTGCAGCTTCAACACATGCTTCAAGACCTAATGGAAATATCTTTTTAAAATAAACATCTCCTAAAGTATCATCAGGACCAATATCAACTTCTTTTTGAAGTAATATTTCACCCTCATCTAGCCCATCATTTGGATAAAAAATTGAAAGACCTGTTTTTGTGGAGCCACCAATTATAGGCCAGTTTATTGAACTTGGTCCTCTATGGAGTGGAAGTAGTGAGGGGTGAAAACAAATAGATCCATGAGTGGGAATATCTCTCGCTCCTTCAGGCACAAAAATTATTACATAAGCCATGACACATAAATCCGCACCATGAGACTTAATTTGGTCTAGTACCTCTTGGTCTTTAAAATTTGAGGGTTGGTAAACAGGCAAACTAACACTTTGAGCGTATTCTTTAACAGGATCGACTGGTTTACCCTCTTTGTCAGGTGCACAATATACTGCTACTACTTCATGGTCTGTTTCTGTATGAAATTTTTCTAAAGCACTTTTTCCAAATGCCTGTTGCCCCATTAAAATTATTTTCATTATTGCTCCTTAAATTAAAATATACCTTATACTGCTCCGGCCTCTCTTACAGCTTTAATTTCATCGTCACTCATCTGACAAAATTCTTTTAATATCTCATCAGTATGCTCTCCGAGAAGTGGAGATCTTTCAACTTTTGCTGGGGAGTCAGATAACTTAATCGGATTACCAACAGTCAAATATTTCCCTCGTTCAGGGTGATCGACTTCAACTATAGTATTAGTGTCTCTCAGACCTTGATCTTCAGCTAATTCTTTTAGAGATAATATTGGACCAACTGGTATATCTAAAGGGTTACATATATCCATTACCTCAAATTTAGTCTTGGTCATTGTCCATGACTCAATTGTATCAAATATTTCGTTTAACCTTGGTAGTCTTTTAGCAGGAGTTGAGTAATTTTCATCCTCTTTCCATTCGGGTTTACCAATAACATCACATACTTTTTCCCAAACAGCCGCCTGGGTAATAAAATATGTATATGCATTAGGATCCTTTTCCCAACCTTTACATTTTAGAATTCTTCCTGGCTGACCACCACCTGAATCGTTACCTGCGCGAGGCGTAGAGTCACCAAAAGGAATGTCTTCTCCGAATTGAGAGTATTCTTTTAAAGGCCCTCTTGAAAGTCTCTGTTGGTCACGAAGTTTAACTCTGCAAAGATTTAAAACTCCATCTTGCATTGCGGCAGATACTCTTTGTCCCTTTCCTGACTTTTCTCTATGGAATAAAGCAGTAACTATACCCAATGCTAAATGTAGTCCTGTTCCACTATCTCCTATTTGTGCACCGGTGACTAAAGGAACTTCTCCAAGCATACCTGTTGTTGAAGCAGATCCACCTGCGCACTGAGCAACATTCTCATAAACTTTACAATCTTCATATTTGCCAGGACCAAAACCTTTAACAGACGCATAAATCATTCTTGGATTTATTTCTTGAATTTTTTCCCATGAAAAGCCCATTCTATCTAAAGCACCAGGAGCAAAATTTTCTACCATGACATCACACTCTTGGATTAACTTTGTAAATATTTTTGAACCCTCTGGTTTCTTTGGGTTTAATGTTATGCTTCTTTTATTTGAGTTTAGCATTGTAAAGTACAAACTGTCTGCATCAGGAACGTCTCTTAGCTGACCTCTTGTAGCATCACCCACTCCTGGTCTTTCAACTTTTACGACATCTGCACCAAACCAAGCTAGTAATTGTGTGCAAGTTGGTCCGGACTGGACGTGCGTCATGTCTAATATTTTGACACCTTTTAAAGCTTCCATAGTTTCCTCCTAAAGTTTATTTGTACATAGTCTGGTTTTTTGTACCAGGAGCAAATTCTTCTTTATCCACCCAAATATTTACGATTGCAGGTATACCTGACTTTACGGCTTCTCTAGCTCTTTGAAGGGCAGGTTGGATTTCTTTTGCTTCTCTAACAGCTTCGCCATGACCACCAAAGATTTTTGCAAACTCATCAAAGTTAACATCACCCAAGATGTTTCCAACATTTCCTTTATCTTCACCATACTTCATAATTTGACCAAATCTGATCTGGTTTTGAGCAGAGTTATTACCTATAACTGTTAAAACAGGTGCTTTGTGTCTGACAAAAGCCTCGAAGTCCATTCCGGTCATCGAAAAAGCACCATCACCACAATATAAAAGAATTTCTTTTTCAGGTGCAGCTAATTTGGCTGCAAGCGCGTATGGTACTCCGACACCTAAAGTTCCAAGTGGACCTGGGTCCATCCAAGCACCAGGCATTCTAGGTTGAACTGCTTGAGCACTTATGGTTACAACGTCTCCTCCATCACCTATGTATATAGTATCATCATTTAAAAACTGGTTGAGTTCCCAAGCTACTCTATAAGGACTAATAGGAGATTTATCTGTTGTAAATGTAGGCATCAATTTTTCTAAAGCTGCCTCTTCTCCAGATCGAAGTTCATTAAACCAATCTGATCGATCTTTTTTTGTTCCTGCTTCAGAGATAGCCTTTAGAGTTGTTCCTATATGTCCAACTAAACCAAGTGATATATCTCTATTTTTTCCAACAGTTCTATAGTCCATATCAATTTGAATAACAGTTGCGTTAGGATTTAATCTTTTACCGTAACCCATTCTAAAATCAAAAGGTGTTCCAACAATTATAATACAATCTGACTTGGTAAAGGCATTTCTTCTTGTTCTGTGAAAGTGATGTGGGTCTCCAGGAGGCATTGAACCTCTTGCAGCACCATTTAAATAAGCAGGGATATTCATATTTTTAACAAAGTCGATTGCATCTTTCGTAGATTGGCAAGTCCAAACCTGTTGACCTAAAAGTATGCATGGTCTCTCTGCATTTGAAATTATGTCTGCAGCTTTTTGAACATCTACTGGGTCTGCTAATGTTTTTGATGAGGCACTATATTTTCCAGCTTCTGGTAAGACGGCTTTGCTCATAGGAATTGAAGAGTCAAGTATGTCTCTTGGAATTTCTAAAAATGATGGGCCAAAAGATCCATTTCTGGTTTCCCTAAAAGCCATTGATACCATGTCTGCACATCTCTCGGTTGACATTACAGTTGCTGCAAATTTTGTAATTGGTTGCATCATGTCTACGTGAGGTAAATCTTGTAAAGATCCCATTTTATGTTGTGTGAGTGAACTTTGTCCTCCTATTAAAAGCATTGGGATTTCAGCTCTAAAAGCATTTGCTACTCCTGTTAATGCATGTGTCGTGCCTGGTCCAGCGGTTACAACTGCACACCCAGGTTTACCTGTCATTCTTGCATAACCATCAGCTGCATGAGAGGCAACTTCTTCATGACGTACGTCAATAATTTTAATTCCTTCATTTAGACATCCATTGTAAATATCAATAATGTGTCCCCCACATAAAGTGTAAATAACCTCAACTCCCTCTGCTTTGAGGGCTTTAGCAACCAGCTCCCCGCCAGTTATCATTTGTTCGTTAGATCCTGTAGACATTTTTAACCTCTCCCTGGTGGTATAATGTATACCAGATTGAGAGGTCTTGCAAAGAATTTTGCCTTATGAATTAATGCTTTCTTGTATCTTATCAACTAAAGTAAGTGCGTGATTTTTAAGAAGTTTTTCTGCTTTTGATCCTTGGCCTGCGACAAGAGATCTAACAATGTCATTGTGTTCATCAATAGATTTTACAGCTCTATGTGACTCTATTACAAATTTTTTCCTCAAGTATTGTAAATGAATTAACTGTGACTCTAAAATTTCTCCCATTAATTTTACTTTAGTTAATTTCATAATTTGATTATGAAATTTAATATTATCATTTGAGTAGTTATCAAGTTCAGACAAGACGTTCTCTTTTGAGTAATGACAATACTTATTTAAACTTTCAATCTCATCTTTAGTAGAATTAGCAATAATTAAATGAGCTGCATAACCCTCTAGACCTGCCCACACAGTTACAATATCAATCAATTCTTTTTTTGATTTTCTGTGCACAAATACACCTCTTCTTGGAACTGTTTTAACAATTCCCTCTTGCTCTAATTTAGCAACAGCTTCTCGAATAGGTGTCCGACTAACTCCTAGCTTTTCGGACAATTGTCTTTCATCTAGATGAAAATCACTTTGTTTTAAATATATATTAAGTGACAAAATATATTTTTTTAGTGAGTCGTATACCTTACCTTTTAGGTTTACCGGTCCTATTTTTTGGATCATTTATGTAGTCTGTTTTTTTTTAATATATTTTCTGTAAAGAGGGCCAAATGCTGGCATAATTAAAAGTACAATTGCAATATACATTATGATTGCAGCAATAGGTTTTTCTGCCATATCAAAAAATATTCCCATACTACCATCAGATAAAATTAGAGACTGTCTTAAAGCTTTTTCAGCCAATGGGCCAAGAACAATAGATAAAACAGCTGGTGCCACAGGGTAATCTAATTTTCTCAAAATGTATCCGGCAAAACCGAATAGCAACATTAACCATACGTCGTGAAGGCTTTGTGTAGGTGCATAACCGCCTGTTACACAAAGAACGAAAATAACTGGGGCCAAGATGGCAAATGGTATCCTTAAT
>CACBJQ010000002.1:0-126786 GCA_902539635.1 uncultured Alphaproteobacteria bacterium
GGAGTGGAGATTTTTATGAAAGATTTGTTTGTGAATGTTGCAAAGATTAATTCTCTCTTAAGAACCTTTTATTCAAAGCTTCCAGAGAATTTAATAATCAAAACAATTTATAAAAGAAAACCTACTAAAACTAAATCATTAGAAAAAGAATTTATAATTGAAAAAGGTTTTCTGAATTTAAAAAATAATACCGCTAAGAACCTTCAACTAAAATGGGCAAACGTCTTTGAAAAATCCTTGGAACATAATTTACTCATTCATCCTCGCTTTTTAAAGACTGTCGAGGAAAAAAGAAAAGTTTTAAAAAAAACTACAGATAAACAGCACCTCCAATCATTTTTAAATATTGTCGTCTCCAAAAAAAATCCTATACAGGCCCTTCATGATTTTAATGATACCCAGCTATTTAGCGAAATATTTCCTGAGTTTGGCAGAGTTTGGGGACAAGTGCAGTTTGATATTTATCATCACTACACGACAGACGAACACTTATTATTAACACTGCACAACCTAAATGAGTTAAGACAAAAATCCTTTTATAATGAAATATATAGCAGGTTATCCTCAAGAGAAGCCCTTCACATCGCATTACTATTTCATGATATTGGAAAGAAGGGGCCAAAAAATCATTCTGTATATGGAACAGAGTTAACCAACAAGGTCCTAAAAAGACTTCCTGTATCAGAAGAAGTGAGAGAATTGACATTGTGGTTAGTTGAAAACCATTTAGCAATGAGCGATACAGCTTTTAAAAATGACACTCAAAGTTCTGAGGCAATTGCTAAATTTACTTCTATTGCAAATACAGAAGAAAAAATAAACTCATTGTTTCTTTTTACCTTATGTGACATTGCCTCTGTTGGACCAAACGTTCTAAACGAATGGAGAATAAGCCTGCTTAGAAGTTTATTTTATAATGCAAGAGATTTTCTGCAAAGAGGTCTAGATACAAAAACTTATTCTACTTCTGTTCAAGAATCTTTAAAGAAATCAGTATTACAAAAATCTGATGTTAATTTAAAAAAGTTTATAAAAAATTCGATAAATGAATTTCCAAATCAATTCTGGGAAGCCTTTTCATCAAGAATGATCGTCGATATCTTTAAAATTTACCAAAGAAATAAAAAAGCAAAGGTTATTAACTCTGTAAATTTTCTTAATTATGAAAATAAAGAATATAGTGCTGTTGTTGTCACAAGTAAAAATAGACCAGGAATTTTAAAAGATATTGTTTCGGGGTTTACACACTCTCAGTCGAATATTCTTAGTTCTAGAATAATATCTTTAAATAACAATCAAGTAATTGATGTGTTTTGGGTAACCAATTTTTTGAATAAAGGTGTTTTAGATTTAAACGAACAAAAAAGAGCAGCTAAACATGTAATGAGTGCTCTTGATCAAAAAGATTTTAAACCCTTACGGTCATTTACCAAAGGTCTACAAAAACTTGCAGTAAATCCTCAAATTACAATTGATAACGATATGAGTAAGCAAGTCACTACTTTTCAAATATTATCTGGCGATAGGCCTGGATTATTAATGGATATTTTAGGAGTATTTCATGACAAACAAATAAGCGTCCAATCAGCAAAAATTTCCACATACGGGGAAAAGGTTTTCGATATTTTTCAATTAACGAATAGCAATAACCAAAAAATCAAAGATGAAACATTACTCAAATCAATTGAAAAGGATTTGATGTCTATTTTTTAGGTTTTTTATGTTAATCAATTTTAGTCCCTCGATATTATTAAATAATTCTGATATCAATTTTAATAGTATTTGAATATGAGCAGTTTCCAAAAAAGAGTTTTTTCTGGTGTTCAACCAACAGGAACCCTGCATTTAGGTAACTATCTTGGTGCAATAAAAAACTTTGTAGAGCTTCAAAAAGAATTTGAATGTATTTATTGTGTTGTAGACCAACACGCAATCACCGTTGAGCAGAATCCAAATGAGCTTCGCTCGAACACTCTAGAAGTATTAGCATCGTTTATTGCTGCAGGAGTGGATTACAAAAAACAAATTATATTTCAACAATCAAGTGTAGCAGAGCACTCTCAACTCGCTTGGGTGTTTAATTGTGTCAGTCGTATTGGTTGGCTAAATAGAATGACACAGTTTAAAGATAAGGCAGGAAAAAATAGAGAAAACGTAAGTGTTGGTTTAATGGTTTACCCTAATTTAATGGCAGCTGATATTCTTGCTTACCTTGCAACGCATGTTCCGGTTGGTGATGATCAAAAACAACATTTAGAATTATCAAGAGACATTGCACAAAAATTTAATAATGATTTTAAAGTAGACTTCTTTCCGCTGCCAGAACCACTTATTTATGGAAATGCGACAAGAGTAATGAGCCTTCGAGATGGAACTAAAAAGATGTCAAAATCTGATGCATCTGAATTTTCTAGAATTTTATTAACTGATTGTGATGATGATATAAGTTCTAAAATAAAAAAGGCAAAGTCTGACTCAGACCTTATTCCTGATGACAAGAATCAATTACAAAATAAACCTGAATGCTTAAATTTAATCAATATTTTGTCTGCTTGTTCAAATGAAAGTATTGAAAAAACTCTGGTAAGTTATGCTGGCAAAGAATATTCAAAATTAAAAAATGACCTTGCAGACAAATTAATTCAAGTCATAGGACCAATTAGAACCGAGATATTAAATCTTCTCAATAATAAGGATGAATTAAATAAAGTCCTAGATATGGGCAGCGAAAAAGCATCCACAATTGCAGGCCCTATTCTCAAAGAAGTCTATAAGATAGTCGGTTTTAGATAGACACTTTGGCTTGAAATTTCCAATTTTATAGACATATTATTAGCAATGTTCGTACAAACTGAACCAACGCCTAACCCTGCAACCTTAAAGTTTTTGCCAGGAAAAGAGGTCATGAAAGACGGAACTATGTTCTATCAAAACCAAGAGTCTGCCTCAAATTCACCTTTGGCAATGAACTTGTTTAATATTAAAGGTGTTGAGGGTGTTTTTTTTGGGTCTGACTTTATCACTATAACCAAAGGCAAAGATAATGATTGGACGCTTATGAAACCTGCAATTTTGGGTTGTATCATTGAGCACTTTACAATGAACAAACCTATTATCTCAGAGCAATCTGCATCAACTGGACATACAATTGATGAGAACGATAGTGATGTTGTAAAAAAGATCAAAGAACTTCTAGATAGTAAAGTAAGACCAGCTGTTGCTATGGACGGTGGAGATATCATATTTGACAAATATAATGAGGGAGTTGTATTTCTACAAATGCAAGGGGCCTGTCAGGGATGTCCGAGTTCAACGGCAACTTTAAAAATGGGAATTGAAAATATGCTAAAGCATTATATTCCCGAAGTCCGTGAAGTACGACCCGTTGAAGTCTAGTCTTTTAATTTTTTTTTTTGGATTTTTATTAAATTCATCTCTTAACGCGGGAGAATTTCATAATTGGGTTGATTTAAATAAATATTATAAAAAAAATAATTTTATTCCTGAAATTTTAACGCAAGAAAATATTGGTCATCTTCCTATAATATCAGAATTACCTGATGATTTTTCAGAAATACAAGATGTTTCAACAAAGAAAAAACTATTTTACCTCGTAACACTTCCTTTGATTTACAATGCGAATGCCTCAATCATGCAAGAACGAAGAATGGTAATCAATATAGAAAAAAAATTTGCTAGAAAAGATTTAAATAAAAACGAAACTGACGAAATTATTAGGTTATCTAAAAAATATAAATTAGATTATAGCGAAATTAACACAAAACTTTTTAGAAAACTCAAACAACGTATTAATATTATCCCAGTGTCACTAGCTCTTGGGCAAGCAATTATTGAAAGTGGTTGGGGACAGTCTAGATTTGCAACTGAGGGAAATGCTCTTTATGGTCAGTGGACTACAAGTGAAGACAAAGGAATCATTCCTCAAGACAGGGATGAGGATAAAACTCACGCAGTTTTAAAATTTAAAAATTTATCAGAGAGTGTTGAGGCGTATATGTTTAATATCAATACCCATCAAGCTTATTATAATTTTCGTGTCATTAGACGTATTGATGAGCGCATAAAATACACAGATCCTATTAGTATGAAAGTGAAATATTTAGCAGCCTATGCTGAAATCGGCGATAAATATGTCGATAAATTAGAGCTGATCATCGCTTCAAATAATCTTCAAGAGTTTGATCGATTTAAATTTAATTAACTAAATACTGATAACCAAACCAGAAAATACCATTATTAACTTTTGTGCAATTGAACCTAAGTCTACCTTTTACAGGTAAACGATTAAGTTCAACTAATAACTTATTATTAAGATTTGTAATTGTTGGATTAAATGATCCTTGAAAATCACTAATAAAACAATTTATGTTGGAAGAGTCCTCGTTAAAATCTAAAGCATATCTATTGATAGGCTCACTTTGATAAGGGTTGCCAGGTTCAATAAGCACATTATTGAAAGGTAAAACACTTGATGCGTCTTTTATTCGATTAATAGATCCGTAATTCTCATTTAGGGGGAATCTTGGAATAAAATATTTTTGATTAATTGAAAAGGCACCTGAATGTTGTCCAAATGCTGCATCAAAATACTGAGAAACTACTTTTTGTGCTATAGTGCTATTTTCACCAAAAGGATAAGCAAATAAATTTGGAGTAATACCTAAATTTTCAAAAATAAGATCCTGTGATTTTTCTATTTCATTCACAATTTCAATTTCACTAAGACTAGATAAACTTGAATGAGAGTGTGTGTGATTTTGAATATCTACACCACGACTTAGTACACTTTTAAGCTGAGTCCAATTCATATAATTTTGTCCACCAACGTTTTCTGTATTTAAAAAAAGAGTGACTGGTATCTCATACTTTTCAAAAATAGGTAATCCCACCTCAAAAAATGATAAATATGCATCATCTACAGTTATTGAAATAGTTTTTTTTTGTAATTTATCTTCAAACAAAAGATCTCTAGCTAAAATAAAATAAAACCCCTGATCCTTTAAATACTCAAGATGACTTACTAATTGCTCTTCGCGTATATTTGTTGAGGGATACTTATTTTCACCAAATCGATGATACATTAGAATATTATTTGGAATTGTATCATTCACACTTGTTGCATAGGATGTGCTAATTGGAAAAGTAAAATTTGACACAAAAATGATCAGTAAAGTAAAAAATTTTGAAATAGGCATCGATAGCTCTTTATCATACTGTTCAATTACTTTATTTAAAAATGAAAAAATCATTTGGGATAAAACTGTAAAAAGTGAGTATGGACATGAAAAAATATTATCCGAATTACTTCAAAACTTAGTAACTAAAACAAAAATAAAGGCTGATCATATCAAAAAATTGCATCTAAATTATGGACCAGCACGCTTCACAGCAATAAGAAATTGTCACTCACTTATGAAAGGATTTTTTATAGATCATAAAGTAGAAATTGTGGGTTATTCTATCTTTGAGCATTTCTTTTTAGGTATTAACAAAAAACTTACTAAAGATGTCTTGTGTGTGATTGACACAAATAGAAAAGATTTAGCTATTCAAAAGATTGATACTTCAGGGAGATTAGTTGGAAAGACAAAAACTTTAAAAATTGACTCAGACCTAGAGGATATATTGAGTCAAAACTATTTTTTAATAGGAAACGGATTAGAAAAACTAAAAAAAATTTCTGAATTTGCCTTTATTAAAAATAAAATTATTTCGCCAACAAAATTGAAATCAAATTATTTTATTAAAAAGCATTATAAGAAAAAATCTTATTATAAATTCCCAAAAATAATTTATCCCTACTCTCCGATTTAAAAATTAAAAATTTAAAAAAGAGTATTTTTTTTCCATATACTTTTGATGATAATCCTCTGCGGGACAGTAATTCTTAACGGGTTCTATAATAGTAGTAATTTTTTGATTAAATTGGCTTTCGTTCAATTTGTCTGTGATCTGCTTTGCTATTTCACATTGAGTTTCGTCATAATAGCCTATCAATGATCGGTATTGAGATCCTCGATCTGGGCCTTGTTGATTTAAAGTTGTCGGATCATGAATTTGATAAAAAAACTCCACAAGGTTGGTATATGAAACGAGATTTTCATCAAATTTTAAGAAAACGACTTCAGCATGGTTTGTATTACCTTTGCAAACTTCTTCGTAAGAAGTTTTATCAGTTAAGCCTTGAGAGTATCCTACTTGGGTTTCAATCACACCTTTGATCTCAGAAAATTTTTTTTCAGGCCCCCAAAAACATCCTGCTCCAAATAATGCTTTAGACATTGTCTTTTCCTTTTAGTTGTGTCTTTTGGGCACTTCTTTGGTGAATTCTCTTTCTCCAAATTTCATAGCTTTTTTGTTTAATATTTTTTTTCATAATTTTTTTAACATCACCCTCATCAATTTCATAAATTTTTTTTGATATGACTAAAATCTGTTTGATCATCCCAAGCCATTTGAATTATTTCGCTAATCTGAGATTGATTAAATTTCATACTTAATGATACAAATCTGGGATATTTTCAGATCTATAACAATTTGAAGCATAACCTTGTTCTTGGGTAACAAACTTAAACAGTTTTCCTGCATGCGGTTGTCTTTCTGCT
The DNA here is from genome assembly GCA_902539635.1 of uncultured Alphaproteobacteria bacterium. Classification (GTDB taxonomy): domain Bacteria; phylum Pseudomonadota; class Alphaproteobacteria; order HIMB59; family HIMB59; genus HIMB59. Next base: position 6,627 of record CACBJQ010000002.1, read on the forward strand.
TCAATGTCGTTGAGACCAACAGATGCAGTTGTAATAAATAGCTCATTGAGATTTTTCCCACCAAAAGTGCAACTTGTTACTTTTGAAACAGGAAGTTGTAAAATTAATTTAAGTGAACCTTTTTTATCAAAACAACAAACCTTGCCACTTCCCCACATTGCTACCCATAAGTTACCATTTTTATCAACTGTCATTCCATCTGGGTTTCCATCGATTTTGTTCATTGAAAGAAAAACTTTTTTATTTATTCCATTGCCTGACAAATCATTGATAGAAAAAATATAAATAATTCTTTTTATAGAGTCAGTTACATAACCTACATTTCTCTCGTAGTCAAAAACTGGTCCATTTGAAATAATATAAGAGTTATCTGAGTATATTGGTTTTAAATTGGAGTCATGACATATAACTTTTCCAGTCTGAGACTTTTGTTGAATATCCATTGTTGATATCCAAATTTGTCCATTTAAATCTATGTCTGCATCATTAATCCTGTTATTTGGACTATCAAAATTGATCTTTGTTAGAAGCTGTTTTTTAGATAATGAGGGATGAATTGAATAAAGAGAGTCGTATGAACTCATGATATAATTTTTATTATCTTGTAAAAGAATATTGGTGACACCGTCTTGTACTGAATATTGACGTTCTTCGTTATTATCTTGATCAGTTTCAATTATTTTATTTTCATAAATATCCACCCATAACAGCTTATCGTGCCTCCAATCCCAAATTGGTCTTTGACCTAGAACACTTTTATATGATTGATGGCAAACAGACGGTTGCTCGTATTTAATTCTCACAAAGATGATTATAAACTAAATATTTAGATGAAAAAAGTATGTTGGAGATTTGTTTTGATTGTCTTATCGTGTTTTTAATATAGAAATTGCATGAGCAATTTGTGTTCTTATTGATTTAAGAGTTTGATGAATTTAGTTAAATTATCTAAATATTTTATTTTTATTTCTTTTCTGATTATAGCAACAAGCTGTGAAACAACTGATGTAGAAGAGAAAGTAATAAAACCAGAGCCTGTACCTAAAATTATATATACCCCTGAAGTAGAGGAAACTGTTGAGGAAAGTGATGAAATTGTTGAGCTTTTCAAAGGTGTAGAGCTATTTTTAAATAAATCGCTAAATGATTTAATTTTAAAATATGGAAAAGTTGATTTTTCAAAAATTGAGGGTGTTTATGAATTCCACAGATATAACACTGATAATTGCAGAGTCTTTATACAAAATAGATCTGTAGATAAAACAATAATAAACATTACGATTTACAACTATAAAAAGAATTTGTTTATCGAAACATACTCAAAAGATTTGTGTACTGATATTTAAAATAGATAATTGTTTAATAACAAATAATATAACTCTTAATTATGAAATTTAAGTATGGGATATTTATTTTATTTTTCTCAATAAATTGTTTTGCTCATCATCCAGGAAATCAGATAGATGCTGATAAGCCTTACCCTTCAATTAATTTAACAGTCATCAAAGATAAAATTGATGGTTACAATATTTTTATAGATTTAAAAAATTTTAATCTGAACCCTTCAGAAATTGGAGGTGAAAATATTTCAAACTCTGGATATTTACAGCTTTTTATAAATGATATAAGAATCACAAGAATTTATTCTGACTGGGTACACGTACCTCAACGTTTTTTTAATCTGAAAGAAAACTTTATCAAAATTACAGTTCATTCCTATCTCCACGATCAGTTTACTATTAAGGGAAAACCAATAGAACACACAGTAAAAGTTAAAGATAATTAGATTTACATTAAAAGAATTTTAAAAAAACTTACCCTATGTAAAAAGCTAAATGAATTTCGGATTTTCTAAAAATAGATATTTACTCAAGCTTTATAAGGCAGCGAAGAGTGATGCAAAACTATTTTTAATATGCCATTTTCGGTTTTTTTATATCCCCAGCTCTTATCAACTTTAACAGCGGTTCCTTCTTTGTTAATCAACGTTACCCAACCCATCCACATTGCTACATTTTGATCAATAAACACAGATGATGTTTCTGATTTGACTTCGAGCCAATCTTTAATTCCAAAACCACTGTCTGTTGGGTACTTTGGGTTATTTCCAACAAAGTATGAAAGTGCTCCCTCTTTGTCTAATCGAAATGTTTGATTACCGCCACTCAGAGTTGGTTTAAATAATACTGATCCTAACTCAAACCCATAAAGATTATCTAACATTTCGTTTGCAACTAAAGTAGCTTGATCAATACCTTTTTTTTTCATAAGCCTGTGAAATTGCAATCATGCTCTCTCCCCAAGCAGTACGAGCATTCGTTAAATCATTTTCATTTATTGTCATTGGCTATGTGTTATTTCATATTTTTTATAAAAATGATTATTCATTTAATTCGATTAACGATAAAATTAACAAGACTCGACATATATAGCAAGGGTTCCCTCTTTTTATTAAAGAAATTTTGCATTGCTTTGTAATTTCTATCTTGAGTCAGTTTTAAATACTTAATACATTCAGTACGATTAAGCTTATATGCAATATTTGCTTTTTGTGAGTCTTTTTTAATTTTCTTTCCAACTTTTTTCTCATTGCCCCATCTATCAAGCATATCATCAGTAACTTGAAAAATTTTTCCAATTGTATCTCCAATTTTTTTTAGCTCTCTTTTTTTATTTAAATTTAATTTTTTTACAGTTAGAAGAAGATTGAAACATAAACTGAATAATGCACCTGTTTTTAAAAGATGCATTGTCTCTATATCCTTTATTGTTGAATTTTTTTTCATGTAAATATCCATGGATTGTCCAGCAATCAAACCCTCCAAACCGTTAGCTTTTGAAAGCATCTGTATTGATTTGATTTTCTGATTATCAGAGAGATTTTTTGACTCAGCTAGCGTTTTTACTGATAAAACTTGAAACATATCTCCAGCTAAGACAGCAGTTGCCTCATCAAATTTTTTATGCACAGTTAATTTACCCCTTCTATAGTCATCGTTATCCATAGACGGTAAATCATCGTGGATTAGTGAGTGCAGGTGAACACATTCTATCGAAAGGGCAAAGTCATCTAATATTTTCGGCTTAATATTTAAATATAAACCCATTCGACAAAGCAAGAACGGTCTAATCCTCTTCCCACCAGTTTTGGCAAAATAAATCATTGACTTCTTAATTCGTTTATCGGGTGACTTTAATTCTTGTATGTGTCTAATAAGCTTTTTATCAAAATTCAGAGAAAATGATTTAATTTGCTTTTTCTCGAAGCTTTCATTTATTTTCATTTAATTACAAGTTATCCAAGTAATGAGAGGTGTGATTATCGAAAATGAAAATAATTACACCTATAAATACAAGGTAAGCAAAGAAATTAATGATTTTCTTAGTTTTTTTGTTATTTATGTAGCTTTTATTGAATTTCAGTATTATCCATAGCAATAGTGTGGATAAAAAGAATAAAAACCCATTAAACAGTACACTATCTTGAAAAATAGCCATTTTTTTACCCACTATACTCCCAAAATATATTAATAAAAGTCATATTAGGTATTTTTTTTTTGCAATTTATACCTATAATCCCCTGAAATTAACAAATCCTTACATTTAGGATTCTGTTATAAGTTTTAGAACTTAAGAAAAGGAGTACTCAATGATTAAGTTTTTAAAATCTATGGCTATCCCAACAGCTGCTCTAGTAGCACTGCCAGGAATAGCTTCTGCAAGCGTTGGCTTAGCGCCAGACGACTTTGTTGGGATATCTTTTTGGGTTATCTCAATGTGTATGGTTGCCGCTACTGCATTCTTTTTCCTAGAAACTAACAACGTATCAGGTAAGTGGAAGACATCTCTTGCACTTGGTGGTCTTGTTTGTCTAGTTGCCGCAGTACACTACTTCTATATGAGAGAAGTATGGGTAACAACAGGTGATACACCTACTGTTTATAGATATGTTGACTGGTTAATCACTGTTCCATTACAGATGATTGAATTCTACATTATCCTTGCTGCAGTTGCTGCAGTGTCAGCTGGTATTTTCTGGAGACTGTTAATCGGTACTTTAGTGATGCTTGTTGCTGGTTATGCTGGTGAAGCTGGTTTCATCAACGCATGGGCAGGATTCATTGTAGGTCTAGCTGGTTGGGCATACATTTTATATGAAATTTTTGCTGGTGAAGCTGGTAAAGCTGCTGCTGACAAATGTCCTGCAGCTGTTCAAACAGCTTTCAACACAATGAGATGGATCGTTACAGTTGGTTGGGCAATTTATCCATTAGGATATTTCTTCGGTTACTTAACTGGAGGAGCTGATGCTGTAACTCTAAACGTTATCTATAACGTTGCTGACGTTGTGAATAAGATTGCTTTTGTCGCAGTTATTTGGGCTGCTGCTGTAGCATCTTCAGGCAAAAAAGCTTAATAAAGCTTTATAACCTATTTAAACCAGGCAAGGCTAACTTGCCTGGTTTTTTTTTGTCTAAATTTCATATACTTTAACTATCTTGAGTAAGAAAGTTGTAGTTATTGGTGGGGGTTTTGGAGGACTAGCTGCTGCCTTAAGGTGCAGAAAACTTGGTTTTGATGTCACCCTGCTTGAAAGACTTAACATGCTTGGCGGAAGAGCAAGAGTTTTCGAAAAAGACGGTTATAGACACGATGCTGGACCAACTGTTATAACAGCACCCTTTTTATTTGAAGAACTTTTTGAATTATTTGGTGAAAACTTAAAAGATCACTTAAATTTTAAATCCTTAGACCCTTGGTACAGATTTTACTTTCACAATGGAAAAACTTTTGATTATCGACCATCTATCGAAGATACAAATAATGAAATAAGAAAATTTGATGAAAATGATGTTGATGGGTATGACAAATTATTAAAAACATCAAAAGATATTTTTGAGATAGGTTTCGAAAAGTTATCGGATAAGCCATTTATTTCCTTTTGGGAAATGGCAAAGCAAATACCATCGTTAATAAAACTCAAAAGTTATTTAACAGTCAGTCAATTAGTAAATAGCAAATTAAAAAATAAGTATCTGCGGAAGGCATTTTCGATACATCCTTTACTAGTTGGGGGCAATCCGTTCACTACAACATCTATATATGCATTAATACACTATCTTGAAAGAAAGTGGGGGGTGTACTTTTGCATGGGAGGCACAGGTAAAATTGTGAGAGAGTTAGAAAATTTAATGTTAAGACAGGGTATTACTGTTAATAAAGAAACAGATGTAGAGCAAATTTCCATTATAAATGGTAAAGCAGAAAACGTGGTGCTTAATAACGGAAAAAAAATACCTGCGGATCTTGTGATTTGTAATGCAGATCCCCCTACAGTTTACAGTGAAATGTTACCATTAGAATACTCCAGAGATAGTCTTCTCAAACCTAAGAAATTTACACATTACTCTATGGGCCTTTATGTTCTTTTTTTTGGATCGAAGAAAAAATTTTCTGATGTCGCTCACCACACTATTTGGATGTCTGAAAGATATAAGGAACTGCTTCACGATATTTTTGAGAAAAAGATTTTGACAGAGGATTTTTCACTTTATCTTCATCGTCCAACAGCAACAGATGATACTTTTGCACCAGAAGGATGTGATAGTTTTTATGTTTTATGCCCTGTTCCTAATCTTCAAGGAAATGTTCAATGGAATTCAGAGGGTCCAAAACTTAAGGATAGAATAGTTGAAGCACTGGATAAAACTATTATGCCAGGACTAAAAGAAAACATTGAGGCAGAATTCTGGATGACTCCTGAGGATTTTAAAAATGATTATAGATCAAAATACGGAGCTGGATTTTCTGTGGCACCAATTTTTTCTCAATCGGCATGGTTTCGCTATCACAACAAAGATAAGAAAATACCAAATTTATATTTTTCAGCTGCGGGATCACACCCAGGTGCCGGAATACCTGGCGTATTGTGCTCTGCTAAGGTAATAGAGAAGCTTATAATTAAGGATTTCAAAGTTAGTCATTAAGGTGACATCATTTAAAACAAATACCTATAGCATTAAATCGGAAGGTAAAAGTTTTTATTGGGCAAGTTTTTTTTTACCCAAAAAAAATAGAATTGCAGCTTCAAGGCTCTATAGCATATGTCGATATCTAGATGATGTGGCAGATAATTCGAAGTTAGATACCTCTTCTCAAATAAAAAATATATTTAATCAAATAAAAGAAAATGAGAGCTCTGAGATAAATATCTTTTTTAAAAAAAATAATATTAACATTGGTATTTTAAAAGATCTAATAGATGGTTTGATCAGCGATCAGCAGAACGTCAGAGTTACAGATGAAAAAGAATTAATAGATTACTCATACAAGGTTGCTGGAACAGTGGGTTTGATGATGTTACCAATAATTAATACCAAAGATGCTGAAGCAAGAAAGCATGCTATTGATTTAGGAATTGCTATGCAACTAACAAATATTGCAAGGGATGTTTACGAGGACGCAAAAATGAATAGGTTATATCTACCAAAAGAATGGTTAGGACAAGTCTCAATAAGTGACCTAATAGATAATAAGTTAGATGATCAAAAAAAAAAATTGATTGAATTATCTATTAAAAATTTAATAGAACTCTCTGATAAATTCTATGCAAACGGTTTTTCTGGTATGAAATTTATTCCTCTTAGAACCAGACTAGCAATATTTTTTGCAGCAAAAATTTACAAAGGGATTGGGGAAAAGATTAAAAGCGGTGGTTATGTTTACAAGCTTGAAAGAATTTATTTAAGCAAATTAGAAAAGTTATGGATTACAATAATTTCTATACCTGAATTTTTATTTTTAAAAAATATTTTTAAATCCTACAAATCAATTAGGGGCTCATTTAAAAATGAAAATATATGATGTAGCATTTTTGGGCATGGGTGCCAGTGCCCTTGCTACTGCAAAATTAAAGTATAAGGGAACAAGTGTTAGTTTAATTGGCATTGATAAAAATTATCATAGCAAAAGAAATAATTTTTTTGCATTTTGGCTGACAGATTGGATGAAAGATTTTGATAGTCTTGCACAAAAAAAATGGTTTTGCTGGAACTTTTACTTAACAAATAATCATATAAAACATGAAACTAAGGATTTACCCTATTGCACTATAAGATACCAAGATTGGAAAAATTATTGCTTAAAAGGCTTAGAAAACTTATCAATTAAAGAGTTCAATGTTCAAAGTATTACGAATTTAAAAAAATACTATGAAATCAAGCTAGAGAATGGTGAGGAAATTTTTGCTAAGAAAATTTATGATTCTCGTACACCGAAATTAGAAAATGAAAAAGTAAAACAGCATTTTTTTGGATACCTTATAGAAACTAAACAAATGATAAATGGTAATAGTGTGACCTTAATGGATTTTCGCGTTGAACAAAAAATGGGATTACATTTTATGTATTGTTTGCCAATAGATGAAAATAGAATGTTAGTTGAGTCAACAGTTTTTTCTTCAGAAATCCAAGAGGATGATTGGTATCAAAAACAGATATTAGAATACATTGAGACAAAATTAAATTTATCTGAATATAAAATAGTTGATGAAGAAAAAGGGGCGTTACCAATGTATGATATTGAAAACAAATCAAGTGAAAATTATATTAATATCGGTTCAAGAGGTGGTGCCACCAAAATATCAACCGGGTATGCTTTTTCCTTTTTTCTAAAAAACATAATGTTAAATTTTGAAAATATTAATAAAGCTCATCACTCATATTTTGATAAATGGATGGATAAGGTATTTGTGAATTATCTGAAAAATAATAGTGGAACAGAGAAGGTTTTTATCAATATGGCTTACTCTTTAAATGGCAATGAATTTGCATCATTTATGATGGGTGTAGCTGATTTTCCGACAAAATTAAAGGTCATTATGTCAATGCCAAAAATTGAATTTATAAAAAGTGCATTAAGCACCATTCGTAATTAAATGTATGAATTAAGCTTTATATCTTTACTTGCTCTTTGCATGGTTTCATTTATTGGTGTGCCGCATGGTTCATTTGACGGAGCTGTAGCTGCACTGTTAGGTTATAAGACAAGAAAAGATTTTTTTATATTTGTATTCTTATATTTAATTATTTCTGCAGCAGTTATTATATTTTGGATTTACTTTTCCGTAATCGCTTTAATTTTATTCATTTTAATGAGTGTCGTTCATTTTGGATTATGTGACTGGTCCTATCTAGGTTTGAAGAAATATAAATGGTCTGTTTCTTTAACGCATGGTTTAAATATTGTATTTGGGATTATTTTTTTTCACACTAACGAAACATTTGAGATATTTACTTTTTTATCAAATCTATCTTTTAATCAATTTCAAGAATATCTATATATTGTTTACATTTGTTACTTTTTTCTTTTGATTAGATATGCATATTTGGCAATTAAATTTACAAGATTAAGATGGGGGATATTAGAAATGTCTATTATTTTATTGGTAATATTTTTAACAGAACCGCTCGTGGCATTTTCTATCTATTTTTGTTTCATTCATACTTTTAAACATGTTAAATCAATATTAAAAGATACATCAAAATATCTATCAAATAACAAATTTATAACTGTAACTACCACCCTTTTTACTATCTTAACATGGGTCGGCGGCAGCTTAGCAATTATCTATCTTCATAAGAGTTTTTCTTTTGATGAGTCTTTTATAAAGACATTGTTTATTGGATTAGCGGCATTAACTCTTCCCCATATGACTTTAGTAGATATTTTTTATAGAAGAAAATTTAATTGAGAAAATTAGGTATTTTAAAGGTGATATTTTCGTCCTCTTTAAAATTTAAAACTTCGATTGCATAAACTTTTTTTATCTGATCAATGAATAAATTTAATTGCTCTTCAGGAGCAGATGCACTAGCTGTCAAACCTATTGTATTAAATTCTGATAAATTTGAATAATCAAAGTCATTTATATTTTCAACTAGTTCACTATGTTTACAGCCAAATCTTTTAGCAGTTTCGACTAACCTTATTGAATTAGAACTATTGTGGGCACCAATCACATAAAAAGCATCAACATTTTTAGACATTTCTTGTACAGATAATTGTCTATTTGAAGTTGCATAGCAAATATCGGATTTTTTAGGAGCTAGAATTGAAGGAAATTTTTTTTCCAAAGCATCAACAATACTTTGTGTGTCAAAAACCGATAAGGTTGTTTGTGTAATGTAGGCAAGTTTTTGATTTGATGGGAAATATAATTTCTCAACATCTTCAATATTTTGAACTAAAGTTAAATTGCTAATATCCTTTAGTTGTCCAGCTGTCCCGTCAACTTCAGGGTGATGTTCATGGCCAATCATAATTATCTTATATTTATTTTTTTCTAATTGAATTATTTCTTTATGAATCTTGCTGACTAATGGGCAGATGGCATCATAAAATAATAAATTATAATCTTTGGCTTTGTTAATTACTCTTTGTGCAACACCATGCGCAGAAAAAATTACTGGTTGTTTTGTATTTTTAGGAATTTCTTCTAGCGAGTCTACAAATACAACGCCTTTTTCTCTCAAATTATTGACAACAAATTTATTATGAACAATCTCATGACGTACATAAACTGGAGCTCCATATTTCAAAAGGCTTTTTTCGACCATTTCAACAGCTCTCTCAACTCCAGCACAAAAACCTCTGTGTTTGGCAGTTATAATCTTTTTAACCACGGTAAATTGTTATCATATTATTAAGAGAAAAATTATTTTATAATTAATAAAAGTTGCTGAGCCTCAATATTTTCACCAGCTTTTACGCACAGTCTCTCAACTACTCCAGGTTGGTCTGCGTAAATAACCGTTTCCATTTTCATGGCCTCAATAGTGCATAATTTAGCACCCTTTGGCACTTTTATTCCTTCAGTAACAGCAACGTCTACAAGTAAACCAGGTATTGGGGCCGCAACATGATCTTTGTTGCTAGGATCAGCAATTTCTTTAGCTAAATCGTCAACTGCAATGGAATTATCTTTGATGTCGACTGATCTGGCCTGGCCATTCAATTCAAAATATACTGTCCTGTAACCTTTTTCGTTTGGCTCACTTAAAGTGAAATATCTTATTATAAGAGTTTTACCAGGTTCTATAGAGACATATATCTCTTCCCCTGTATTCATCCCAAAGAAATAGTTTGATGTTGGGATAACACTAGTATTACCAAATTTCTTTTTGTGTTTTATATACTCATCAAAAACCTCGGGAAAAAATATTTGTGAAATTGTATCTTTCTCTGAAATAGTCTCACTATACTTCTTTTCCAATTCCTTCGTTCTATTTTTAATTTTTAATGAGGGTAACTTTGATCCAAATCTATAATTAATTGGTTTTTTTCCTTTTAAAATTTTCTTTTGGAGTGCTTTTGGAAAACCTTTATATGGTTGACCTAATCGGCCACTAAAGAATTCGATGACTGATGCAGGAAAGCCAACATCCTTTTTAGAGTCTAAAACATCTTGAATTTGAATATTATTTGCCAACATGTAAATTGCCATATCACCAACAACCTTAGATATAGGTGTAACTTTAATTACATCACCAAATATTTTGTTCACTTCGGCATACATTGATGCAAGTTCTGGCCATCTCTCGTCTGTAATGCCCATTGACCTTGCTTGCTCTCTTAAATTAGTGTACTGGCCTCCTGGCATCTGATGTAAATATACCTCTGACATACTAGTGCGAGTTTTACTTTCGAAAGGTTGGTATTGTTTTCTAACACCTTCCCAATAATTTGCAGCAGTCCTGACAACAGCAGAAGAAATTTTTGGATCTCTTTTATTGCCATCAAGAGACTCTAAAACTGCACCAAAACTAGGTTGCGATGTGAAGCCAGACCAAGAGTCAATTGCTACATCAACAATATCTACCCCTGCTTCTGAGGCATTAAGCAATGTTGCAACACCATTTCCACTTGTATCGTGAGTATGGAAATGAATTGGAATTTTTATGCTTTTTTTTAATTCTTTGAATAAAATTTTTGCTGCCTTGGGTTTACACAAACCTGCCATATCTTTGATTGCAAGAAAGTGAACTCCCATTTTCTCAAGCTTTTGCGCCATTTTTAAGTAGTAATCAAGTGTATATTTTTTCTCTGCTGGAGACGATAAATCGCCGGAGTAACAAATAGAAGCTTCACAGATTTTTCCAGATTTTAATACTTCGTCAATAGAGACTCTCATATTTTCAATCCAGTTTAGTGCATCAAATATTCTAAAAACGTCAATCCCAGACTGAGCGGAGAGTTGTATAAACCTTCTTAAAACATTATCAGGATAGTTTGTATATCCAAGAGCATTCGATCCTCTGAATAACATTTGTAATAGGGCTGAGGGCATTTGTTCACGTAACTTTTCTAGACGTTCCCAAGGATCCTCTTTTAAGAATCTTAATGCAACATCAAAAGTTGCACCACCCCAACACTCAACTGAGAATAGATTTTTAAGTCTTTCTTCATATAAGTCAGTTATGCCTAACATATCTTGTGTTCTCATTCGAGTTGCAATCAAAGATTGATGAGCATCTCTAAAGGTAGTGTCTGTAATCAATAATTGTTTTTCTTTTAACACAGTCTCAGCAACAGCAGATGGACCATTAGTATCTAAAATTTGTTTATATGTTTTATCGACAGTCTCTTGTGCTTTTTTTGATCTAGATATTCCATAGTCTGAGAGTTTTGCTGGTGTTGTCTCTCTTAATTTTGGTCTATTAGCGACTTCTGGGTTACCATTAACAATAACTTCGGCTAAGAAGTTTAATGTTTTGGTTGCCCTATCTTTTCGACTAGAGAATTGAAATAAACTTTTTTCACTATCTATAAATTTTGTATGGTATTTAAAAACATCGAAACCTTTGTGGTTAATTAACTTTAATAAAAAAGGTATATTTGTTTTTACACCTCTGACGCGAAATTCACTCAATGCTCTATTCATTCGTCTCTTTGCTTCAATAGGGGTTTGGCCTTTTGCAGTTACTTTAACTAAAAGAGAGTCATAATAAGGAGTAATAACCGTACCAGTAGATGCAGTTCCAGCATCTAGTCTTATTCCCAAGCCACTTGCAGATCTATAAACATTAATTTTACCGTAATCTGGGGCAAAATCATTAGCTGCATCTTCTGTTGTAACCCTTGATTGGATAGCATGACCTTTCATATGAATGTCTTTTTGAGTTGGCACACCACATATATCATCTCCAATTTTAGCACCAGCTGCTAAGAGGAACTGAGCTTTTACAATATCAATACCAGTAATTTCTTCTGTTACAGTGTGTTCAACTTGAACTCTTGGATTAACTTCAATGAAGAAAAAATCTCTAGATTTAGCATCCATTAAAAACTCTACAGTTCCCGCACATGAATAATTAACTTGTTTTCCTATTCTAACACCTGCGTTACAAATCTCATTTCTCTCTTTGTAAGATAGGTAGGCAGCAGGAGCTCTTTCTACTACCTTTTGATGTCGTCTTTGAAGAGAACAATCTCTTTCAAAAAGGTGAACTATATTGCCATGCGTATCGCCAATTATCTGAACTTCAACATGAAAAGCTTTTTCGATTAACTTTTCAAAAAATACATCATCTTTTCCAAATGCACTTTTAGCTTCTCTCCTTGCAGTGTTGATTTGATTTTCTAATTCTGTTTCTTTTCTAATCACTCGCATTCCACGACCGCCGCCACCCCAAGATGCTTTGAGCATAATTGGATATCCAATTTTTTTTGCAAGATCTTTACATTTTTTTAAATCTTTTGGTAAGGGTCCTGTGGAAGGTATGGTTGGTACTTTAGCTTTGCCTGCAGTTTTTTTAGCTTCTACTTTATTTCCAAGTGATCGCATAATCTTTGGAGAGGGTCCAACAAAAATAATATTATGTTTTGCACACTCATCAGCAAATTCTGGGTTTTCAGATAAGAAGCCGTAACCTGGATGGATGGCATCACAACCTGAATTAACAGCAATTTGTACGATACCTTTGTAATCTAGGTAAGCCTGAATAGGACCTAATCCTGATCCAACAAGATAGCTTTCGTCTGTTTTGAAGCGATGCAATGCAAAACGATCCTCGTACGAGTAAATGGATACAGTCCTAAAGCCCAATTCAGTTGCTGCACGAGATATTCTAATTGCAATTTCACTTCTGTTAGCAATTAATATTTTCTTAATTTGTTTCATAATGCTAAATAAGTTTATTTTTATACATTATTCTGTTTTTTTTCATAGACAATCTATAGAAAATTAAGGTTTTTTTACTTTTATAGCCTTTCTTCTATTTGGATAACAGTCTGTGCAAATTTTGCATTCAACACCAAAGCAGCTTCTAGCTTTGCAATATTCTCTTCCATAAAAAATCATTTGCAAATGAAGTCTGTTCCAAGTTGCCTTAGGAAATAATTTTTTAATATCTAATTCAGTTTGGACTACATTTTTACCATTTGTCAGACCCCACCTTTGTGCTAGACGATGAATATGAGTATCTACAGGGAATGCAGGGTGACCAAAACCTTGGGACATTACTACACTCGCTGTTTTATGACCAACTCCCGGTAAATTTTCTAAATCTTCAAAAGTCTCTGGGACCCTACCATTGTATTTTTTAATTAATATTTTTGAGAGTTTAGAAATAGCTTTTGATTTTTTAGGTGCAAGTCCACATGGTTTAATGATTTTATAAATTTTATTAACAGGCACCTTTGCCATATCATGAGGATTATTTGCCATTTTAAATAGTAAAGGTGTAATCTTATTCACACGTTCGTCTGTGCATTGAGCACTTAATAAAACTGCTATTAAAAGCTCATATACATTTTTATGTTTAAGAGGGATCGGGATATTTGGATAAAATTTGTTTAAATTATCCAATACCACATTTGCTCTTTCTTGTTTTTTCATATTATTATTGGTGTGCTATTAAAACTATTATAAATATAAATATAATTTTATAAACTTATAGAAATGACAAGAAAGCTTCATATCAAACCAAATAGGAGTCTGACAAATCTTCAAATTCTATTTTTTTTATTTATTACAGGTTTCTTGATCATTTTTATTGGTGGAAGATTTTTATTAGTCGGTGCTTGGCCGATAATTATATTTGGTATTGTTGAATTTTCTATTTTAGTCGTATGTACTTATTTTTTTGTAAAGAGTTTAAAAAAAACAGAAAAAATTTCATTAGAATCAAAATCTATGCAATTAGAGCGGCTTGATGGAGATGAGGTTATTGAACAAAACAGTTATAATTTGAATTGGTTGAAGATAAAGAATGAAAAAAATTCATTAAGTGTAAATTATGCTGGAAAGAAAAAATTCTTCGCCAGTTTTTTGAGTGAGGATAGAAGGAAAAAATTAAAAAGAATTATTGAGAAGTACAGTTCCTCGTCTAGCTAATCATGTCTTTGAAGGTGTAAAAGCCTTTTTCCTTTGATGATAACCATACTGCTGCTTGAATAGCGCCATCAGAAAAAATTTTTCTGTTGCGGGCCTTGTGTGTTAATTCTATAGACTCATTGTCACCGTGAAATATGACCGTATGTTCACCTGGAATATTTCCACCTCTAATAGATGAGAAACCAATTTCATTTTCTTTTCTTTGGCCTTCTTGATTCTGACGTTTAAAATTAAAATTTGATTTGGATAGCCCAAGCTCTTCTACAATTTCTTCTCCGAGCTTTAAAGCTGTTCCACTAGGTGCATCCTTTTTGTGTCGGTGGTGTGTTTCAATTATTTCTATATCGAAATTTTTTAAGTGTTTTGCGGCTTTTCTTGCTATTTCAAAAAATGTATTAACTCCATAACTCATATTCGGCGCGTAAAATACTTTTGTTGAATTACTTGTTTGCTTTAAAAGGTTAAAATGGCTCTCATCTAGTCCGGTCGTTCCTATAACTAAACCAGTATTATTAGAAACGGCAGCTTCCGTGAAATTAAATAAGGCCTTAGGTGTTGTAAAATCTATAACTATATCTGCTTTTTCAAATGATTCTTCCCTAGTGGTAAAAACATTTTCTTGAATTTGATTTTTATTAATAAAGCTAGGGTCAATATCGTTAACATCGAATACTCCAACGAGCTCAACGTTATTATTCGATAGAGCGGAATTTATGAGATTATTTCCCATTCTTCCTAATGCCCCTGCGATAGCTATTTTTGTTCTAGACATGATTAAGACTTGTTATACATAAATTAGCAGATATGGAATAGCAAAATTATTAAATTTTATGCTAAAATTAACTTATGATTAGACTTGCACTTATTCTTCTTATTTTATTACTAGCTAGTTTATTAATATTTAATAAGAAATTTAGGGAGGCTTTTACAATATCAGTGATACCTCTGGTCTTACTAGTTGTAGGGCTTATCGGATATATGGTTTACTATATGTTCAGTACCAACTATTTTTCTTAGAGGTTTTAGAATTATGAACTATATACCTTGCTCGGTTTTAAAACCTAAATTAATCCAATCAATTAAACCTTTGTCCATTTCATAAATAGTACCCTGATAACCTTCAGAAACTAGATTATCTGCAACTTTTTTAGATGTAATACCTGCAGTACAGTGAATAATAATATCCTTTTTATCGGGGTTTATGGAGTTGATTTTTTCAACAGTTATTTCTTTAAAAGGAATATTGTGTGAGTTCTCAATTCGAATCATATTATGTTCTTTTGGATATCTAACATCGATCACAATTGCACCCTCTTGAATTCTTTTAAACGACTCTTCGGTATCTATAGGTGTGTATTTCATTGTATTACTCTGAGCAAATAATAAATTAGTTAACAGAAAAAAAAATAGAAAAAAATTTTTTAGTAAATTCATTTTTATTAATTTTTGAAGCGAGAATGGCAACTCTTACAGCTTCCAAAAAGATTTTGGTGGAATTGCATAACATTTTCAAATTCTCCTTCTTGAGCAGAAAGTTTGGCAAGCGCTGCACTGTTCTCGGTCTCTTTTGCAATTTGATTAAATAATTCCCTATTGTCAATTATGTCAGTACTAGCTTTTGACTTTCCACCAAAAGAGTCATCTGGAAATAAAGTCGGATATACTCTCATAATCTCTTCGATTTCTTCATAAATTGATGCTAGGTCATCATTTATTTCATTTTCTCTGATCAAGTTATTTGCTGCCCTCATGAGTTTGTTATAATCTCTCATTAATTCTTGTCTATCAGATATTGGGTTTGCATAGAGTAATGACTGTGCAAGAAGAAAAAAAATTAAAATTAATTTAGACATAACTTATTAACGTAACATGAAAAATTATAGACTTATTTTTTTGTAAATTTTTTAATAGTGTCATTAAATATTATCTTTCCTGAGTCCAAAATTACTAAATAATCTGCAAAATCTTTTATGTACGTTAAATTATGTAACGTTAATACGATAGTTTTATTTTTCATTTTAGACAAAGATGAAAAAAAAGATTTTTCACTCTCAAGGTCTAGATTTTGATTAGGTTCGTCAAGTATAATTAAATCTTGTTCGAAACTCATAAATCTAGATATAAACACTTTCTGCTTTTCCCCTTCCGATAAATTTTGAAACTTACGTTTTTTTAATTTATTTAAATTGAAAAGATTAAAATAAGATTTATTAACCTTAGATTTCTTAATATTGCTTAATAATAAAAAATTATCCTCTAGACTTTTATTTAAAGAAATAGGTTTTTGAAAAAGCATCGGAACAGGTTCAGAGTAGTCAGATTTAATTGATCCTTTACTAGGAAAAATAATTTTGTTTATAATTTTTATTAAGGAACTTTTACCAGAACCATTTTTTCCAGTGATTACTGTAATTTTGTTTCTTCTAATATTTAGATTGATATTTGAAAGTATATTTTTTCCATTAATTGCATATGAAATATTATTAATTTTAATCATTTTTTATTTAAAAAGTTAAGAGATATTGAAATTAAAAGTGTCAGAGAGATAAGAATAACTCCTAAAATAATACCTAGTGAGACATTGCCTTTAGATGTTTCTAATGCAATTGTAGCTGTCATGTTTCTTGTGAAGTGATCAATTGAACCTCCTACTATTGCAGCCGCACCGTACTCACTAATAGCTCGACCAAAACCTAATAAAAGAACTGTTATGTAAATATTTGTTTTATTTGAAAAGAGTATGAAAATTATATCTTTTTTGGACGCTCCATAAGATATTAATTCATCTCTATAAATTGGGTAATCCTCTTCAATGTTTTTGATTATTAAAGTAATCATAATTGGGAAGATAATTACGATCTGGGCAATGATCATTGCTATAGGTGAGTATAAAATTTCCATCCAACCTAAGGGGCCAGATCTACTTATGAGTATATAGACTAATAGCCCTGCGCATACAGGAGGGATAGAGGTAAGAGAGCTTAGGAAAATTACAATTGGTTTTTTTAATTGGAATTGATAAATAGCAATTAAATAGCCAAAAATCATTGATAAAAAAAATGCAATTAATGTTGAAAAAATACTAACATAAATTGTAATAAAAACTGCGGATTGTATTTTTTCAAAGGTTAACATTTAGGTAATATTAATTGGTATGAAACAACTTTTCACCGTTATATGTAAACCTATTAATAACATCTTTGCCCTCACCTGCAATCAACCATTCAATGAACTTCTGAGATTTATTATACTCAACATGAGGAAATTTTTCAGGATTGACTGCAATAATTCCATAAGGATTATGTAATTCATCACCACCCTCAAAAAGAATTTTTAAATTATTATTATTTTTAAAAGATAGCCAGGTACCTTTGTCACTTATCGTATAAGCATCAATTTCAGAGGCAATATTTAATGTATTGGCCATGCTTGTTCCAGTTTTTATATATTTATCAGAGTCAAATTTTTTGATATTTGCCAAACTCCATAATTCTTGTTCTTTTTTATGAGTTCCAGAATTATCATCTCTTGAAATAAATTTGTATTCTGAGTTATATATTTTTTTTAATGCGGATAAAATATCTTCTTCTTGTGATATTTTCAGTGGGTCAGATTTTGGACCAACTAAAATAAACTTATTGTACATAACCTCATATCTTTGAACACCGTAGCCCTCATCTATAAATTCTAATTCATCTTTTTTTGAATGAACAAATAATAAATCTCCATCACCCCTTTTTGCATTTGCAATAGCATTGCCGGTTCCAACTGCAATAGGTCTTATACTTATTCCAGTTTTATTTTTAAATTCTGATGCTAAGAGATCAAGCAAACCCGTATTAGCAATGCTTGTTGTAGACTGAATGATTATAAAATCTTTAGAATAAACACTTATGGAAAAAAATAAAAATAACGATAAAAATAAATTTTTTAATTTCATTTATAATCAACAATATTAACATACATAATTGAAGATAATGAAGTTAGCAAACAGCGCAGATAATTACGGTTTAATTAGCAAGTTATTTCATTGGATTATGGCCGCTCTTATAATTGCAACATACTTACTAGGCAAAAATTTAGAGAATAATTTCGAGTATTACTATGAGATATTGATGATACACAACACACTAGGCCTTTCAATTCTTGTCCTAGCCATTTTTAGATTAAGCTGGAAATTTATCAATATTAGGCCCAAGCCCATCTTAAAAAATAAAATATTAATTTATGTTGCGAAAACTAATTATTTTTTATTTTACTCAATATTTTTCTTACAACCAATATCTGGATACATCCTTACAAACTTGCAAGGTGACACGGTAATGTTTTTAAATTTTGAATTAATAAATTTATTAGATCACAACAGTGATTTAAGGTACTTGTTCAAAAGTTTCCATGAATATTCTAGTAATGTTTTATTAGTTTTATTTTTTATACATTCAGGAGCCGCGCTTATGCACCATTTTGCATTTAAAGATAGAACTTTAAAAAGAATGACTTTTGATAGTGATTAATATTTTAAAGCCACTCGGGTATGGGAAGTTTTTTTGATATCAGATATTCTTTGTTATATAACTTACTAAAATACTTGTTAGCATCATCACACAGAATTGTAACAATGTTTTTACCTGGTCCCATTTCTTTAGCCATTTCGATAGCCCCTGCTACGTTTACTCCAGAACTAGAGCCAAGAAATAAGCCTTCTGTTTTGACCATTTTATATAAAAGTTCAAACGCTTCATAATCCGTAATATGGTATGAGAAATCAATAAGGGAAGGTTCAACATTTTTTGTCACTCTATACTGGCCTATTCCCTCCGTTTCTGATGGATCGCCTTTAACTTCCAATTTAGAATATTTAAAATAATTATACATTTGAGCACCTTGTGGATCTGTGCAAGCTATTTTTATATTTGAATTTAATTCTTTGAGTCCAATAGATGTACCTGCTAATGTTCCACCTGACCCAATTGCACAAGTAAAACCGTCAACTTTTCCATCAAGCTGATTGAATATTTCTTTAGCTGTGGTTTTTGAGTGATATTTGTAATTTGCTGTGTTGTCAAATTGATTTGCCCACATCACTGAAGTCTCTCCTTTTGATTGTAGATCTTCAACTAACCTCTTTGATACATGCTGATAATTACCCGGATCGGAATAAGGTTTAGTTGGCACAACTTTAAGTTTTGCCCCCATATTCCTTAAAATGCTTTGCTTCTCCTCTGATGCACCGTCAGGCATTACAATTATAGTTTTGTATCCTCTTGCATTGTTAATCATTGTTAAAGCAATACCAGTGTTTCCAAAGGTACCCTCAACGACAGTGCCGCCTGGTTCAATTAAATTATTCTCTTCAGCATCAAGGATTATACCCAATGCCGTTCTATCTTTGATAGAACCAGCTGGATTCATAAATTCTGCTTTACCATAAATATTACAACCCGTAATTTCAGATGGATATTTGAGTTTAATAAGTGGCGTATTGCCAATAAAATCAACTATGTCTCTCATTTTAAATCCTTGATAGGGCTTGGTCTAAATCTGAGATTAAATCATCAACATCTTCAATACCCACAGATATTCTTAGTAATGTTTCTGATATGCCTAATTTTTCTCTAATTGATGGATCTATAGAAGCATGGGTCATGATGGCTGGATGCTCGATCAAACTTTCGACTCCTCCTAGACTTTCCGCGAGTGTAAATAAATTTAAATTTTTTAGAAAAGTTTTTACCCCGCTAATATCTGAGTCAATTACAAAAGACATCATTCCCCCAAAACCATTCATTTGTTTTTCTGCAATTTCCTTGTGCCTTTTATCTGTACCTGGAAAAAAAACTTTTTCTATCTTAGGATGATTGGATAAATAGTTAGACACAGCAATAGCATTTTCATTATGTTGCTTCATTCTTACAGAGAGTGTTTTGATGCTTCTTGTTAATAAATAACAATCAAAGGGAGAGGGGATAGCCCCAACTGCATTTTGAATAAAAGAAATTTTTTCAGCGTACTCCTTATTTTCTTTAATAACAATAGACCCGCCAACAATATCTGAGTGGCCTCCTAAATATTTTGTTGAAGAACTCACTACCATATCTGCACCTAATTCAAGTGGTCTCTGATTATATGGAGAGGCAAATGTGTTGTCACAAATCACAGGTAATTTAAACTCACTTGCAATATTAACAGTGTTTTTAATATCAATAATTTTCATTAAAGGGTTTGAAGGTGTTTCAATCCATATAAATTTTGTGTTTTCCTTTATTTCATCATTCCAGTTTATATTTTTATCAAAGTCGATGTAAGTTACGTCAATGTTTGACTTAACTTTATCGAATAATCTTCGAGTACCTCCATATACATCATCAGAACAAACTATATGGTAGTTTGTGCCAAATAGGTCACAAACTGTATTTATTGCTGACATGCCAGATGCAAATGCAAAGGCTTTATCTCCAGACTCAATTTGTGCCAGTAATTTTTCTAATACATCTCTAGAAGGATTTTTGGTTCTAGCATATTCATACTCAAAATTTCCGGGTTCCATTTGTTTGAAGGTTGATGAAAGATGTATTGGTGGCATAACGGCTCCCGTTTCTTTATCTGGGCCATGCCCAGAATGAATTACTTTTGTGTTAAATTTTTTTTTCACAGCTCAATTTATAACTAATTAATTTTTAAATAATATCTATAACGATATTTTTCTTATTTTATAGGCTTTTTAAATTATAAGAAATCTGTTTCATATCAACCAAAATTCGAATATTATACTCGTCCCCTAGCCGCTTGGGTTGAGACATTGTCGAGGAGGAAGGTGGCAAGGGGCAATAAATTTCATTATTTCGTTAATCTATTTTCTTAACCAATTGATTAATTTAAGTTTCCTTTGACACCATTTGATTAAGATTTTCAATTTTCATATCAACAGACAAATCATTTGGCATTAACTTTTTCATTTCTTGATAAACCTTAAGTGCTCCATCATAATTTTTGTAGCTTATAAGAATTCTACTCAAACCATCTAATGCACCAAAATGTCTTGGTTCAAGATACAATGTAGCTTCAATATCTCTCATAGAGTTTTCATAGTCTCCCATCATAAAATAAAAAGTTGCCCTTTTGTTGTATGCCTCCGCGTAATTTGGCTCTAACTCAATAGCAAGAGTCAAAGCTGATATCGCAGATTGGTAGTTTTTAGATTCAAAAAAATCTGAAATATTATCCATTACTATTTTTACATCTGGATTTTCAACTTTCATCCATTCTCCCCATATTTTTGATATAATTAGACTTTGTTCTTTTGAGTCCTTTACCTCGGAGAGCTGACTAAATAATTCATCAAGTTTTGGGCTATTTTGATCTGCGTAACTATGGGATATGTTTAAAAACAAGGCGAATATAATTAAGATAATTTTCATCTATATTTTTTAATTACGCATATAAATATTATGCAGTTTAAAAAATTAATTTACACCAGTTTATGCCTTTTACTTTTTAACACTATATCGATTGCAGAAACTATTGATAAAATTGAGTTTAGTGAAACAAAAGCAGTGATTGAAAGTCAACTCAAGGCCTTCATTAACAAAGATGCTGAAGGGGCTTTCTTCCATGCCTCACCTTACATCAAAATGAGGTTCAATAATCCTCAAGATTTTATGAGTATGGTGAAAAACTATTATGAGCCTGTTTATAACCCTAAAAATTACTATTTTATGGAATCAAAATTTTTTGAAGGAGCAGTATATCATCAACTACAAATCGTCTCGCAAGATAATGTTTCTTATTTAGCAATGTACTCTCTCATTCAAGATAAGGGAGAGTGGAAAATTTCAGGATGCTCCATTTACCCAATGGAAAAGCAATCAATTTAGCTTTTTTAATTTAGAGTATACAAGATATCCAGATATTATTATTAAAATAGCACCGCATAATTCTATAATTGAGGGGTAGTGATTGAAAACAACAATACTAATTACTATTCCAAAAATGATCTGTGAATAATGTGTGATGCTAAAAAATGAAGCTTCTATTCTCCTAAGAGAATAAATTAAAATCATCATGGCCACACCATCAATAAGCCCTGCGCCTACCATAATTAAAAAATCGTACAAAGCGATATCTTTGTAGTGGTTAATTGAAAATACTGTGAAAATTATGCCAGTAATTCCCATACTATAAAAAGTCAAAGCCATAGTTCTTTCAGATTTCCCATAAACTCGCACTGTAAAATCTAGAAGCGCCAATGAAATTACTCCTAATATAAGAAATATTACTCCCAAAGCATTAAAACCTGCGTTTAAACTAAAACCTGAGACCATAAAAACAGCAATCATAGCTAGTATTAAAGAAATTATTTTGGATAGGTAAATCGACTCCTTTAAAATTACTATTCCCATAATTGAGAGTAACACAGGAGCTGACAAAATTATTGGATAAGCAATAGATAAAGGTAATAAAATGATACCTTTTACAACAAAATAATAGGTCAAAGTCATTAAAATACCTCTTATAAAATGAAGTTTATAATTGCTTGTTTTTATTTCTTCTAAGCTCTTTCTGTACAGTAAATAAAAGAGCACTGGGATTATTGCAGAGAAACTCGCTATGGAAAATATAACTGTGTCTTTATATAAATCTCCAATTAACTTTATAATAGTGTCTGCAATTGAAAATAAGAAAAAGGCAACAGTGCCTAGTATGTAAATTACGTGTTTTTTACTCTCTAATTGAGACATTGAATTTACTTCTATATCTCATTACTAAGATTAATACGAACAATTTAATGGTAAGCGGTATAAAAAAATAAAATATCATAATATTTGGAATATTTGGGTGAATTGTAAAATTTATTGATTGTAAGTAACCATATCCCGTCAGTGCTACACCAGCAGCAATTCCTATAGCAGCTTTTCTTATAATTGAGAAAAATGAGGTAAAAAACTGTGATAAACGATTTTCATTATTTACATCTAATATATCAGCTAACTCAATCTGGGGTATTATAAGATCAATTCCAATTCCAATTCCTGTAATAAGTATGACAAATATATATATTTGCCAATAGTCACTGCTAGTGAAAATAACAAATAAAAAACCAAAAATAGTTATACTGGTTCCAATCTGTAATAAAAACATATTTGAAAATTTTTTTCCAAAAAAATACCAAAATGGTGTGGAAATTAATGTTATGAGAAAATACAAAATTAATAAATGGCCTGCATAATCACTAAGACCCAAATATTCGGATACAAATATAATAAATAAATTGGCAGTAAAATTATTAGCAAGTAAATTAAAAAATGTAATGTAAGAAAAAGGTAAGATTTTTTTATTTTTTTTAATGAAAGTTTTTAATTTTATCCAAGAAATTTCATTTGGCTTGTAATTTAGTTCATCATCGTAGAAAAAATAAAAAATTAATCCCCCTATAATTGCAAGAGAAATAAAAATAAAACCACTTGCTTTTATAACTTCTGGGTTTAATAGCTCAACACTATTTAAATTTGAGATAGCTGTTGGAATAATTAAAGCTGCAAGAACTCCTAATATTGCAAATACTTCTTTAACTGCTGCCAAACGAAACCTTTTTTTTAAAATTTTTTTCTGGTCAATAACTATTGAATCGTAAGGAATAATTGCGATTGAATAACTGATTAATGCTAAGTTATAAAAAAAAATAAAATAATAAATATCAGAAGATTGGAAAACATAAAGACCAAATAAAGAAAAAATAAATATTATTATGCCTAAAAGAATTTGATTTTTTCTTGATCGACCTGAAATAATTCTTTTTTCTGTTAAATAACCAATTAAAAAGTCTGAAAAGACATCAAAAAATCTAGATATTAGTATTACTAGACCGATAACACTTAAAGAGATACCAATTGATAAATTGTAAAATGTGGGCAAAAAAACAAATAGTAATAAAAAACTTCCAGCAAGGTAAAATGACTGAAAACTATAGGATAAAATCGATTTTAAGTTCATTTTTGGATATTTAATACTTGAACAACTTTGACTATATCAAAATATTTATTAGTGTTCAGTTAGCATTCATGCGGGGGCTGATTCGGTATCTCACTTTCCTCCTCTATATGTCGAGTCAGCCGTTCCTTTACCCTCTATATCTAGTATTTTTCTCTTAAATTTTTTGCCCCACATATATCCACCGAGATCTCCATTTTTTTTTACTACTCTGTGACAAGGTACCAATAACCCAACAGGATTTTTACCAACCGCTGAAGCTATAGCTCTTACTGCATCTGGTCTCTTTATTTTTTTAGCAAGCTCACTGTAGGAAATTGTGTGACCATAAGGAATTTTAGTAATTTCTGTCCAAACTTTTTTTTGTAATGTAGTTCCATCGAGAAATTTTATTTTTATATTTTTTTGTTTAGAAATTTTACCATTCAATAAATTGTTTTTTAATATTTTTGCTTTTTTTAATTTCAAACCTTTAGTTGGGTTATATAAATTAAGTATGTTTTTAATTCTTTTATCATTATTTTTTATAAGAAAGTGAATTCCCTCTGAACTATCTAGAACAAAAAGTTTAATTATTGGTGTTTCAATAAAATCAAAACAATAATTCATTAATTAAACATTTTTTTTACTTTATCAAAAAACCCTTCCGTCATTTTAGAATTTTTCTTAGTAAGGGTTTCATTAAATTGATTTAAAAGTTTCTCTTGATCTGAAGATAAGTTTACTGGTGTTTCAGCATGTACTTTAACGATCATATCACCTCTTGTGTTTGTTCTCAGAATGCTCATTCCTTTGCCTTTGATTCTAAGTTTATGACCTGACTGCATTCCTTTTGGTATAGAAACATTAACCATTTTTTTTTCTATAGTAGGAACTTCTATATTTCCGCCCAGAGTTGCTGTAGTAAAAGGTATAGCAACATCACAAATAATGTTATCTCGTTCTCTCTGGAAAAGTTTGTGGTTATTTATATTTATAAAAACGTAAAGGTCGCCGTAGGAGCCTCCTCTTTCTCCAGCTTCTCCTTCTCCACTCATTCTAATTCTGTTACCTGTTTCAACACCAGCAGGTATTTTGATTTGAATTTTTTTATTTTGTTTAATTCGTCCAGTATTACTGCATTTTGAGCATCGACCCTTCATTTCTTGCCCAGTTCCACCACATCTACCACAGGTCCTCTCCATTGAAAAAAACCCGCTCTGAGTCCTAACTTTTCCGTAACCTTGGCAAGTAGAACAACTTTTATAACTATGCTGTTCAGGGCAATTAATCATTTTGGGTATTGTTACTTCTAGTGATTTTCCTGTAAAAGCCTCCTCTAAATCGATTGTAACATCGTAGCGCAAATCATCCCCTCTACTTTCGCGCTGACCGCCCTCACCAAATGCACCAAAAATATCTTCAAAAATATCTGAGAAACCGCCAAAGCCTTGTTGACCAAATCCACCGGCTCCACCGCCACCTTGTTCAAAAGCAGCATGGCCAAATTGATCATAAGTTTGTCTTTTTTTTGGATCTTTTAAAATTTCATATGCTTGACTCACATCCTTAAATTTTTGTTCAGCAGCAGAGTCACCCTGGTTTCGATCAGGATGATATTTCATTGCTAATTTTCGGTAAGCACTTTTTATCTCAGAGTCACTAGCTTCACGGGATATACCAAGAGTGTCATAAAAATCCTCAGCCATAATATTTTAAACCAAGCTAAGAGTTACTGTCCGCTTGCTTTTTTATCGTCGTCTACTTCTTCGTAGTCTGCGTCTATAACGTCATCATCATTTTTGGTTTCACCAGTATTACCTTCTTGCTTAGGTTGTTCTGCACCAGGTGCCTCAGATGATTGTTGATCTTTGTACATAGCTTCACCCATTTTCATAGACGATTGAGTTAGGTCTTGTGTTTTTTGTTTTATGGACTCAATCTCATTTTTTTCGAGTGCCTCTTTTAAGTCTTTTAAGTCTGTTTCTATTTTAGACTTATCTTCGGGATTAATTTTATCGCCATGCTCTTTAATATTTTTTTCAACTTGGAACACAAGACTATCGGCTTGATTTTTAACATCAACCTCTTCTCTTTTCTTCTTATCTGTTTCAGCATTGGCCTCAGCATCTTTAACCATTTTGTCAATCTCTTCATCAGATAGACCACCAGATGCTTGGATTTTAATTTGTTGCTCTTTTCCTGTAGATTTATCTTTTGCAGATACATTGACAATACCGTTAGCATCAATGTCGAAAGTCACCTCAATTTGTGGTGTTCCTCTTGGAGCAGGAGGTATGCCAACTAAATCGAATTGACCTAAAAGCTTGTTATCAGCAGCCATTTCTCTTTCTCCCTGAAAGACTCTGATAGTAACGGCATTTTGATTATCCTCTGCTGTTGAAAATACTTGGCTTTTTTTTGTAGGGACAGTCGTATTTCTCTCAATTAACTTAGTAAATACTCCACCTAGTGTTTCAATACCCAAAGAAAGTGGGGTTACATCTAAAAGTAAGACATCTTTTACATCACCTTGTAAAACACCTGCCTGGATAGCAGCTCCCATAGCCACAACTTCATCGGGATTAACGCCCTTGCTAGGATCTTTCCCAAAAAAGTTTTTAACAATTTCTGTTACTTTAGGCATTCTTGTCATTCCACCGACTAAAATGACATCGTTTATGTCGCTTGCTGAAAGACCAGCGTCACTTAGAGCTTTTTTACAGGGTTCAATTGTGTTTTGAAGCAAGTCGTCAACCAACTCTTCAAGCTTAGCTCTGGTAAGTTTTACATTTAAGTGTTTAGGCCCAGATTGATCAGCTGTAATAAAAGGTAAATTTACATCTGTTTGAGTTGAACTTGAAAGTTCTATTTTTGCCTTTTCAGCAGCCTCTTTTAAACGTTGTAATGCTAATTTGTCATTTTTTAAATCTATGCCTTGCTCTTTTTTAAATTCGCTAGCTAAAAAATCAATAATTCTTAAATCAAAATCCTCACCACCCAAGTGTGTATCACCATTTGTAGATTTAACTTCGAATACACCATCTCCAACTTCTAAAATTGATACATCAAATGTACCACCTCCTAAATCGTAGACAACTACAGTACCTGATTGTTTTTTATCTAGTCCGTATGCTAATGAAGCAGCAGTTGGTTCATTAATAATTCTTAAGACTTCTAAGCCTGCAATTTTTCCGGCATCTTTAGTTGCTTGCCTTTGTGCATCATTGAAATAAGCAGGAACAGTTATCACTGCTTGTGTAATATTTTCTCCTGTGTAAGACTCAGCTGTCTCTTTCATTTTTTGTAGAATAAAAGCAGAGATTTGACTAGGGCTATATTTTTCACCCTGAGCTTCAACCCATGCATCACCGTTATTGCCTTTAATAATTTTAAATGGAGATAAGGCTACATCCTTTTGCACAGTGTCATCTTCAAAACTTCTGCCTATAAATCTTTTTACGGCATAAAGTGTATTTTCAGGGTTTGTAACCGCTTGCCTTTTTGCAGATTGACCAATTAGTTTTTCGGTTTCAGTAAAAGCTACAACAGAAGGTGTCGTTCTCGCACCTTCAGAATTCTCTATTACCTTTGGATTCTTTCCATCCATTATTGCTACACAAGAGTTTGTGGTACCTAAATCAATTCCAATTACTTTAGCCATATTGTTTTTCCTAATTTAAATTAAATAATCTTATATTTATATGGGTTGATACTTACTTAATTCAAGAGCATTAAAACTATTGAATTTTCTTACTTTTCGGATTTCTCTTCTTCTTTGATGGCTTTATCGTCTTGATTTTCTTGAGATTTTTTTGACACCCCTACCATTGCTGGTCTTAGTAACCTATCATGCAATGTGTAGCCTGGAATTAGTTCTTGAACAATAGTTCCGGGCTCACAGTCATTTTTTTCAATTTCCATCATAGCTTGGTGTAAATTATGGTCAAATTTTTGGTTTATACTTTCAATTTTTTTGATGCCAATTTTTTCGAAAGTGGCCATAGTAGATTGTGCTATTAGATCTAAACCATCAACAACAGACTTAATGCTTTCATTAGATCTCACTTCCTCTGAAATACTTGATTTTGCTCTCTCGATATTGTCACCGATATTAATTATTTCTTTTGCAAAATTAGCTATGCCATATTTAAGAGCATCTGATTGATCTTTTTCTGCCCTTTTTCTAAAATTTTCTAGTTCAGCAACAGCTCTTAACCTCTGGTCTTTTAAACTCTCAATTTCCTGTTTGAGTTTTTGGATTTCATCTTCATTTGTATCTGAATTTTCATCTACATCAGTCTCAGTTGTTTCTTGATTTTCTGTAACATTTTCTTGTTGTTGTTCAGCTTGGTCTTCGTATTTTTTTTCTTCTTCCATAATAATTCCTTTATTTTTTTGATATTGTTTCAGACATATAGCTCACAATAGGAACAATTCGCTGATAATCAATTCTTTTTGGACCTATGACGCCAATAGCACCAGTGAGTCCATTTTTAGTTTTATAATTTGATAAAATCATAGATAAGTTTGTATTTTTAAAAAAATTTGTATTACTTCCAATAAATATTTGCACTCCTTTTGATTTTTTCAAGGCCTTAATCATTTTGTTTGCCATTTTACCTGTTTCAATATCACTCAAAAGCTCGTTTATGCTGTCTAAGTCTGTTTCTAAATTATTCTTAATTAAATTTGGCAGGCCTCTAACAAAAAAGGTCTCTGTATTTTGAGATTTTTCAATTTTTATTCCTTTCAGCAGTAGTTTTTTTGAGGTGTTGGTTATTTGATTTTTTGCAGTTTTTATAAAAATTTTTATATTATTTTGAATTTCTGTAGGTGACATAGATTTTGAAAACTTATTTATAAAGTTGCCAATACTATTTAAATCTTCTGTTTGAATATTTTCATCAATTTCTACTATTCTATTTGATGTATACCCATCCTCATGTTCGATAATGAATATTACTTTATGATTATCTATTTTGTGAAAGTCAATTTTCCTAATTTTTGATATTTTTTCATTATTAATAACAAGACTGGCTTGTTTCGATAGGCCATTTAAAGTGTTAGTAATTATTTCTTGTTCATTTAAAAGATTATTCATTTTAGATGACTTCTCAATAATCTCTTTTTCACTTTTACTAATTGATCCTGGCTCTAAAAGTGCATGAGTATAAAATTGTAAACCTAAATCAGTTGGTATACTGCCTGCGGAGAAATGACCTTTTTGTATAAGTCCGTGAAAATTTATTTTATTTAAAACATTTCTTATTGTGGCTGGTGAGAGTTTATAAGAAATTTTTGAACTAAGTGCTTTGGAGCCCATAGGCTCGCCTGTTTTCAAGTAATTTTCGACAAGTGACTTGAATATAAGTTTTGATCGTGCTCCAATATCTGTAATTTTTTTATTCATTAATCTTAATTAATCTTATAATTTAAAATTATAAAACATAAATGTCTGGATATACAAGAAATGATAGAGAACTCTCTAAAATTAGAAATTTAGAAATAATTCCAGGCTTTCAACCAAATAATCAATCTTCATGTTTAGTTAAGTTAGGAAATACTCATGTCTGTTGCTCAGCTATTATTGAAGATAGAGTTCCTGGATTTTTAAGAAATTCTGGGAAAGGTTGGTTAACTGCAGAATATGGTATGTTACCTTCATCTACATCTGAAAGAATGGACAGAGAGGCAGCCAAAGGTAGGCAGTCTGGAAGAACACAAGAAATTCAGAGACTTATTGGAAGAAGTTTAAGGTGTGCTGTTAATTTAGATATACTTGGCGAAAAAACTATCAAGATTGATTGTGATGTGATTAGTGCTGATGGGGGAACAAGGACAGCATCTATCATTGGCGGATACGTTAGTCTTGTTCGATCAATTAATGAGTTCAAAAATAAATTTAATTTATCAAAGGCAATTATAGTAAATCAAGTTGCAGCAATATCGGTTGGTGTTGTTAAAGGAACATCATGCATAGATTTAAATTATATTGAAGACTCGAGTGCTGAGGTAGATTGCAATGTGGTAATGGCAAATGATGGTCAATTTATTGAGTTTCAATCTACTGGTGAAGAGGCTAAATTTAGCAAGAAAACTATCATGAGTTTTATAGAACTAGTTGAGGGATCGATGCCAGAAATTTTCAATATTCAAAACTTGGCAATTGAAAAATAATTTATTACTTGGCACTAATAATACCGGAAAATTAAAAGAATTTATTTTTTATATAAAGCACTTCAATCTATTTAGTGAATATGAAGTTTTAAATCTAAATGAATTTAACAATATTGGTGAACCTACTGAAGATGGTAAAACTTTTGAAGAAAATTGTGAAATTAAGTCGAAATATTTTTTAGATAAAACAAATATACTCGTACTATGTGATGATAGTGGATTTGTTGTAAATAAATTAAATAACTATCCAGGAATAAAAACAGCAAGAGAGGCAAAAAAATTAGGTGGAGAGCAAAAGGTTATAGATTTTATTTTCAGCAAATTTGAGAACTTGAGTTATATTGATGCAACTTTTTTTTGTTCTATTTGCGTTTTAGGAAAAAACCAAAGATATATGGTATCAGGGTCCATACCAGGTTTTATAATTAAATATAAAAGAGGCAATGGTGGTTTTGGTTATGATCCATATTTTATTCCTACAGATAACAATAAGACATACGCTGAAATGAATGAGAAGCAAAAATTATTAAACTCTCACAGGTATGAGGCTTTTAAAAAATTATCTAATCAAATATTACAGGATAACTAATCATCATATTTTCTAACGGCAATCTTCCAAAATCCTCATAATCAATAGCACTTGGTAAAAAATTGTTTTTTAGAATTTGGTTAGCAATAGTAAGTGATATTTTTACTGAGGTCCTGAAGAAGAATTCCCGATGCGGTTCATCCATGGTAGTCAAATCGATATTTTGCAAAAAAGTCCGATTAATAGGCTTATAATAATTTTCTAAATTCTTTCTTTGCTCTAAAAAATTGTCAATTAGGAATGTTCTCTCAAGAGGATAAGTTCCCTCCTCTGTTGCTAAGTATCCCACTAAATCTTTATAGCTAAATGTATCATCAAAAATAATTATGTTGTCGTATATATTTAAGTCTCCCATCAACTTCACTGATAATTCCAAATCTACTGCGCTGTCTCCAAAAGGAGATGATTTAATATATTTTAATGGGTAGGTATCTTTAAAATATTCAAATAATTTTAATCCATATTCGTTTTGTTTGTATAATACACCAAGTGAGTTTGATGAATTGATATAATCCCCAAGGATTTCAATGTGTTGGTAAGGGCTACTAAATATGAAAATGATTTCATTATCTGCATACTTATTCATTACAGAGAAGTCATTTGATAGAGAAATCGTGAATGTATTTTCGCCGAGTTTATTTGGCAAGTCGAACAAATCTTTTGAATTGGTGGGGCCTATAATGAGAGAATTGTCGATTGAGTTTTGTATTTCATCAATTGAATAAATAAATTCTATTTTTTTGATATCAGGAAAGTTACCGATTTCTTTTATAAAAACATCATAGAACAAGGATGTTAAAATTTCATCGTCTGATAAAAAAACAATTATTTTATCGATATTATTAAAATCAATTATTTTATCTCCAGGTTTTGATGGCTTCTTTATTGTCTCAACTTTCTCTATTTCCTCCTCTTTCTCTTCAATAATTTCTATCTCTTCAACTTTTTTTGGTGCTTTTTCAATCGGCTTTTTTTTCTCGATTGTTGTTGGGGCACAACTAAAAAATGATATTAATGTGAGTAATATAATTATATTTTTAAATAAACTCATAATGAACCCGGGTCTCTATTTAGTTTCAACTCCCATAGGAAATTTAGATGATATCACATTAAGGGCTATAAATGTTTTAAAAAATTCTAATTTAATTTTATGTGAGAACACTACTAATAGTAAAAAGCTTTTGAAAAGATATGATATCAAAACATTATTGTCTAAGTACACTGATCACGATTTTAATAAAAAGAAAGATTACATATATAAGTTATTAAAATCTAATCAAGTGATATCATTGATATCAGACTCTGGTTCTCCACTTATATCCGATCCTGGAAATCAATTAATAAATTTTTTGTTTGAAAATCAGGTAAATGTATATTCAATACCTGGTGCTAGCGCCTTAATCTCAGGTATTCAACTAAGTGGTTTTTTAAATAAAAAGAAATTTACCTTTATTGGTTTTCTTCCCAAGAAAAAAGAACATAAAGAAAAAACTCTCTTAGAGAATAAAATTAATAATTTAATTATTTACTCAACTAAACAACAATTACGTAAAGACGTTTATGCTATTGCCTCTATTTCTGAAACATTTGAAATTGTAATACTTAGAGAACTGACAAAACTACATGAGGAAAGAATACATATAAATCACAAAAATTATGAAAATTTTAATTTCTCTGGAATTAAAGGTGAGTTAGTTTTAGCTGTTAACGTTGAAAAAGAGACAGACAAGATTAAAGACTTCGATTTAAAAGAGATTAAGGAGATAATTAGAGAGGTAGGTGTAAAAAAGGCTTATCAACAGCTTAAAAGTAAGTATAAAATATCAAGGAATGATTTTTATAAATTATCAATTAATTTAAAGAATGGTTAAGCATTTTATAATTATACTTTCAATATTTTTTGTTGGCTGTGGTCCATCTCTTGTATCAACAGGTGCCAAAACTATAATTAAGGAAAACGAAGATGAAAAAACATTTAGTGAAAGTTGGGATGATGCCACTATTAAGCTTGGGATAAAAGAAAAATATTTTTCTTACGATGCAACTTTATTTACAAGGATTGATGTTGAAGTTGAATTAGGTAAGGTTCTTTTAACAGGTGTTGTTCCCTACGGTGACATGCGCTTAGAAGCAGTAAGGCTAGCTTGGCAACAAGATGGTGTAAATGAAGTGTTAAATGAAATTTCAATTGATACCGGATACGGACTTGATGATATAGCCAAAGATAAATTTATAAGTACACAACTTTTTACAAAGATTTTCACAGACTCGAATATAAAAAAATTTAAATATGACTTTGAAGTACAAAAACAAATTGTATATCTATTTGGTGTTTCTAGTGATCAAAAAGAAATAGATATGGTAATTGAACACGCTAAAGACATAAAGGGTGTCTTAGATATAATAAATTACATTCAAGCAAGATAGCCTAGACATCCGACAATAAATGTAAGTGAAAATGAAATACCTCTTGGCCACCGTCCCTGCCTTTATGTGTCTTTATTTGAAAACCTTTATCTCTTAGACCTAAGATATTTATAATATCATCGACTGACTTCCAAAAATTGGTTTGATATAAGCTATCTGCATTTTGTAAAAAATCAGAAATATCTGACAGAGGTTCCTTAGGTATAATTAAAATATGTGTTTTTGCTTTTGGACTAATATCTTTGAATGAAAGCACATGATCATTTTCAAAAACTTTATCACAAGGAATCTCACCTTTTAAAATTTTTGCAAAAATATTTTCTTTATCATAGCTCATACTCTGACAGGGACGCCTTTACTATTAAGATATTTTTTTACAGTCTTAATTTTATATTTTCCAGAGTGAAATACGCTCGCAGCCAACAAACCTGTAGATTTTGTTAAATGTCCTAGATAAAAATGCTCTAAACTGCCCACGCCTCCACTAGCAATTACGGGAATACTAACATTACTAGTCACTTTTTTTAACATTTTACTATCGAAACCATTTTGAACACCATCTGTGTCCATAGAAGTCATTAATATTTCTCCTGCACCAAGAAATTGCACTTGTTTAGCCCAAGTTACAAGTTCGCGTTTGGTGATTTCTCTACCGCCTTTAATAAAAACTTTCATTTTATTTTTGTGCCTTTTTCCATCGATTGCTACGACTATACATTGAGAGCCATGTCTCAATGAGGCTTGTCTTATTAAACTTGGATTTTTTACTGCTGCAGAATTAATTGATACTTTATCTGCTCCAGCATTAAGCAAATCTGTTATGTCGCTCAAATCTGAAACCCCTCCACCTACAGTTAAGGGGATATTTATAACTTTCGCTATGGATTCAACAGTTTTAATAAATGTTTTTCTATTTTGATATGATGCGTTTATATCAAGCATACAAAGCTCATCAGCTCCTGATAAAGAATAATATTTTGCCATTTCAACTGCATTACCCATGACTCTTATGTTTTTAAAATTAACACCCTTAACAACTTTATTTTTAATAACATCAAGACATGGAATTATTCTTGTCTTAAGCATTAAACTGGACCAGACTATCTATAGATATTTTATTTTCGTATATAGCTTTACCTACGACAACATTATTGAAACCATTCGATCTACTCAATTCGATATCGTTAAGGTCCTTAACACCTCCTCCGATGGTAATATGCTTGTCAGTTAATTTTTTTATAGTATTAAACGTTTCCATATTTAAGCCAGAAAGCATGCCATCATTAACAACATCAGTGACAAAGTAGGAATGAATAGGTCGATCATTATATTTATCTATAATATGCTTTAAAGACTGATTTGTTGTTTCTTGCCAGCCATTAGAGGCAATTTGATTATCCTTTATATCCAGAGCGATGGATAGTTTTTCAATTAAAGTATCATCAAAATTTAAAACATCATCAATGTTCTTTATTGCAAAAGTTCCAATTACAATTGTGTTAAATCCATCATTAATTTTATCAATAATAGCGTCTTTACTTCTTATACCGCCAGCAACTTCAATATTAATATCAATTTTTCTTCTAATCTGGCTCAGAACCTGATTGTTATTGCCCTTGCCTAAAGTGGCATCTAAGTCGACAACGTGGATAGTATTAAAACCTGCATCTTGATATGTTTTAGCCATATCAATTGGGGAATACTGATAGATTGTTTTATCTTCAGCGATACCTTTTGTTAATCTCACACACTTTCCATCTATTATATCAATTGCTGGGAATATATTCATGATTTCAAAATATAATTTTTTATCAAATTTAAGCCATATTTATGGCTTTTTTCAGGATGAAATTGCACTCCATAAATATTGCCCTTCTTTACAATAGAAGGAAATTTTTGACCATAAAGAGTGAAAGCTAAAACATCTGATTTTTTTATATTTTGGTAAATGTAACTATGTACAAAGTAGAAGTCCCTATTGTCGAAACTGTTTGCAATAATGGTATCATCTTTGTTTAAGTTAATAGTATTCCAACCCATATGAGGAATTATAAGTTTTTTATTTCTAAATTTTTTAATGTCTCCACTAATAATTCCTAATCCTCTTGTAGTCTTATCCTCATAACCCCAATCAGATAAAATTTGCATCCCAACGCATATACCTAAGTATGAAGAGTTATTTTCTAGGTATTTTTTTAATGGTTTAATAATTTTTAATTTTTTTAAATTTGACATAAGAGTGGCATACGCACCTTGTCCAGGCAAAATAATTTTATCAAACGAAGAGTAATTGAAATGACTTTTAATAATCTTTAATTGGTATGGCCTCCCTTTAATAATATCTTTAATAGCTTTATTAATCGATCCAATATTTCCCGATTGCCCGTCAATAAGTCCTATGACTTTTTTTTTCAAAGTTTCCCTTTAGAGCTCGGAATATTTGTTTTTCTTGGATCAATAGATATTGCTTTTTTCAAAGATATCGCAAATGCTTTAAAACAACTTTCAATAATATGGTGATTGTTTTTTCCATATAATGTTTCGATATGGCAATTCATTCTTGACTCAGTAACTAAAGATTTAAAAAATTCAGAAAATAACTCTTGGTCCATATCACCGACTTTTTCTAAAGATGTTTTTACATTCCAAATAAAATAGGGGCGATTACACAAGTCTATAACTGATCTTGTTAATGTTTCATCAAATGAAACATAAGAGTATGCAAATCGTGTTATACCTTTTTTATCACCAAGTGCGTTTTTTATACTCTCACCTAAAGCAATACCAACATCTTCAACAGTATGGTGCATATCTACTTTGAGGTCGCCGTCACATTTTAAATCTATATCTATCAAACTGTGGGTACTTATTTGTTGAAGCATATGATCAAAAAAAGCAATTCCAGTATCAATTTTATTTACTCCTGAGCCATCAAGGTTAATTTTTATTGATATTTTTGTTTCTTTTGTGTCTCTATTAAATGTAAATTCACGCATTTGTAATCAGCTATTTAGTACCTATATTTATAGGAATAATGGATAAAAATAAAACAATAATACGCTCGACAACTGTTGTTTGCGTTCGTGATAATGAGAGTGTTGTTATAGCATCTGACGGACAAGTAACTTTGGGTACATCTGTCATTAAGTCAAACGCCAATAAGATTAGAACATTTCATAATGATCAAATTATTGTTGGGTTTGCTGGATCAACCGCCGATGCATTAACTCTTTTTGATAGACTGGAGAAAAAGTGCGAAGAATTTTCATATAATTTAAAAAGAGCTTGTGTCGAATTAGCTAAAGATTGGAGAACAGACAGGTATCTTAGAAGATTGGAGTCAATGATTATTGCAGCTGATAAAAATGAAACATATCTTATTAGTGGAACAGGAGACGTTCTGGAACCTCAAGAAGGTATAGTTGCAATTGGATCAGGTGGCAACTTTGCGCTCAGCGCAGCAAGGGCTTTAAAAAGAAAATCTAATTTGTCTGCAAAAGAAATAGCTGCAGAGTCACTTAAAGTTGCAGCAGAGCTTTGTATTTATACAAATGATACTCTAAACATCTCAGAGATTAAAATTTAATGGATAGCCAATCTCTTACACCAAAAGTTATTAAAGAAGAACTTGACCGCTATGTGATTGGTCAAGATGATGCAAAAAAAGCAGTCGCTATAGCTCTTCGAAATCGATGGAGAAGATTAAATGTAAAAGATGAAACTCTCAGAGATGATATCATCCCAAAAAATATATTGATGATTGGGCCAACAGGTTGTGGTAAAACTGAGATTGCAAGAAAATTAGCAAAACTTACACAGTCACCATTTATAAAAGTAGAGGCAACTAAATTTACAGAAATTGGATACGTTGGAAGAGATGTCGAACAAATTATTAGGGATTTAATTGAAGTTGCAATTAATTTAGAAAAGAAAAAGATAAGAGATCGTTTTATTGACGAAGCCAAAACAAACGCAGAAGAAATTGTTTTAAAAGCACTGCTTGGTGACAATCCAAGTGAAGAAACCAAGGAAAAATTTCGATTAATGCTAAGAGATAATCAACTTAATGATAAAGAGATCGAAATAGCATTAGATCAAAAATCTAATCCTTTTCAATCATTGGACATACCAGGAATGCCCGGTGCTCAGATGGGAATGATTAATATGAATGATATATTTGGTAAAGGTTTAAAAAATAAAAAGAAAACAAAACTTAAAATAGGTGAAGCTTATGAGCCACTTATTCAAGAAGAAATTGAGAAAATCGCTGAAAAACAAAATGTTGTTCAAAATGCAATTAAAAGTGTTCAGGAAAGTGGAATAGTTTTTATAGATGAAATTGACAAAATTGCGCCCAATAGTGAGAGACGAGGTGGGGATGTTTCAAGAGAAGGTGTGCAAAGAGATCTACTGCCACTTATTGAGGGTACAGTTGTAAGCACAAAATATGGAACAATCGAAACAAATCATATTTTATTTATTGCGTCTGGTGCTTTTCATCAATCCAAACCAAGTGATTTACTCCCAGAACTTCAAGGAAGATTACCTGTAAGAGTAAGATTAAATGCACTTAAAAAAGATGATTTTATTAGAATTTTAAAAGAAACTGATAATAGTTTAACCAAACAATATAAGTCATTATTTGCAACAGAAAATATTGAATTAAAGTTTGAAGATGAGGCTTTAGAAGAGATAGCAACTCTCACTGAACAAATAAATACTGAGGTTGAAAATATTGGTGCACGACGATTACAAACAATGTTTGAAAAAATTTTAGAGAGAATTAGTTTTGATGCAAACCTTAGTGATCAAAAAACTGAAGTAGTAAATAAAGAATGGGTTACAGATGCTGTAAAATCAGAGATAAAACCAACCGATGAAAAGAAATTTATTCTTTAGATTTAAGCTTAATATAAAAAGCACCTAAACCACCATGTTGTATTTTACAAGGCGAATATGATTTTATCATAAATTGAAATTTTTCCGTATCTAACCAAAAAGGAAATTGTCTTCTTATCTTTCCTGTAAAAAATTCTTCTCCATTAGTTTTATTGCCAAGGCCAGTAATCACTATATGAAATAAGTTTTTCTTCTTGTAATTGACTGAAAAATATTCGATCAATTTTTGGTACGCTTGGTCAACTGTAAGACCATGTAAATCGATTTTGCTAAAATGTTGATTTTTAAACTGTTTATAAAGATTGTTATCCAAAAGAACTGGTTTAGAAAAAATTTTTTTAATTTTTGTACTTTTTTTATCTAAATTATCACTCTTTTTTTTCTTCTCAATAGGACCGCCGATTGAAATACTAATTTTTTCGTTAGGTTGTTCTTCTAATGGTTTTTTATTTTGCTGTTTATTTAAATTAAATTTAATTTTATGAGACAAGTTTAATAGAAAAAAGCTTCCAATTAGGATCGGAGGATTTTTTATCTTTTTCAAAACCCCATTCTTCGACAACATTCAGAATTTCGTTATTTGCAACATTGTAATGTTCGGTTTCAAACTTCACGGACTTAACTAGTCTTAGGTCATCAGATTTATCATCTAAGATAGAACTATTTTTTACTTCTGAAAATTTTATTTCTTTGGGTGCTTTTGCTTGTTCCATCGCTTGCATTGCTTCAGGTGTAAGTAAATCTTTGACTTTTTCGATACTGTTACTTTGATAAGCCTGAACAATCATTTCATATGCTTTATTAGCGCCTTCTAAAAATTCGTTATTATCATTTTTGGGAACTATCTTAGGTTTAAACTTCGATTGAGGGTTTTTTTTTGTTCTAATATTCACAATTTTTCCATCAGAGGAACCAAGAATGCTCCTTAGGCGATACACTAAAAATATCGCTATTGCTCCAAAAAGTACAATATCTATAAATTCACTACTCATAATTTTTCAACATTTTAGCCCATTTTGAATTAGGTATTTTATTTTTTATAAACTCTTTATGGGCATCTGTCTCTTCTTTTGTTAATACGATGGATGAGTAATTCGGCTCACTAGCCAAGTTAATTTTTTCTGATTTTGCCATACTTAATTCTAATCCTATTTGGTTTATGCCTTGTAATTCCAAGTATACATCAGTCAAGATTTTAGCGTCTTTTAAAGCACCATGTTGATCTCTATTTATAAGAGTATTGATTTTTAATTTCTTTATAAGTGCGTCTAATGATACTTGTTGCCCAGGAAACCGTTGTCTCGCAATTTTAATTGTATCTATAACTCTCTCCTTCGATATTTTTGGTTTAGATATTTTCTCAAGCTCAAAGTTTAAGAAACCGATGTCGAAAGATGCATTATGAGCGACAATGAAACTATCTTGAATAAATTCTAAGAAGCTGTCTGCAATTTCTTCAAAAATTGGCTTGTCTGTCAAATATTCATTAGTTATTCCGTGTATTTTAATATTGTCCTCAGTAAGAGTTTTAGAGGGATTTACATATTCATGATAGTTTGCCCCGACTTCTTTTTTGTTAAGTTCAATACAGCCAATTTCAATAATCCTATGTCCCTCTTTAAATTCTAAGCCTGTGGTCTCAATATCAAGTATAATTTCTCTCATAGTTTATTTAATAATTTAATTATATTTAAACGTAAGTTCAAGATTGAACCATTATTGTTTACTGTAAAAGTTGATTTATTCTTTTTTATATTCTCTTTAATCTGCTTATTATTCATTAATTTAAAATAATCTTCTGTAACACCTCTTTTTAAAACCCTTTGTTTTCTCTTAGTGGTATCCGAGTTTACGAATACCGTGACATTAAAGTTATTGAATAAATTTTCTTCATAAAGTAATGGAATTTCATAAAATACTGGCTGGAAAGATTGATGTTTTTGGGCTATTATTTTTTTTTTAGCGTATAAAAGAGGGTATATTGTTCTCTTAAGTTTTCTATTAAACTCCTCATTCTGTAACATTTTAATAATTTCTTTTTTGTAATTATGATCATGAAGTTTCAATTTTTCTAAAATAATTTTTCTTGTACGGTCATCATTGTATAATTTTGAAATTATAGCATCAGATGATATACAACAAAAACCTAGCCTAGAAATAAATTTAATAAATTCAGTTTTACCCGATCCTATATTACCTGTAACTGCAATTTTGGTCATAATTTATTTATAAGTATTTGATAAATTTTATTGTCTATTTCTATCTTTTTACCAGACCATATTTCGTATGATGGTTTTGCTTGTTCTAAAAGCATTTTTAATCCACCTGAGAATTTTATGTCATGTTTTTTAGCTTTTTTTAAGAGATCTGTTTCAATTGGGTTATAAACTATATCAATTACTCCTTTAGCTTTCTTAACTAAATTCAAGATATTTCTATTTATTTTATTTTTTTTCGTCATCCCTGCACTGGATGCGTTTATTATCAAATCATATCTTTTTTTGAGATTAGATGATCTGATCAGAAAACGATCAAATTTAAATTTTTTTTTGAGGCTTTCCTCTCTTCTTATAGATGTCGCAAAAATATCAATTTTTTCAATATTTTTTTGATTTAAAAAATATAAAATTGCTCTCGCGGCTCCTCCTGCACCAACCAATAAAACAGATTTTGTGTTTCTAATTTTCAAAGAATTAAAAGTCTTACTAAAACCAATAACATCTGTATTATCACCAAAAATTATTTTGTTTTTTTTATAAATTAAATTTACAGAGCCAATTTTTTTTGCTCTTGCGGTAATTTTATCGCAAAAACCAATAAAATTTTCTTTGTATGGTATTGTAATATTAAAACCAACAAATCGTTTGTCTTTTCTATAATTATAAAAAAACTTATTTATATTTTTTTCATGTACCTCGTATTTTCTATAAGTAAAATTATTATTTCTTGACCAATAATTATGTATGAATGGCGATAATGAATGATTTAGTTTTTTTGCTACAATGCCTATTTTTTTTTTATTCATTTAGATGCTTTTTAATGTCTTTAAAAAATTAATAATATCTATACCAATAATATTGAAATAACTGCCGTATATATCTTTAAAAAAAAAATTTCCTTTACCTTCTATATTATAACAACCTACGGCTTTGGATACTTGTTTAAAGTTCTTATTAACGTAATTATTTATATCTCTCACCCTTGTATTTTTAAAAGTAATGTTAGTTTTTGTAAGAGTACTTTTGATAAGATTATTATTAATCATAAAAATCATTGCTGTGTAAAGTTCGTGAGATTTATCATTAAATGCTTTAAGGGTTCTTTTACAACATTCAGGATTGCCACATTTATAAATTGTTTTTTTTTTAAATAGGATTGTTGTATCAAAAGTTACGATAATTTTATTACTATATTTTTTAGAAAGATATTCGGCCTTAGCTTTTGCAATTTTTAGTGCATCATATTTATCATTATTTAAATCTTTTACTTTTTTTTCATTTATATTGGGTGATCTGTACTTAAATCTAAAATTCATTAATTTAAATATTTTTCTTCTGGATTGGCTTTTAGTACCTATGATAACCTGTTTGATTAATTGTGGATTAAATGAGTTATTCATGAAATTTTCGAGTTTTTAACAATAAAATTATCTTTAATTTATTAATATTAAGTTATCAACATTTGTTATTAAATAACTAAAAAAGCACTTAAATATAGGTTTTTTTGAATAAGAAGATGTTAATCCCCATTATTCGACATACAACAACATACCTATATATAAATATATATATTTTCTCTTTATTTTTTGTTATATACCTTATCAACGTATCTAACTATCTAGGTAATTTCCAATATGCATTTAAACGAACTAAAAGATAAAAAACCTCAAGAACTATTAGATTATGCTGAGTCTTTAGGGATTGAAAACGCCTCTGGTTTAAAAAAACAAGACATATATTTTTCTGTTCTAAAGAAATTTGCAGAGAAAAATGAAGAAATTATAGGTGAAGGCGTATTAGAAACAATGCAGGATGGATTTGGATTTTTAAGATCAGCAAACTCTAATTATCTTCCAGGACCAGATGATATATATGTTAGTCCAAATCAAATAAAGAAATATGGTCTAAGGAAAGGTGATACCCTTGAGGGACCTATCCGACCTCCCAAAGATGGTGAAAGATACTTTGCTCTTGTAGAAACAAACAAAGTCAACTTCATTGAAATTGCTAAAAATAATAAATTCAAGACAAATTTTGATAATTTGACCCCTCTTTATCCTGAGAAGAAATTTAATCTAGAAACGGAAAAACCAGATACAGATTTATCATCCAGAATTATAGACATTATTGCACCAGTTGGTGCTGGTCAAAGATCTTTAATTGT
This sequence comes from uncultured Alphaproteobacteria bacterium, assembly GCA_902539635.1. Lineage (GTDB taxonomy): Bacteria > Pseudomonadota > Alphaproteobacteria > HIMB59 > HIMB59 > HIMB59. Next base: position 49,466 of record CACBJQ010000002.1, read on the forward strand.
TGCACCCCCAAGGTCAGGTAAAACAGTAATTTTACAAAAAATTGCAAAATCAATTGCAGAAAATTTTCCTGATGTCTATCTAATGGTTCTATTAATAGACGAAAGACCGGAGGAAGTTACAGATATGCAACGATCTGTTAAAGGTGAAGTTATTAGTTCAACATTTGATGAGCCAGCTGCAAGACATGTTCAAGTTGCAGAAATGGTTATTGAGAAAGCTAAAAGACTAGCTGAAAATAAATATGATGTAGTAATTCTTTTAGACTCTATCACAAGATTAGGTAGAGCATACAACACGGTTGTGCCATCAAGTGGTAAAGTTTTAACAGGTGGTGTAGATGCTAATGCATTACAAAGACCTAAAAGATTTTTTGGTGCAGCTAGAAATATAGAAGAAGGTGGTTCACTAACTATTATTGCTACTGCTTTAATAGAAACAGGTAGTAGAATGGATGAGGTCATCTTTGAAGAATTCAAAGGAACTGGTAATTCAGAAATTGTCCTCGATAGAAAATTATCTGATAAAAGAACATATCCTGCAATAGATGTTCAAAAGTCAGGCACCAGAAAAGAAGATTTACTCTTAGATGCTGGAGATCTTCAAAAAGTCTTTATTTTAAGGAAAATTCTATCCTCTATGGGCACAGTTGATGCTATGGAGTTCCTTTTAGATAAAATGAAAGACTGTAAAACCAACGAAGAGTTTTTCAGCAGCATGAACCAATAACTATCTATCTTATCCAGTTATTGAAATAATAATTTTTTTCCTCTTCAGTTAACACTAATAAATTATCTAATACATCTTTCCACTTATGTTCAATTTCAAAAAGAAAAGGAGATAAACTTGTCTGCTTTTCTTTTAGTCTATTGGCATCATCTTCCCAATGCCCAAGGAAACCATCATGATAGCTACAACGACTTTTACCATATTTTTTTAAATCAGAATTACCCATGAAGCCATTATCATAAACAGTACCAACCCTATTACCTATAAACTTAAATTTTTCATAATATTCACTACACAGTGTAATAAAAAATCTTTTATTATCTTTTTCAAATAGTCCGCTGTATAGGTAAAAATCGTTATTATTATCTATTAGTTTTGCCGCTATCAGGCTGGCATCAATTGAGCCAAAATAAACATTATCTTTTAAATACGTATAATCATCTAAACCAATGACAGGTATTATTTTATATTCTGTTATTTGATCGTTAGTATTACTATTTAAAACAAATTTACTGTCAGATATTAAATTAATTGGATTACCTTTTTCACCGTTAGGTATGTGTACAAATTTCATGCCCCCATCATTCCTTAAAATAGAACCACCTATATGTTTATGTTTATATTCGAGGTGAGTTACTAGCAAAACGTCAGGATCTCCATCTTTATCAAAATCACTGAACAAGAAATTTTTTACAAAATTATTCCATTCATTTCCTTCATGTTCCGGAACATAGTCTGCAGGCGCCTCTAATAAAACATGCAATTGTGAGTTAAATTTATTATTTCCTTGATTTTCTATTATCTGCACAGCTACGCCTACATATAAATGACCAGCTCTCGACAAAGTAATATCTAAGTCACCGTCTTCATCTAAATCCCAAATTGATAACTCGGGTACAGTCGTCCACTTCTGTACCATTGGAAGTTTAATTCTCTTACTAAAATTACCCTTCCCGTCATTTAGAGCAATACCAGTATCAGTTGATGGTCCACCTTCATGACCAGCGTGAATAAGATCAAGGTCACCATCTCCATCCATGTCACCTAGCTCTATTGCGAATGCATGTATATTTCCACAAACTTTATAATTCATAACGCCGTTTCCATCATTAATCCAACATGTAATTTGATTTTTTAGTTCTGTTAAAACTATGTCGATATCGCCATCGTTGTCGATATCCCCAACCGCACCCCCATGATCAAAAATCATATAACTTGATTTACTGAGGTGCGTATCTGAGCTTTCAATCCATGTTCCATCATCCTGGCTTAAAAAATAACTATCTCTGTTACCTTTGTGTGTGCCAACGCCATTATCGGCAATGAATAAGTCCAATACCCCATCATTATTAAAATCAGCAACTAGGTTTTGACCAGAAAGAGACTGTCCTGGTAAATCTCTATTGTCGATAAATAAATGACTACTCAAAACATATTTTCCTTCATTATTCCCTAGAAACAATGTTGGTCCTGGCATTTCGCCCTTACATCTTTTCCCCCCACAAGCTCCTCCAGTGTCTTCACCTGTAATTTCTATATTATTTGGCTTCATTGTGCCTGTGTACAAATAATCCAAATACCCATCTTTGTTAAAATCTTGTGCAGCCCATCTCCACCCAAACCAATACTTATCCCTAACAACATTTGGTGAAAAAGGAGGAAAATTTATATTAAATACTTCATTTTCTATTTGGTAGCCAGCTAAAGCTTCAAATTTCTTTTCAAAAATTGTATTGATTTGGCTTTTCTCATCTACTTGCTTACCATCTTTAAAAGTTAAAGATAATGTTAGATTGGGTATCAAAAAAAATAAGAAGAATAATATTCTCATCGATCTAATTATGGACTAAAACCAATTTATTCCATTTTCTTCGCATAGGTTTTTTAACCTTAGAGGATAATCAGTAATTATTCCATCAACGCCGTATTCAATCATTCTCAACATCTCATATTTTTCATTAACAGTCCAAACGTTTACAGGAAGACCTTCCTCATGAGAAATTCTAACTATGTTTTTATCTATATCTTTACGTTTAGGATGCCATGCCACCCCACCTAATGTTTTGATAAGCCTGGGTAACTCTCTGCTATCGCTATCGTATAAAGGCATGAAGTCTAACCAAGGCGATTTATCATAGATTTTTCCTTTGAGCTCAGATGTTAAATAAGCTCTTGAGATTTTGGAGTCTAAATTTTTTATTTCTCTTAAAATTCTCCAATCAAAAGACGAGTAGCTTATTTTATCTTTTAATTCTGTTTTATTAACCTCATCAATAATTAATCTTGCCATTACATTTGGAGAGGGTGTTAAATTGTCCTCAACAGGTGTTGATTTAATTTCTAAATTAATTATCAAATCATCTGAAATATAATTTGATGTTAATTTAAGTAAATCAGATAACCTAGGGATATTTACTTCACCTAAACTTTTTTGATTATCAAATCTTCTCCCATATTTAGATTTTTTATCAATTGATCCAATTTTGAATTTTGATAACTGATCAAAACTTAAATCGAAAATTTTAATATCATCATTCTCAATCCAATTACCTTTGCTATCTTTTGTGAGCGCCGGGTTTAATCTAAAATCGTGATAAACGACAGGAATTAAGTCCTTGGTAAGCAAGATATCTGTTTCGTAAGCGCTAATTTTATTTTCAAACAAATACTTAAAACTTTCTAAAGTATTTTCTGGTAGTTCGCCCCTAGCCCCTCTATGACCATAAATTTTAATGTGATTTGGTTTTGTTAATATCAATTGATTATTTTTTTCTTTTCATAGGTGGACTAGAATAATTATAAACTTATAATAACCAAGTTTTGTTTAATTCAGGAACAATATATTCAAACTTTACTCCTTTAGTGAAGGCCCCAGTTATTGGTTATAGAATTTCAGGAGGTGATGTTTTGAATATCTTAAAGAAAATTACAAAAAAAAATTTTTCTAAAAATCACTCTTTAATCCGAATAGTTAAAATTTATCAAAAAGATAAGTCCATATTGGATGAGTGTAGTGTGGTATATTTTAAATCTCCCAAATCCTTTACCGGAGAGGATGTTTGTGAAATTTTTTTACACGGATCACCACTTATAGCTAGTCAATTTGAGCAGTTATTAAAGGATCTAGAAGTTCCAGGCTTACGATTGGCAAAAAATGGAGAGTTCTCTTACAGGTCTGTTTTAAATAGCAAGAATTCTCTCAAACAAGCTAAGGCTATTAATGAAATAATTTCCAATGAAAGCTTTTCAGGCTTAGAATATAACAAAAAACTACTTTTTGAGGGAGATATTGTCAGCGGTCTTGTTCCTCTCAGGGAGGAAGTTATAAATTTATTCTCAGAAATTACTGCATCGATTGACTTCGTTGACGACGAGGACTTTAATTCTAATCAAATAAAAAAAAAGATAAGAAAATTTTTCACTAATTGTAATAATTTATTACATAAAAATAGAACAAATATAGAACAAAAAAATATATGTAGAATTATGTTGATAGGGCAAGTAAATGTTGGTAAATCAACTCTATTTAACAAAATTATTGATAAAGATAGAGCAATTGTCACAAATATAAAAGGTACTACAAGGGATCTTCTCTCAAATGAATTTATAATTAACAGTAATCGGTTTGAAATCTTCGATACAGCAGGTCAAAGATCTAAACAAGGTAAAATAGAAAAATATGGCTATAAAAAAGCACAGAAAATATCGAGTGAAATTGACCATTTTTTTGTTCTAATCGATCAAAATACTAAAAAATCAGATATATCAACACTTCTCAAGGATTTCATGATACATAAGAATTACAGCTTAATTGAGACAAAATCTGACATATATAAATATAAAACAGATAATATCAAAATAAACCATAGTCTAGACAGGGATAAAATATACCAGAAATTAAAATTATCTTCGATTCACCGAAAATATATAAAAAATAACGATAAAATGACCGATCTTAATCTGGAAGAAATCGACTTTTTGGCAAGAATCTTAGAATATGAATATGAAATTTTTAAGGAAAATGATATTTTGATCATAGCCCAGCTCATTAGAAATATATTAGATGATTTTTCGTTTGAATTTGGTTATATTAACAACGAAGATATTTATGATAGAGTTTTTAGTAAATTTTGCATAGGGAAGTAGATTGTTTCACGTGGAACATTATGATGTTGTAGTTATTGGTGCCGGTCATGCCGGAATAGAAGCTGCCAATGTTTCTGAGAAATATGGCCTTAAAACTGCACTTATAACTAAAAATTACTCAGATTTAGGCAAATTATCATGCAATCCTAGTATTGGAGGGGTTGGTAAGACACATATAGCTAGTGAAGTTGACATTCTAGGAGGTATAATTTGTAAAATTGGTGACAAATCAGCAATACATTACAGAGTATTAAATCTTTCTAAAGGGCCAGCAGTATGGGGCGTAAGAGCTCAAATTGATAGAGATTTATACTCTCACAATATGAAAAAATTTATTAAATCTTCTAAAATTGACCTTATTGAAGATGAGGCTATTAATATATTAGAAAAAAATAACAAAATTTTAGGTGTTGAACTGTCTAATTATGGAAAAATAAAATCAAAGGTAGTTATTCTCACGACAGGAACCTTTCTAAATGGAAAGATTTATTTTGGTAATGAGTCGCAAGAAGCAGGAAGAATAGGAAATAGCTCTTCAAAAGTTCTTGCAAAGTTTATTAACAAGAATTTCAAGACAATGAGGCTGAAAACAGGAACACCACCCAGAATATATGCTAAATCCATTAACTATGATGTTTTAGAACCTCAGTTATCTGAAAACAATGGTATTTTTTTATCATATTTTACAAAACAAAATACGAACAAAAAAATTAATTGTTTTATTACTAAGACTAATAATAAGACTCATAAAATAATCAGAGACAACCTTGACAAATCTGCAATGTACTCAGGTATAATTAAATCTCAAGGTGTGAGGTACTGTCCTTCAATTGAAGATAAAATAACAAAGTTCGGCGATAGGAATGGCCATAATATTTTTTTAGAACCAGAGGGTTTAAATTCTGAACTTGTCTATCCAAATGGTATTTCAAATTCTTTAGATAAAAAAATCCAATTAAAATTTCTAAGATCAATAAAAGGTTTAGAAAAATGTGAAGTAGATCAATTTGGATATGCAGTGGAGTATGACTCTGTTGACCCCAGAGAATTAAAAAATAATTTTGAAACAAAAAAAATAGAAAATTTTTTTTTAGCAGGACAAATAAATGGAACTACAGGATATGAGGAAGCAGCAGGACAAGGTATTTATGCTGCTATTCATGCTGCAATAAAAATAAAAAAAATAAAATTTAGTAAAGAAGTTTTTGAAAGAGATAACAGTTATATAGGGGTCTTGGTTGATGACCTAACAAAACTAGGAGTTACAGAACCATATCGTATGTTCACATCTAGAGCAGAGAATAGGCTAAAGCTCAGAACAGATAATTCTTATGAACGATTTTCAAAAATTATTAATCCTAAAACTTTTAATAAAATTGAGTATTCATTGATTTCAAAAAATATAAATGATGAAAGAAAGATTTTAGAAAAGTTAAATTTACTTAAATATTCACCTAATGATTTGATGAAAAAAAATATCAAAGTAAAAAAAGATGGTAAGGTAAGAAATGGATTTGAGGTTTTAAAATTCTTAGACCCCTCTCCAAAAAAATTCAAAAAATTTTTCAATCTCACTATAAACCAAAAATTATTAACTAAGTTATATTTTGACTCAAAGTATGATGTTTTTTACGAGAGAGAAAAAAAATCATTTGATCAACTTAATAAAAATAAATATATGAAATTAACTAATATTGATTTCAATAAGATCCCTTCTTTGTCTAAAGAAATTCTTGAAAAATTGAATAAACATAAACCTGAAAATTTATATGATGCTGGTAAAATTTCAGGTATAACACCTAGCGCACTCTTTCAAATAGTCAAACACAAAAAAGTCAAGGGAACTAAAGTTGCTTAATAATAAGTTAGTAAAATTTTGTGACGATAACTTTGATGATGGAAAGTTAATTCTAACTAAACTTTATGAATATAAAAAAATATTAATTAAAGAAAATCAGAATATGAACTTAATAGGCAAAAGCACATTAATTGATTTAGACGAACGACACCTTCTAGATTGTATACAGATAGTTAAATATTTACCTCGGCATGAAAAGTCTGTAATGGATATTGGGACGGGTGCCGGATTACCGGGAATTATATTATCAATAATAGGCTTCAAAAACCTTCATTTAGTTGAAAAATCACCCAAAAAATCCTTTTTTTTAGAAAATTGCAAATTACGATTAGGTCTAAACTATGTTGTACATAATAAATCCATTTCCGAAATTTCAAACCTTAAAGTCGATTGTATAACAGCACGTGCTTTTGCTTCAATCGAAAAAATTATATTTATGACTAAAAAAATAATTAACAAACAAACAAAGTTAATACTTCTTAAAGGAAGGTCCTATTTAACAGAGCTTGAAAAAATTAATCCACAAAAGTATCTTTGGGAGACACACCCAAGTATTACTTCAAGTGAATCAAAAATAATAATCATAAGTGCAAAATGATTATTACTATAGCTAACCAAAAGGGAGGAGTCGGCAAAACAACAACTGTTGTCAACCTGGCAACTGCTTTAGCCTCAATTGATAAAAAAGTCTTAGTTATTGATATGGATCCACAATATAACTCATCAATGTCATTTAATGCTTACAATTCTAAATTGTCTATTTATAGAGTCTTTAGTAATGAGGTAAACATTGAAGATACAATACAAAAATCTCAAATACCTAATCTAAATGTTATTTCTGCCTGTGAGGACCTTGCAGCTGCAGAGTTTGAGTTAGCCGATGATGAAAATAGAAATTTTCTTCTAAAAAATTATATTAATAAAATTAAGAGTAATTATGAATATATTTTTATCGATACTCCTCCAACATTAGGATTGTTGACAGTTAGTTCTCTAACAGCTAGCAGTGAAGTATTGATACCAGTCCAATGCGAATTTTTTGCTTTAGAGGGATTGTCAAAATTAATTAAAACGATTGAAATAGTGAAAACAAATTTAAATATTCATCTTAAATTAAACGGAATAATTTTAACTATGTACGACAAAAGAAATTCTTTATCGTCATTGATCGAGAAAGAAGCTAGAGAATATTTCAATACTAACGTTTACAAATTCAACGTTCCAAGAAATGTTACTTTATCCGAAGCACCAAGTCATGGTCTTCCAGCAATTATTTATGATTTGAAGTGCAGCGGATCACAGGCATATATAGCATTAGCAAAAGAATTTTTAGAAAGGAGCAAGGAAAATGGTAGTTAATAAAAAATTAGGCAAGGGTTTATCATCTTTGTTAGGTAATAAAGGAACAATCCAGAATAAAAATTTAGATGAAAAGGGCTTATTGTTGATACCAATTGAAAAAATATTTAGAGATGATGCTCAACCTAGAAAAGAATTTGATAAAGAAAAGATCAATGAACTTGCTCAATCAATAAAAAAAAATGGCCTAATTCAGCCAATAATTTTGGTAAAAAAGGATAACGAAAATTACTCAATCGTAGCTGGAGAGAGGAGATGGAGAGCGGCCCAAATAGCAGATCTTAAGACACTGCCATCTTTATTGATCCCTGATGATTTAGATAAAGACGAAATTTCACTTATTGAGAACATTCAAAGAGAGGATTTAAAAATTTCAGAAGAAGCTAGTGCTTATCAAAGATTAATTGAAAAAAATAATTATACTCACGAAAATCTCGCCAACATTGTTGGTAAAAGTAGATCGCATATAACAAATTTACTACGTTTATTAAATCTACATAAATATTTTTTCAGCCTTTTAAATGAAGGGAAGATATCCATGGGTCATGCTCGAGCATTAATAGGGAAGGCCCCAGAAGATTTTGATGAGTATACTTTAAATCAGATTGTAAAAGGAAAATTATCTGTTCGGGATCTTGAAAGAAATAAAATAAAAAAATCATCCATAGAACCAAATTTATTACATGAAGAAAAAAATCTTAGTGATACAATCGGCTTCAAGACAAAAATAACCTATAATTCAAACGGTAAAGGAAATATAAAGATATTTTATGAAAATTTAGAGCAGTATAATTTTCTTATTAATAAATTAAAAAATTAAATTTCTTATATAGAACTTCTTTTTTTAAATTTTCATAAATAGATCTTGTGTCACTGTCGTTCCTTTTTAAATTAAATAATTGTTTTCTAATATTTAATATAAAGTTACTTTCTTCATTGATTGTTGCATCAGAGATATATCCATGACTATTAATTTGATATTTCGATATTTCGGAAAAAGCTAAGTGTGGATTGTTCATACAAAATTCAAGAACACTTAAATTATCAATTTTGAGTTCATTTTTAATAAAGTAACGAATATCTTTAATATAATTATATCCATTCACAGATAAAATCTTTTTTGAATATTCTTTAAACACCCTGTAGTCTGAAATTATTATAACTTTATCGTTCATTTTCATAAATTTATCGATATCTTTTTTATTATTTGAATAATGTATAAAAACATTATTTTCTACGAATAGACTTTGTGTTTTAGTTGTTTCTAAGTTTTGATCTCTTGCAATTACAATTTTTGATTTACTACATAAATAATCAATTAAACAACTATAAAAAACACCAATTTGATCTGATACTTGATTAATAATTAATTTATTTTCGTTTTTACCGTCCAAAAAATCCTTAATAAGAATTATATTATTCACTTCGTATTTCTCTCAGTTTGTCTCTCAAAACGTGTGATTTAGAACACTGATTTATTTTTTGACTCAAACTATTTATGAAATTTTTAACAAGTGTTTCTGTATTTTCAGCTTTTAATTTCTCAAAAGCACTGTTGTTACTTATATACTTACTGCTGTCTGCCAATATATAAAATTGCGAAATATTTTTATTAAAATTGTATATAGTGCATTTGTAATCTTTATCGATAATTTCAATGCTTAAATAACTATCAATTCTTAATCTATCAGATGTATTATCTATATTTGTTATATAAACATTTGAAGAATGATTTATAGAGGAGTGAATTTCAAAATTAGATTTTTCATCATACAAACCAAAACTCAACAAATAATCTTTCAAATAGTTTTTTAGTATTAAACCATCATATTCTCCACTAACATAACCTATGGAATATTTCAAGTCATGTTTTTGAAACTTATTTTCAACACATGAAATTAAAATAAAACTAACTAATAATAATGTTAATAATTTTATCTTGGACATTTATTACCTTTACAATTTTTTTATCATTAATTTTATTTTTTATTTTATCTAATTTGTAAATATCATCCAAAATAATTTTTTCATCATATCCTTTTTTTGTTTGAATTGTCGTAATTAATTTTCCATGTATTTGTATTGGAAGATTAATTTCATCTTCAATTAATAAATCAGTCTTGATTGACGGCCATTCCTTGAAATTAGATGAATTGAATAAATATTTATTCAAAGAAATTGACAAGGTTGGGATTATTGGAAAAATACATATAAGAATTTTATTACTTAGTTTACTGTTATATAAATAAATATTTTCTTTTTCTAAATAATTAAAAAGCGTGTATATATCTGCTACACATTTATTGAGGGAAAAATTTAATATATTTTTTTCTATATTATTAACAAATTTTTCAACATTTTTTTCTGTGTCATCTTTTAAATCAGTCATTGGTTTGGAGAAATATCTTTCAATCCTGTGAATTAAGTTTTTTGAACTTTGGATACCCTCATCAGTCCACTCTAGTTCTCTGTCAGGCGGTGAGTCAGATATCATAAAAATTCTAGTAGCATCAATTCCGTAGTTATCAAGTATCTCATCAGGCTCAATAACATTCTTCTTTGATTTAGACATCTTTTCTGAGGGTCCTTCTTCAACAGGTTCGCTGTCTTTTATTCTAAACAGTTTTCCATCTTTAGATATAATCTCTTTTGGCATTATCCATTCATTTTTTTTCGTCCTGTAAGTCTTGTGAGTAATCATTCCTTGTGTAAATAATTGTTTAAATGGTTCATCAACTTTCAAGCTATAAATGTCCCTCAGAGCCTTCATAAAAAACCTTGAATACAATAGATGAAGAATTGCGTGTTCAATTCCACCAATATATTTATCTACAGGAAGAAACTCATTCACTTGTTCAACGTCAAATGGCTTGCTTAATTTATTGTTTAAAAATCTTATATAGTACCAAGAAGAGTCAACAAATGTATCAAGTGTATCTGTTTCTCTTTGAGCAGGTTGATTGGTTTTAGGACAAACAATATTTCTCCACCCGCTCAAATTTAAAAGAGCATTGCCTTTGCCCTCTAAATTTACATCATATGGCAATAAAACGGGTAGTTCAGACTTATCGAGGACCCGGTATGACCCATCATTATAGTATATGACAGGTATTGGACATCCCCAATATCTCTGTCTTGAAACACCCCAGTCTCTTATTTTGTAGTTTATTTTTTCATCTCCAATTTTTTCTTTTTTTAAAAAAAGAATTATTTTTTTTATTGCCTCATTCTTATTGAGGCCGTTTAAAAGAGGTGAATTTACTAAAAGACCGTCTTCAGTAAAAGGAAGTTGATTATCATCACAGTCTATAACTTTAATTATTGGTAATGAATATTTTTTTGCAAAATCAAAGTCTCTTTCATCGTGTGCAGGGCACCCAAATATTGCACCTTCCCCGTATGTATCTAAGACAAAATTAGCAATATAAATAGGGATTTTTTTACTTAGAATTGGATGATCACAACTTAACTTAATTTTGTATCCTAGCTTTTCTTTATCACCATCCATTCTTTCAAATTCTTTTTTTATATTTTCAATTTCAAAATTTGATAAGCTTTTTTTAACTATTGGATGATTTACTGATACAGCTATGAATGTTGCCCCATAAATTGTATCAGGTCTTGTTGTAAATATATTTAAATACTCATTTTCACCTGAAATTTTAAATTTTATTTCTGCCCCATATGACTTACCTATCCAGTTTCGTTGCATAGTTTTTACCTTTTCTGGCCATAGTTCTAATTTATCTAAGTCGTTTAAAAGCTCTTCAGCGTAGTGCGTGATTTTAAAAAACCACTGAGATAGGTTCTTCTTTTCAACTTGAGCTCCAGTTCTCCATCCCCTCCCATCAATAACTTGTTCATTTGCAAGTACTGTTTGATCAACCGGATCCCAATTTACTAATGCGTCTTTTTTATAAGCCAAGCCCGCATTATAAAGGTCAATAAATAGTTCTTGTTGATATCGATAGTAATCTTCATTACAAGTAGCCAACTCTTTGTCCCAGTCCAAGTCCAATTCAAGTTTTTGTAACTGGGACTTCATGTTTTGTATATTAGAAAGTGTCCAGTCTTGAGGATGAGTTTTAAATTGTATAGCCGCATTTTCTGCAGGAAGCCCAAACGCATCCCAGCCCATGGGATGAATGACATCATCACCTTTTAATTTATGATACCTCGCGCAAATATCACCAATCACGTAATTGCGCACGTGTCCCATGTGTATATTTCCTGACGGGTAAGGAAACATTTCCAATATGTAGTTTTTTTTAGACACTAGAAGATTAATTTATTAACAATGAGGAGTATTTTTGTGATGCTTCTAGTATCTTTAGAGTTAATACTTTTTCCTCATCAACGTACTCATTGCCATCAGTAATCCAAATATCTTGACTTTTGTTCTCACAAATAAAACTCGACTTTAGTCCAGTGCTTATATATTCAGCAGATGTAATTTGTATTTTAATCATACACCTTTTTTTTAGCTCAGCTTCATCGTAAATCCATTCAGTTTGTATATATCCGCCTGTTGCATCTGCAATTTTCAGGTCATAAGTAGACGTGACATCAATTGAACCTTGCCACAAAAAAGGATTTATTGTTGTTTGTGCGATCACCGTATTGGGCCCAACGCCATTTATTTTATCTATGAAATCAGTTAAATTAAAAGGCTCTATTTCTTTACCTTTATTTGATGGCAACTGTGACCTCTCTTTTCTTTTACAAGTGTCATATTCAAGCTCACCAAACTCTCGGTGAGGATTATCACAGTACCCCCACAATTCATCAAGTTTTTTCAATTGTTCTTCGCGGTTACCTTGACAGGATGATAATAATATTGTGAAGAATATTGTAATTATAAATAAAATTATCTTTTGCATAATAATGCCAGATTTAACCAATGATTTTTAAGATTAAGATATAAGTAATTTAAAAACAAGGGGAAAAAATCCCCTTGTTTTATATTTTCAATAAAATGATTGATTAGAACGCGATTGATGTTCCAATAGCTGAAGTAGATGCTGATCCAGATGTACCAATATCACCTGATACACTTCTCATTTCAGCAAATACTGACATGCCGCCACCCATTGGGTAAGAAACAGCTACGTCTGTTTGTGTTGCTGAGTTGCTGTCAACATCTTGTGATGAGTAACCAATAGTTACTGATGCAGCGTCAAGTGACATTGCGTATTTTACACCAAAACCGTTACCATCTTTAGCACCAGTTGATGTTTCATAACCTGCAGTAAGAGTTCCACCCATTGCAGCGTATGTTAAAGCAATACCTGTCTCAGTGTCATCGATACTTGTATCACTGTTTGTTGCGTAACCAACAGTCACACCAACATCACCCATAGTTGTTGAGATACTAGCACCAGTAGCTGTACCTGTAGCACCGTCGATATCACCGCTGTTTGCACCAGGTTCGTCATCTGCTACGTAAACAACAGTCACAGTTGCGCCACCAAAGCCAGTAGTTACTGATACACCAGCACCTTCGTCATCTGATACACCAACAGTATTAGTCATACCTTTGTTGTTAATAGCTGCGATATCGCCAACTGCTCCACCAACGTCACCAACACCATCAGGAGTTCCAACATCTCTACCAACAGTGATAGATGTACCACCAGTTGCAAAAGTAATGTTGTTAAATCCACTAATAGCTTTAGCAGGTGAAGTTGTGTCTGAAGCACTTAAAGTAATACCAGCACCTGTTGATACAGTCATACCTGAGTCTGTTGTTGTTGACAGACCAAAAGAAACTGAACCACCGTGTCTAGTGTTATTATCTGAGTCAGCTGATTGATAAGCAATAACGCTCGAACCACTGACTGTAATGTCTGCTTGTGCAGTGGTAAAGATACCAGCTGTTAATGCAGACACTAATAATGATAGTTTTTTCATTATATTTGTCCTTTCTTAAAACAATATATTGTTCGAAAACTAAGATATTAATTATTATTAAATTGCATACAAAATAGACTTAAATTTCTTTAAAATTTTTAAAATGTTGCATTTATGCAACATTAAATTAAATGCTGTATCCAAAATACTTTTCAGGTATATCAACGATATTTTTTGATTTCCAAAATTCTCTTTGAGAATAAAAAGCATCAATAAATTCCGCCTTTGACTCTGAGAAATTGTCTTTTTTCAATGAATCCGAATGCACCTTGCTTTGTACTTGGTTAATGCTTGCTGTTTTAGCAAAAAAACGCTCTCTCTTTTCTGGCATATAGGCTGAGTTAATTTGACAAAAATCGTAAAGTTTTTTTTGCCAATTATCAAAATCCTCGACTAAATTCTCATATTTAATTGTCACTACGTTATTATCAAAAATACCCTCCTTCTGCCAAAAAAGAATACTTGCTTCAAAGTTTGCCATTTGGACACCAATGTTAAAAAAAGATGAAGTAAAGGCAATATTGGAGACGTATCTCTGTTTATAAAGTGATACACATAAATCCCATGGATCCCTTAATATGAGTATAATCTTTGCAGCGGGCAAAAATTTTCTGATATGCCCCATAAAATGATAGTTATTAGGGAGTTTATCTGCAATTTTATCCATACCAGACATAAGGAAATTTACCCTACTGTTATACTGTTCTCCAATATTTTCAAAACTATTTGTGTTATTTTTTTGTTCAATCATGACTCTATAAGAAAGATCATAAAACGACATTAACTCCCCACCTCCAAAAACTTCTGTATTAGCAGAAATAAGAGACTCAGTAAGTGTAGTGCCCGAACGAGGCATACCTACAATAAATATGTTGTTGGCGCCTTTTTTTTGGTTTTTAGAATTGAAATCACTAACAATTTTATAATGATCCATAATTCTCAGTATAGATCTTTGAAACTTCAGCATTGATAATCTCTGTATCTCAAACACCTCATTATTAGCACTAATAAAAAAACTATCAGCTAATTTAGGATTTGTTTTTTCATAAAATGTGGCAAGAGAGAAGTGTAAAGGAACCAACTCTTGGTACTTTTCCATTTTTGATGAAAAACTTTTATTCTTTATTTTTTCTTTGCATAACATGATTAGTTCATCAGGAACTGCTTTTCTGTCAATCTGTATTAAATTTAACAAAAGTTCTGCGTCAAACTTTGCTGCTAGGTACTTTTTTATGAAGTTTATTGCATCAGGTTGTTTTTTTTGAGCTATAAAAATTTCAATTCTAATAAGAAGGGTAGATTTATAAGTTAAATAATCATTAGAATATGTTTCATGAAGTTTAATGCACCTGTCAAGCAGCTCTGCAGCATCTTTGAAGCTTCTTTGTTTCATCAATATTTCGCTGTGATTTTGATAAGGCGCTGGATGCTTAGGGTTAATTTCTTTTGCTTTTTCAATATATGACAGTGCTATTTTAAATTCTTCTAGTTTTAGATAATAATTACCAAGGTTATTATAGCTATCAAAGTCATTAGGCTCCTTTTTTAAAATTTTTAATGTTGTATCTATAGCCTCCCCATATTCCTCTTTTAAAAAATAGATATGTGCTAAAAGCTTCAAAGGATAAATTTCATTGATATTATTTTGTACAATCTTTTTGCACTCAATTAATGCTTTTTCTAATTGTCCATCAGAAATATATTGCTGAAGTAAATTTACTGCTTTATTCATATTAGATGTATTCAGATTAATTTAGAGTAACGTAAATATGAAAATTATTCAAAACATAAAGTACCAATATCAATTAAAATCCATTGAAGACCTTATGATTAATTCTAAATATAATGATGTTTATTCTAAGCTTTTAAAAAACTGCCAAAATGATCCAATTGCAGGTTTTAACTTGTTAAAAAATTTTGTTCCAAAAATTTTAGAGATTACCAGCGAGGATAAAATACTTAATGATAATATTATTTTGATAAATACTTTTGAAGAGAGTGAAGGAAATATAATTTCAAATTTTATCAATTTTTATCTTCAAAAATTAAATTTTTCTAATTTTGATATGTCTAACTATCAAAAAGAAATATTGTTAACTATATCTAAAATTAAAAATCAAAAAAATATAAAACAAGAAGATACGTTTCAAAACTCAATTTGTTATCAAGCAATCTTAACATTTCTAAAGGAAGGTAAATTTCAATTTTTAAATAATCAGTTTGCTTTCTTTTCAACCCCATTAAATATAAATTTCACAAATATTAGGTTAACAAAATGCTACTTTCTTTTAATAGAGCATCCATATAAAGTTTACCAAAAGTACAAAAATAAATTACAATCAAAAGATCTTGCTATGAATATGTTTCTAAATTCTGATAATGAACCACTTAGATATACATTTGAAGATTTAGAACTAATGGTTGTTAGAAAAGATTGGGCAACACATACTAGCAGTTGGTCAGATCCAAATGTTTTGAACTCTTTAAAAGGCTCTATTTTAAAGAAAGAAGAATATATGGAAAACCCTGATGAATTTTTTGCCAGTATTGTCCTTCATCTCAGACAGTCAGGCTATGAAATCCCTTTAAATTACAAAGTAATATCTGATTATATTTCAAACAATACGCCAGAAAAAGATAATGAAGAAGTTGATATTTCTAACCATGAAAAAAAAGCATTAAAAAAGTACATTGAAAATATTTCTGGCGAGTTAGGCTACGAGTTATAATTCACCCTTGTCTGTAAATTTTAAAGTTCTTGAGGAAATTAAAAATGATATCAAAAACAAGAAAGTTAAATTATTAATTGTAACAAAAAATAGGACTCAAGAAGATATTTTAAAACTCATTGATTTGGGCTATGGAAATTTTGGTGAAAACAAGGTGCAAGAAGCAGAAAAAAAATTTTCTAATATCAGTCCAAACACTAATATTAATTTAGATTTAATTGGTCCACTCCAATCAAACAAGGTAAAACAAGCATTATCTTTGTTTGATACAATTCAGTCAGTCGACCGAATTAAACTGGTTGACGAGATTGCTAAACATAAGGATAACCGAGTTAAAACTAGTAAATTTTTTATTCAAATTAATATTGGTCAAGAACCTCAGAAAAGTGGAGTTATGCCAGAAGACTTCTATAAACTCTATGAATATTGTGAGAATAAAAAAATAAATATATCGGGCATAATGTGCATACCACCTTTCAATAAGGATCCAAGAATATTCTTTAAAAAAATGTCATCTATTAGAGACAAGACCAATAGTAACCTTATTTTAAGTATGGGTATGAGCTCTGATTACAAAGTAGCAATCGAATGCAATACTGATGAAATACGCATTGGTTCTATAATATTTTCATGAGAATAAT
This sequence comes from uncultured Alphaproteobacteria bacterium, assembly GCA_902539635.1. Classification (GTDB taxonomy): domain Bacteria; phylum Pseudomonadota; class Alphaproteobacteria; order HIMB59; family HIMB59; genus HIMB59. The sequence continues at coordinate 66,836 of CACBJQ010000002.1, forward strand.
TTACATCTTAATTTTTTTATTTATATACAAAAACATTTTGTCACTAGAGTTAGCGTGTAAATTTGAAGAGGTTTATTCAAGTGGTGAAATTCAGCAAGGACTATTCTTGGTAAAAGGTGAAAAGTTTAGATACCAGTATAGTTCAAAAAACCTTTATTCAATTATTCATAACCAAAATAAATTTTTTCTTATAGAAAATAGAGACACTTCTGTTTATTTTGTTTTAGATAAAAATACAGATATCCTTGAGATTATATTAAAAATTATTAAGGATTATCCTAATTTCAAAAGCACTTATTTCTTTGAAGACGTTATAGTGAAAATTGAGCTCACTCATAACAAAAATATGATTAAAAGATTAGCTTTATTATCTGATGATATCAATTTGAGTGTATATGTTAACGATTGCAGTACAAAAGCTCTGAGTAATAGATATTTTTCATATAGTCCATATTTTGATTATAATCATTAAGATGATTGAAATAAGTTGTCAGGATAGTTTTATAAAAGAAAATTTTATAAAACTCTTGAAACAAAAAAACCTTATTTTAAGTAATATAAATAATAACAAATATTTCTTTAAAATTAAAATTGTTATTAAAGAAAATTCCTTAGAATTGATAATAGATAAAGATAGAATTGGCTTTAGCTTACCAAAGAGATTTAATGAAATATTTGAAAAAACTTTTGATATCCTTTCTAGTAAAATTGTAAATTTAGAAAAATTAGAATATTTGCCATTTAAGCAATCAGTAATAAAAAAAGATAAGAATATTTTTTTGAGTGAAATTCAGAACATCATAATGTGTAATTTATTATTAAACTCCGAAGAAGGGATGAGAAAAATTGATTTAATTCAAATTATTTGGCCCAATGATAAGGAAATATTTTATAATAAACTTGATACACATTTAACTAATTTGAAAAATTACTTGAAGAGTGAATTAGATTACAATCTCAAATTTTCTTCTAAGTCTGGCATAATAAAATTAGGATTTAATTAAGATCTCTCTTTTACCAGTATGGTTTGGTTCAGAAACAACACCCCTCTGCTCCAATGCTTCCATAATTCTTGCTGCTTTGTTATAGCCAATTTGAAAATTTCTTTGTAAAAAACTGGTTGATGCTTTATTAGTTGACCTTATAAGGTCAATTGATTTAGAAATCAGTATTTCATCCTCATCGCTGAGTGAGTCAAAACTTTCATCATTATTTTTTATTATTTCGTCAAGTTCATCTAAATAATTTACATCTTTATTTTTTTTTATCTCTTTAATTAATTTGTTTACTTCATTATCAGATATAAACGCAGACTGGTATCTTATAATATTTCCCCCATTCTTTGACATCAGCATGTCCCCATTACCTAATAATTGCTCAGCTCCTGTTTCTCCTAAAACAGTTCTGCTGTCATATTTACTTGCTACTTGAAAGCTTATTCTAGAGGGAAAGTTTGCTTTTATACTGCCAGTTATTATATCTACGCTGGGCCTTTGTGTTGCCATTACCAAATGTATTCCACAGGCTCTTGCCATTTGGGCTAATCTTTGAACATGGTGTTCTACTTCTTTACCCGCAGTCATCATTAAATCTGCCATTTCATCAATAAATACAACGATGTAGGGCAACCTTTCTATAGATTTTTGGTTATATCCCTCTAAACTTCTAGTATTTTCCTCATTCATTAGCGAGTATCTTCTTTCCATTTCTTTGCAAACCCATTTCAATGCAATAATTGCTTTTTTTGGCTCCGTTACAACCGGTGTAAGTAAATGTGCTATATCGTTGTAAACACTTAGTTCAAGCATTTTTGGATCAATTAGTATCAATCTCATTTCTTCCGGAGAAAATTTATATAGTATGCTAGCAAGTAAAGTGTTTATAAAAACAGATTTTCCCGAGCCTGTTGTTCCAGCAACTAGAAGATGTGGAGTTTTACTCAAATCAATTACCTCTATACTTCCTGATATGTCTTTTCCAATACACAAAGGAATTTTATGTGATGTATTTGTAAAATTACTATCACTCAAAAGCTCTTTTATAGTTATAGTTTCTCTTTTTTCATTTGGAACTTCTACACCTAAAAATTGTGTACCAAAAATCTGAGCTATTCTCACAGCCCCTACTCCCATACTTCTAGATATGTCATCAGCGAGATTTATAATCGTATTAATTTTTGTCCCGGCTGCTGGTAATATTTCAAATAATGTTACTACAGGACCATGTCTTACATTAACAACTTCTATATCAATGTTAAAATCTTCAAATACTTTTTCTAATAGATCAGAATTAGCTTTCACGTTCTCATTATCATTATAACTCTTGGATAATTGATTATTTGTATCTAAGATTTCAAGAGATGGAGATAGATAATTGCCCTCCAAGTTATTGTTATCCTTGTATTCTTCATTTTCATAATCATTAGTTTGTAAAAAAGTATTTATTATAGGGTCTTTTTTAACTTGAGTTTTGTTTAACTCTTTTTTTCCACTTTTTTTAATTACATTAACTATATTAATTTTTGGAAATTTTAATAATTGAAAAATATTTTGAGAAAAAATAAACATCGCTAGGCCTATTATAGAAAGTATGTAATTCAGGTAATTAATATTATGCAGATTATGTAAATAGTGTGCAAAAATCCCCCAGTTTGACAATGAGTCAAAAAACGTGATTTGAATGTTTAAATTAATCAGAGTTTGTGGAATAAGAATTAAGCTAATAAAGAATAATAATAGTCTTATAAAAATATATTTAGGTGGTTTGCCTACAAAAATTAATACTGAGTAAATGAAAAAAAATAATGATGTTAAATATCCTAGAAATCCAAAAGTGTAAAAAATAAAACTAGCATAATACGATCCAAGATCACCTAGTATATTTGTTGATATATCACTTGTGCTTGTTAAGAAAGAATTATCATTTATATTAAAGGAAAAAAGTGCTGCTGCTGAAAAAAAACAAACTAAAAACAAAAAAAGGGAGTAGATAACTTTATATGCTGATGAAATCTTTTCTTTTAGTATTTCTGGAATATAGCTACTTTTCATAATTCTTAATAAATATATGCGTCTTGATGAAAAATAAAATATTTAAATACGATTTCTTAGTTGTTGGGGGAGGACTCATTGGTGCATTAACTGCGCTTAATTTACATCAAAAAAAACTAAAAGTTTTAGTTGTTGACAATAAAGATGATATTCCAATTGATAATAGAACTTTAGCAGTAAATGCAAATTCTAAGGATTTTTTAATAAAACTAGGAATATGGAACACTATTAAGACAAAGCCACAGTCTATAAAAAAAATAATCATAAAAGATTTTATAAATCCAGAACCTCTGATATTTAGTAACGAAACAGAGGCTATGGGAAATGTAATATTTAATTCAGAGCTTCTAACTATTGCCCGACAAAAATTAAAATATTTAAAGATTTTAAAAACAAATATTAAAATTAATGTTGACACAATTTCTCCAAACAAATTTTTAAATATTAATAATAAAAACTATTCATTTAAAAAAATTGTTATGTGCGTTGGTAAGAGTATTTTATCAGGTGCTACACAGAAAAGTTTAGTATTTGAAAACGGTGTATATTCATATGTTGGGTTCTTTAAGCATAAAAAAGATCATAACGGTGCAGCGTATGAACTTTTTAATAAAGAGGGACCTCTCGCAGTTTTACCTTCACCATCTTCAAATAATAAAAGATCAACATTTATATATTCAACAAAAGATCATACCACATATACAAAAATACAATCTCTAATAAGAAAAAGCTTTGCCTCTACTCACGGTCAAATTATTTTTGACAACAAAATTCAGAGATTTCCTGTAATCCCACATTTAACAAAATATAATGAGAGATACATTTACATAGGAGATAGTCTCAAGTCTATTCATCCAGTAGCAGGCCAGGGGTGGAATCTAGGTGTTAAAGATATTCAAACATTGTCAACTTTGCTTGATCAATATCCCATGGAAAGTAAAATTTTTAATTCGATCTATTATTCAAGAAGAATATTTGAAAGTTCAATATACTTTGGCTTTACCTCCTTGGTAAATTTGTTGTATGAAAATCAAAATCCATTTAACGAGAGTTTGATCAAAGTAGGCTATAACAGTCTACAAAATTTTGGTCTTTTAAGAGATTTGTTTATAAAACAAGCAATGGGCAGGCTTAATTTAGTTGGCTAGGCTTTTTATTGCTTACAACTTGAAATGTATTTAGATCAAGAATTGAGTTTATAGTATTTATCCTTGATGAAATATTAGGTGACTCTAATATTGCCTGTTTATCAATTTTGTTAAATGGGGCTAACATAGCTAAAGTGGATAACAGTTGCAAATTTGATGTTTCAGAAAGAACATCTTTATCAATATCCAATTTCTTCATTTTAAAAAAATTTGTATATTTTTGTATTAAACTAGAGCGATCAAAATTTGGCTCAATGTTATTAAGGTCTTCAAGATAATCATTACAGTCTATAGTTGCTTGATAGTAACCACGAGTATTTAAGTTTCTCTCATGTAGAACAAAACGGCAAATACCTTCTAAGTTGAGCACAAGTCTGTAATCTGGAGTTTCAATATACGAAGTAATTTTTCCTATGCATCCCATTTGGAATAACTCATTGTTATTGTTTTTTGGCTGAATAATGCCAATCATTCTGTTAGTCTTTAAGCAGTCTAGAGTCATTTTTATGTATCTCTCTTCAAAAATATTTAGTGGCAATTTTCCAAATGGAAGTAATAAGACATTATCAAGTGGAAAGATAGGGATTGAACTTGGAATATCCTTAGAGTTTACATCAAAAAGTTTTTTTATATTATCTTCCATTATTTAAACATTATACTTGATAATTTCTTTCGAGCTTCAATAACATTTGGATCATTAAAACCTAATAAATCAAAATATTCTAAAAGTTTTTTTTTGGCAGCACTCTCATTCCAATTTGAATCCTGTGCAAATAAATTAAGTAGTTCGTCAAATCCTTTTTTTGTTTCGCTTGAAGACAAATAACACTCAGCTAATTTAAATCTTAATTCTTTATCATTTGGTTTCATTTTCAATTCTTCAGACATTTTTTCGCAAGATATTTCAGTGTTTTCTATATTAGAATTATTGAGAAGTTTTTTGATCTTTAATATTTCTTCACTCTCTAATATTTTTTCATCTAAAGACTCGAACATTTCATTTGCATCATCAAAACGTTTCAGTTGTATTAAACATCTCAGTAAACCAGCAATTATTTTTTGATTACCAGGGTCCATACCTACGAGTTTTTCATATAAGGTCAAAGATTCATTAAATTTTTCATCCTTGAATAACTGATCTGCTTCATCTATTAGTTTAGGAATTTCATTACCTGGTGTTGCGTCGATCATCTTATTAACCATTAATTCAACTTTACTCTCCGGTTGAGCACCTTGAAAAGCATCTATGGGCTTTCCATCAATAAAACCATAAACAGTAGGTATTGATTGAATATTTAATTGTGAGGCAATAGCTTGGTTTTCATCAACATTAATTTTAACTAAAATTATCTTGCCGTTTTTTTGATTAACTACTTTTTCTAAAGTAGGAGTCAACTGCTTACAGGGACCACACCATGGTGCCCAAAAATCAACAATAACAGGGGTTGTTTTAGACTTTTCGATAACTTCATTTACAAATTGATCTTCGTTAATATCAATTACATTACTCATATATTAGAAATGGTATCAAATGAATTATTTACAACAATAATAATTTCCTTTTTGTCTTGATAGCCCTAAAAAGGAGGATTATAAGATACTACGTTTAATATTTTAAATACGCGGGCGTAGCTCAGGGGTAGAGCGCAACCTTGCCAAGGTTGAAGTCGAGGGTTCGAATCCCTTCGCCCGCTCCAAATCACAAAATTAAATTAATAGTTCTATCAATAGTAAAATCCCAATAATTATAAAAACACTACCTACAAATTTTTGTAATAAAACACTTTTGTCTTTAATAAAATCTAAAGCGATGTTAGTTGTAACTAATAAAGTTAAGATTACATACCAAATTGCATCAATTATGCTAGCTGTAAGTATTAAAATTGTATTAAAAATCATGTCATTATCCACTGACATAAATTGAGAATAAATTGCAACAAACCATATAAATATTTTGGGATTTAATAAAGAAATGCTAAGCCCTTGTAAAAAAGAGGTAAATCCACTTTTTATATCTTTTTTATCAAATTCTAATTTATCATTAGAGATTATTAATCTTATTCCTAAATATATGAGGAAAATTATTGATAAAAATTTTATTACATTAAAAACAAAAAAGTTTGTTTTAATTATTAAAGCAATTCCAAGGACTGCAAAAAGAGCGTAAATACCTATACCAAATCCATGACCAATGGATGTTAAAATCCCATTTAATCTATTTTTAAAAATAGCATTGTTAATTACTACTACCATACTCGGACCAGGCGACATGGCACCTAATAGGCAAACGACAAATATCTTTAAAAAAATCAATAAAGACATTAAGTTTTTTTAAAATCTTCTTTAATTTCTATTTTAGTTAGTTTAGATGTATTAATAATTTTTTTGAGACTAACTGAGACATTTGTATAAATAATCTTTTTACAGTATTCCCAAATTGGTAAATCTTTTTTACTATTACCAAAATAATCAAATTCTATAATATTGAGTCTTTCATTAATAAATTTGACTTTATTGTTTCCTACCATGTTAAAATTATTTTTTGTACCAAAAGACTCAAAAAATATTTTTAGGTGTTGATCAATTTGATCAACTAAAATCTGATGACTGCCAGATATTAAGTAAACTACTCTGTGTCTATTTTTTACTTCTCTTATATAATTTAAAGCACTTTTATTAAATGTAAGTTCTTTAATCGGGATATCAAAATTCTTAGATATTTTCTCTTTTAAATAAGGTTTTCCTTTAACAATAAATATAAATAAATACAAAATTAATTTTAGTGGGTTATTTTTTAGAAAATTAATGAAAGCAAGATTAGACAGATCTTCTTTTATTAACGTTCCATCTAAATCAACAAATAAAATTTTATTTTCATCCATTTTTTTTAAAAAAAGATACTTTAATCGTTATTAAATCTCTATCCACCTTTTCTTTAATTGAACCTATACAGTCTGCTTTAATTTTTATACCCTTTCGAAATATGTCTTCATAAATAAGTTGCTTTGCATTTTGTATTTCTTTATCTTTAAATTTCTTTCTACCTCTTTTTTCTTCTGGGAAATCTTTAAAAAACCTCTCCAAAAGCTCGATAGAGTATTTCTTCTTAAATTCAACACTTTGATACTTCTTTATCTCTTTATAGTATTTTTTCGGAGGATTATTTTTGAATATTTCGATCAATGTTTAAAGTGTCGATCGCTTAGTTTAAAAAAATTCAAATTATGTTTTTTTACAAATTTTTCGATGATAGGATCATTTTTAGAACCCATAGGCGCATAAATATCAATTTTTAATTTCTGCTTTTTAATTAACTCTAAAGAGTCTGTAAAAGGAAAAAATGCATCGGAAAATAAAAATAATTTGTTATTTATTTTTTTCTTCTGTTTTAAATTAAATTTGTATAAACAATTTTCAAGAGAGTCTATTCTTGAAGTTTGACCACCAGATTGCGATACTAAACTAGTTTGATTAAATATTGCAATAGCATTTGATTTGACTGCTTTTAAAACATTAGAAAAAAAATTTATTTTCTCATTATTTAATCTATTTACGCCATGTACTTTTTTAATCGTCGTTTTTTTATTATTTGCTTGTTGAATAAGCATACCAGCAAAAATAGATCTTTGTTCTATTTTAACTTTATATTTTTTTACTTTTAGTACTCTTAAATTAACTTTTTTCTTTAAAATTTTTAAAGCTTCACTATCAAAATCTGGTGCTGCAACAACTTCATAAAAATTTTTAAGCAAATTTTTTGCTGTGAGGCTTGTGACTTTCTTGTTGAATGCTACAACTCCACCAAAAGCACTTACTGGATCACCGTCTAGTGCATTTGTGTAACTTTTAATTTGACTAGTTTCTATTGAAGCACCACACGGTATATTGTGTTTGACTATTGTACAAATATGTTTATTTGAGTTTGTCAAATAAGTTATTGTTAGCGCCGCATCTAAATCTAATAAGTTATTGTAGCTGAGTTTTTTTTCACCGCTCAATTGTTTGAACATATTATTATTAATCAAAGCAGTTGCTTTTTGTTGGGGATTTTCACCATATCTAAGTGAATATTCTTTATCCTCACTTCCCTCAAACCATTTTGTTATTGATATGTCATATTTTGTGATGTGTTTCATGGCTTTAATCGCATATTTTTTTTTGGCTGACACAGTCTCAGGAAACCTTTTTATAAAATTCGGATAATCCAAAGGGTCTACAAGTATTGTGGAATTTAAGTAGTTTTTTGCTGCTGCTCTAATTAGGCTATGACCACCAATGTCAATCATTTCAATTATTTCATCAGTTTTATTGGTATTTTTAATAGTTTTTTCAAATGGATAGAGATTAACAATTATTAAATCAAAATTTATAATTTTCTCTTTTTTCAGCTCCTCTTGATGATCTCGGTTATTCGTAGCAAGAATTCCTCCAAAAATTTTAGGATGAAGTGTTTTTACCCTACCTGATAATATTTCTTTTTGTCTGGTATATTTTGATATTTCGACATGCGGCACCTTTATTTTTTTAAGATATTTGGAAGAGCCACCTGTTGAATAAATAGTATATTTCTTTTTAATTAAAAATTTTGAAATCAAATCAAGATTTGATTTGTCAAAAACTGAGACAAGAGCATTTTTATTTTTTTTCATCAGTTAAAAAAATCATTAAGTTTATTTGTCGCTATAGTCAAGCTGCTTTGCTTAAACAAAAAAGAACCCGCAACAAGTATATTTGCTCCTGCATCTACACAAAGCTTTCCCGTCTCATAATTGACTCCACCGTCAATTTCAATGTCAACGTTTAAATTATTTTTCTTGATATAATGGGATATATTTTTAATTTTTTCTATTTGGTCAGTTAAAAATGACTGCCCCCCAAAACCAGGCTCTACTGTCATAATTATAACTTGATCAACAGAATGTAAATACTCCTTAATCTTTTCCCATGAAGTTTTCGGTTTTATAGCTATCCCTGCTTTAATTTTTTCTTGTTTAATTCTACCTATTATATCATTTATGTTTTCATCAATTTCATAATGAAAGGTTATAATATCTGAGCCTGCCTTTATATAATCGTCTAAAAATTTACCTACTCTATGAATCATTAAATGTACATCGAATATTTTTTTTGTTTTCAAACGTAAATCTGAAATAAACTGTGGACCAAAAGTTAAATTAGGAACAAAATCACCATCCATAACATCAAAATGAATGTACTCTGCATTCGATACAGCAAGTTCAGAAATTGTTTTTTCCATATTTGAAAATGACCCACCTAAAATTGATGGCGATATTTTTATTTTCATTATATTTTTTCCAAGACAGAAACAAAAAAGATATCTGATCCTCCAAGCTCTTTAAAGCTTAACGGGTTAATAAAATATCCACTCTGTCTCTTAATCATTTTATGTGAATTGATTTTGTGCAATTTAATATTTTTATGTTTTTGCATGATTTTATCAATAACTTCGATTGTCTCAAAAGGATGAAATGAGCAAACAATATAGACTAAAAAACCTTTTTTATTGAGTATTTTTAATGATTTTTCTATCAACTGTATCTGTATTTTTTGATGCGTTTTAATTTTAGATTGGTCAATTTTAAGAGTTACATCCGGATTTCTTCTAAATGTACCTAACGCACTGCAAGGAGCATCTAACAAAATTGAATTATATTTCTGAGTAAATTGTGCTTTTAAAAAATCTACTTTTTGAATATTTATGTATACATTTAATCTATCTAGATTTTCTTTAAATTTATTTATCTGACTTTGAGAATTATCAATAGCAATAACATTATAGTCAAATGAATTTAACAATATACTTTTACCACCTGGTGCAGCACATACATCAATTAAAGTTTTGTCTTTAAAAAATTTACGCACAGAGTAAATCACTTCAAAATTACCAATATCTTGAACAAAGCACTCCTTCATAATTTTTTTTTCTAAAATAAATACTCTTTTCTTATAAATAGCTTTTTGATTATCAATTAAACTAATTTGATAATTCTTAGGCTTTGTAAATATAGTGGAATAGATATAATTCCTGATTGACTCACTTGAAAATATTTTATCAAGTACTCTTTTAAAATTGGGATAAATAAATTTTCCATATTGAATTTTATTTTTATTTCGAAGAATATTTCTTAGAACAGCGTTTACTAGCTTTTCTTTTTTTAAATTTTTTCCCTCTTGTACAGCATCATTAACAATTGCATATTGTGGTTTATTTGAGAAATATAATAATGTTAAAGATATTTTTAGTATCGTTAAAATATTTTTTGGTGTTTTGTCATGGACGTAATTTAAAAGAATTTTATTATTATTTTCATAATTTCTGTAATACTCTTGTATTACTAAAAACAAAAAATTTCTTTTTACTTTTGGAAACTTACTTACGACATGATCGATACTACTTCCCTGCTCAATTTTTTTAATTGAGATAAATAAGTTTGTGATATCAGTTGGTTTAGATATATTTAGACCCGTCTATTAATGATTGGACAACATTAGGGTCTGCTAATGTTGATGTGTCGCCGAGTTGTTCTTCTTCTTTTGATGCTATCTTTCGTAAGATCCTTCTCATTATTTTGCCAGATCTTGTTTTTGGAAGCCCTGGTGAGAATTGCAATTTATCAGGTGTTGCTATTGGACCTATTTTTGTCCTAATCCATTGCACAAGTTCCTTTTTTAAATCCTCGTTAACCTCAACTCCAGTATTTGTTGTAACATAAGCATAAATACCTTGGCCTTTTATATCGTGGGGGTAACCTACTACCGCCGCTTCAGAAACTAATTCGTGTTCAACAAATGCACTTTCAATCTCAGCTGTTCCAAGTAAGTGACCAGATACATTTATACAATCATCCACTCTCCCTGTGATCCAATAAAAGCCATCCTTATCTCTACGACAGCCGTCTCCGGTAAAATATTTTCCTTTAAATTGACTAAAATAAGTATCAATAAAACGCTGGTGATCGCCATAAACTGTTCTCATTTGACCGGGCCAACTATCTAGTATGCAAAGCTTTCCTTCACACTCTCCCTCTAATATATTCCCATTATCATCAACTATTGCTGCTTCAATTCCAAAATATGGTTGGGTTGCACTTCCTGGCTTAAGTTTTGAAATACCGGGTATTGGAGAAATTAAATGTCCACCTGTTTCCGTTTGCCACCAAGTGTCAATAACAGGACATTTGTCTTTACCAACTATCGACGAATACCAATTCCAAGCTTCTGGATTAATTGGTTCACCCACTGTTCCTAAAATTCTCAAAGAACTTAAATCACACTTTTCAATATAAGAATTTCCCTCTTTCATTAAAGATCTCAATACTGTTGGCGCAGTGTAGAAAATATTAACTTTATATTTATCGCAAACCTCCCAAAAACGAGAAAAATCTGGATAGTTAGGAACGCCTTCGAACAATAATGTTTTACCACCGTTTGCAAGTGGACCATAAACTGAATAAGAGTGTCCTGTAATCCATCCAGCATCAGCGGTGCACCAATAAATATCACCTGGATGATAGTCAAAAGAATACTTATGCGTAAATGAAGCATAAACTAAATATCCTCCAGTAGTATGAAGAACTCCTTTTGGCTTACCTGTAGAACCAGATGTATATAAAATGAAAAGAGGATCTTCTGCATTCATTGATACACATTCACATTGATCATCAACTTCTTTAACTAGTTCATCATAATAAAAATTATTATCTTTATGTAATTTGTCTTGAGTATTTGTGTATCTAATAACAAGAGTTTTTATAGAACTATCACAACTCTCTAAAGCTGTATTAATATATTTTTTAAGCGGAATTATTTTTCCACCTCGAACACCTTCATCTGCAGTAATTACATATTGAGATTTACAATCTTTTATACGTCCTGCAATTGATTCTGGGGCGAAGCCTCCAAAGATTACTGAATGTATTGCACCTATTCTAGCACAAGCCAACATAGCGAATGCAACTTCAGGAATCATAGTTAAATAAATTGTTACAACATCACCTTCTCGCACGCCAAGTTTCTTTAAAACATTTGCAAATTTACTTACTTCTGATTTTAGTTCTCTATAAGTGTAAGTTTTATTTTTACTAGTATCATCTCCCTCCCAAATAACAGCTATTTCATTTGGTTGTGTTTCTGCATGTCTATCAACACAATTATAACAAACGTTTAATTCACCATCCTCAAACCATTTTATAGATACGTCACCATCGTAGTTGGTGTTTTTAACTTTAGTGAAATCTTTAGTCCACGTCAGTTGAGATTTTGCGATTTTAGACCAGAATTGTTCTTTACTACTAAAAGACTCTGCATACATCTCTTCATATTGTTCTTTTGATAGCAGTGGATTAGATAATTTAAATTCTCTCACTTTTTTCACTCATTTTAATTAATTTCTTCCATTGCTTCAATGTTACAGGCATCACACTTAATCTGGCTTGTTTTACAAGTGGAAAATCTTCGAAAAATGGGTCTGCTTTTATTTCTGATAAGTAAACTTCATTTAGATCTTTTACATAGGTTACGTCAACCATACCAAATATTCCTTTTTTATCTGTGTGATCTGGATAATATTCCTTTGTAACTCTGACTATTCCCTTAATGGCTTTTTCATTTACAGAGTGATAAAACAGACATTCATCTCCCTTTTTCATCTTTTTCATATTATTTGCTGCCTGGTAATTTCTAACACCGTCCCAATGTTCAGTTTTTTTCTTTTTTTGTTGATCCCATGACCAAGAACTAGGTTCTGATTTTAGAAGCCAATAATTTTTAGAAGTGTTCATGTATTAATATATTAGGTGATGGTCTAACATTGTAATTATTTAACTTGGTTTTTCTAGTTCTCATATATTCGATAGCGTTCCAACCAATCATTGCAGCGTTGTCGGTACATAAAGATAAAGGCACTTGATGAAAATTAAGTTTCTTTGTTGAAATAAGTTTTTGAAGTTCAGTATTTAAATATTTATTTGCCGCTACCCCACCACAAATAGAAAAATCATTTATTTTAATATTTTCTTTTTGTATGAGTTTAATACCATTTAATATTTTAATTTCTAACACTTTAGATACAGTATGTTGAAATGAAGCAGAAAAGTCTCTCAGAAATGATTTTGTTTTTTTATTATTTTTGATGGTATTTAGCGCTGCTGTCTTTAAACCTGAAAAAGAAAAATCACAATTATTTTTCTTAGTTAAAGGCATCGGGAGTTTAAACTTCTCAATATTGCCACCTAATGCTAAGTGTTCTAATTCTGGACCACCAGGGTACCCCAACCCCAACCCTTTAGCCACTTTATCAAAACACTCACCTGCAGAGTCATCAATCGTTGATCCAAGAGTCATAAAACTTTTTGAATTTTTAACTAATACTAATGCAGTATTTCCTCCAGAGACTAGTAGACATAAATATGGAAATTTAATTTCAGATACAAGTCGGGGCGATAATAAATGTGCTTGCAAATGATTAATGGGAACGAGTTTAATGTTTTTAGATATTGACAAACCTTTTGCAAAAGATGATCCAACAATTAATCCACCAATGAGCCCAGGTCCAAATGTTGCAGCTATTGCTGAAATTTTTGAAAAATTAATTTTTTTAATTGATTTACCTAATATATCTAAAATTTCTAAATGCTGTCGTGCTGCCATTTCGGGTATGACACCTCCAAGATCTTTATGAAATTTTCTATGATTAATTGTCTCAAGAAACTCAACACTTTTATCATCATTTACAATGGCTATAGATGTATCATCACAAGAACTTTCTATTGCTAAAACTTTCATTATTATAAAAAAATATAGATTCTTATTGAATGTCTGAAAATCAAAAAAATGACAGTAAAAAAAGTTTTCTACAACGAAATCTTTTCCTCATAATAATATTTTTAATCATTATTACTGTAGCAGGAGGTTACTTGTATCGAAATAACCTTTTAATATTTGATGAGGCTCATTTCAGTAAATTAAATCAAGAAAATCAATCACCAAATGTTCAAAAAGATATAACTTCTACTAATGATTTAAATAACAAAGAACTGGAAGATAAAGTAGATCGTCTTGAGTCTCTGATACTAGAGTTAGCAAAAAATGTTCAAGAAATACCTCAAAATAACATTGTTCAGCCAGTGCAAGAGCCACAACAAATTACTTTATCCAATGATGAGGCATATGAATTAATTTTATCCATAAATCAGATTATAGTTAACATTGATCAGCAACAAATTCGAAATAAAAATATTCAAAAACTCCAAAATCAATATTTATTTTTTAATGAAGAAAAATTTAAAGAACTACTCACTATTCCAGATTATACATATTCATTACAGCAATTACAGATTAATGAAAATAAATATGTACAAAATATGTTTATGAAACAAAATAATTTTCAATGGCTTAAAAGAATTATTGAAAATATATTTGAAATTCAAATAACAAAAAATTCACTAGAACCCTTACCATCATTTATTGATGCGATGTACAATCGACAATATACAAAGGCAATAATTGAATATGAGAAATTAAATCCTAATCAAAAAATATTTTTTAAATCTTCTTATGAATTAGCCCAAATCTATAATGATAACCAAATTTTTCTAGAGAATATGATTTAATGATAAGGCTACTAATAATTTTAATAATTTTTATAAGTGGTTACGGCGCTCTTTTTTATCTATTTAACAATGCTGGCAATCTTTCACTCGTTTTAGGCATTTGGCAATTGAGCATCCCTATTGTTCAATTCCTTTTTGTCCTAATTACATTTCTTATTCTTTTAATTTTATTTTCTTATGCTTTTACAAAGCTTTTTATTTATCCACGAGCTGCATATATGCGCTACAAATCTTCAAATGAGCAAAAAGGTCTTGAACACTTAAGAGAGACATTAGTTGCAATAACTGAAGGCAACACAGATAAAGCTACACAAAGTCAGAAAAAATTTAAAAAATACTTAGGTAAAGATCCTTTAAACAAAATATTACAAACGCAAATTAAAAAAACAAAGGATTTAAAAATAGTAAACGTTGAAAAAGGTTCTGATTAATTTAAAAAAATTACTCCTGCCCCAAAACAAGTTAGAGTAGCGCCTATTACTGCTAGATGCCCTGCATAATTTTTAGTAACGATCCATAATATCGGTATTATCATAATTGGCATTGTGCTTGATAAAGTTGAAATAATTCCAGGATCTCCATTTTTAAGAGCAATTATTAACATAGTCATTCCAACACCCATTCCCATAAAACCCAAAAAAATACTATAAAAAGTTTTTTTAACATCTTTCATTCTTTCAAAGAGATTATTATTTTTCAGAAATCCTAAACTAAAAAACATCAATATCGCTGCTATTAAAACTCTTATATAAGACACAATTATAGGGTCTGTCACCTCAAGTGCAGGTTTCATAAGAATAATTCCAATAGCTTGACACAGTGCTAGACCAACACCAGCAATCAGTCCTATATATTTGTTTCCTTGTATGTTTTCTAAGTCATCATCAGGAATTGTTCGATTAAATTGTATTGCAACTATGATACCAAAAAAGATCAAAAAGCATCCAAAGAGTTCGATCATAGAAGGAAGTGTTTGTAAAAAAATTTCTGCTAAAACAATAGTAAAAGGTATTTGTAAAGAAAATAATAAAGCTTGCCTTCTAGGCCCAAGTCTTTTTAGGCAAACAAATAAAAATGTGTCTCCTATTATAATGCCAATTACCGAAGATAAAAATATTGCTATAAATATTGGTTTATTAAAATAAATTGGATCCCAATTTACTACAATGTAGGGTAAGAAGAGAACTACTATTCCTATTAATCTTAAAAGATTATAATTATAACTTCCAAAATATCTGACAATTCTAGTTGCTGATAAAGCAACCATAGACCACGTAGCTGCAGCACCAATTGCTAAGATGTATCCAATCACGCGAGGATCTTAATGTCTAAATAAAAAAATGATATGTTAAACTAGTAAAAAAAAAGGGGCCAATAATGACCCCTTATAATTAAATTTGAAATTTATTTATCTTCTTTGACCAAATAATTGCATCAACATTATGAATAGGTTTATAAAGTCTAAGTATAACGTAAGTGCACCCATGATGGCAGCTTTTCCTGCAAAAGCAGTTCCAGCAACTTGATAATAAGTTGATTTAATTCTTTGAGTATCGTAAGCAGTTAAACCCACAAACACTAAAACACCCACACAAGAAATTACAAATTGCATCGCTGAACTCTGTAAAAATATATTTACAATACTAGCAATAATAATTCCAATGAGCCCCATTATAAGAAATGAACCAAACTTGGTTAAATCTCTTTTAGTTGCATATCCATAGATGCTCATCGCAGCAAATGTACAGCTTGTGATTAAAAATACTCTAACTATGCTGACACCGGTGAAAACTATGAATATATAAGACAGTGAAATTCCCATCACAGCAGCGAAAGCCCAAAATGTCATTTGAGCTGCAGAGGTAGACATTTTTTGTAATCTTGCACCTAAAAAGAAAATAAATCCAAGTGGAGCGAGCATTACAACCCATTGAAGTGCTGTGCCATAAATAGCCCCCATTAAAGTAGGAGACTGAGAAAATCCCCATGCCACTAAACCACTTATCGCTAAACCAGAGGTCATGTAATTATAGACTTTCATCATATAATCTCTTAAGCCCTGATCTATAACTGTAGATTGTGACTGCGAATATGTATTTTGTTTTAATTCGACCATTATTTCTCCTTAATTATTTTTAATATGGCTATTATCTTGATATTTTTCAAGTAAAACCGTATGAATCTTTTATGAAATTCAAACCTTTAGGAAACACTGACCTTCAAGTTAGCCTTATTTGCCTTGGTACAATGACCTGGGGAGAGCAAAACACAGAAAATGAGGCATTTGAGCAAATGGATTATTCTATGGAAAAAGGAGTCAATTTCTTTGATACAGCAGAGTACTATTCAGTTAAGGGAAAAGAAAAAACATATGGTGCCACTGAAAAAATAATTGGTAATTGGTTTAAACAGAAAAATAATAGAGAGAAAGTAATATTAGCGTCAAAGGTCGCTGGTCCTGATGTAAGATGGATTAGAGGTGGTGGCCTACAATTTAATGAAAAACATTTCACCGAAGCATTAGAGGGAAGTCTTCAAAGATTACAAACAGATTACATTGATCTTTATCAACTACATTGGCCAGAGAGAAAAACAAATTTTTTTGGGAGACTGGGATATAAAAATTATAAAGAAGAAAAAGAATGGACTCCCTTTGAAGAAATTTTAGAGACAGCAAAAAAATTTATTGATCAAGGCAAGATTAGATATCTAGGCTTATCTAATGAAACTCCTTATGGCTTATCCAATTACATCAACTTGTCTAAATATAAAAACTTACCAAGAGTCATGTCTGTTCAAAATCCATATAGTCTATTAAACAGGACATATGAAGTAGGTATGTCTGAAATATCTATTAGAGACCAGGTAGGTTTGTTAGCTTATTCTCCTTTAGCTTGTGGTGTGTTAACTGGAAAATACAGAAACTCCAAAAAACCAGATGGTGCTCGTTTAACAATTTGGGAAGATTGGACAAGGTACACCAATGAGAGATCAATTGTTGCTACAGAGCAATACTGTAAAATTGCAGAGGATAATGGGCTAACCCCTACTGAACTATCACTTGCATTTGTTAATCAACAAGACTTTGTTACAAGTAATATTATTGGTGCAACAAAAATGGATCAGCTGAAAGAAAATATAAACTCAGTAGATATAGAATTATCAAAAGAAATAATTGATGAAATTAATGATGTGCATGAAAACAATCCATCACCAGCACCTTAAGCTATGACTGATTGGCCAAAAGATAATAAGGGTAGATTAATAAAAACTTTTGAATTTAAAAATTACAGAAAAAGCTTTGCCTTTACTAGCCAAGTGGCGATGTTATCTGAGAAAAAAAATCATCATCCCCAAATTATTTTAGATTATGGGACTGTTACCATTTCTCTTATTTCTCACGATGTTCAGAAAGTTACCCAAAGAGATCTAGATTTAGCAGAGCAAATCGATAAACTTTATCAGGAATGATTTACCTTATAGGTATTCCTGGTTTAATTCCTTTTTATCTTTGTTTTTACAATATTGATTTAATATTTCTTGATTTTGATAAAGATATGTTCGTTTATTACTCTGCAGTCATAATGTCATTTTTAGGTGCCGTTTATTGGGGCGTTTATCTTCAATCAAAAAATAATATTGCAATTTTATTTAGTGTTTGCCCTGCTGTTTATGCATTTTTGGTTTTAGCATTTGATTTAAAATTTGATGAAACTATTGGTTTTTTTATAGCAGGTTACTTCGTAGTATTATGCTTTGATTTCTTTTTTTATTTTAAAGAAAAAATAATTCAAACCGATTATTTCATTTTGAGATTAATACTTACTGCAGGAATTGCTCCCGCTCATATTCTATATATTTTATAATTAAAATTAGTTAGCGATTAAATTTAATAACTTACCAAACTTACCAGAGAATTTAATTTTGCCGTGTGTGTAAGCTAATCCGATACAACCGGTTTGGGCATTACCAATAGGAGTATGATTGTGGTCGTCACTTCTTACTTGAACAGATCCTTGCTTATAATTTCCATACTCATCACTATAAGAGCCGTGTAAAACTAAAAAACTTTCATTGCCTTCGTGTGTGTGCTGAGGAATTTTAGCACCGGGCATTACATGGATGAGTTCTAGTTTTTCATTATTTTCCTTTGGAAGTATAGAAGCAACCTTCACATCTTTAAAAGATTTCCATTTAATTTTTTTATTTTTTAAATGGGACTTTAAAGTGAATGGTAGTTGACTTAACAAAGGATCATGCTCTTCGTTATTTTGAGTTGCTGACTTTTCTTTGTCAGTTTGTTCTAAAACTTTATTCCATAAGTCTTTAGACAAAGGGGATGTTTCAACTTTTTCTAAAAAATATCCGCCTACCTCATTCATCGCAGAGTTGAGCGATCTATTTTCAGGATCAACTTCAGCTAAACACTGCTGGAAAATAAGACTGGCAGGTGAATTTACTGGTGTGCTAAGAATTTCGAATGTCATCAGTTAACCATACTTCCACTGTCATTATTTAGATTAATCATAGTGCCGTCTTGTTCTAATTTGCCGCGGATCTTTTCTAAAGCTAGACGAATTCTTGATTTTACGGTGCCTAAAGGGATTTTGGTTATCTCAGCTATTTCACCATGTGATTTTTCCTCAAAGAAATTCATTTTTAGCAGATCTAGTTGATCTTTTGGAAGATCATCTAAATATTGTGCCACCATTTCAAATTTTTGGTCATGTTCGATATTTTCATCTGCTTTAGACTCAACGGGAGGTAAAATGGCAGTCTCAATGTCCTCCAAGATCGCTTTTCTAGTTTTTCTTAAAATATCAATTTTCTTGTTACGAGCGATAGTATAAATCCAGGTGCTTGGTGAAGCAACTGAAGGGTCATAGTAATCAGCTTTGGTCCAAATAATTGTCATGGTTTCTTGTATGATTTCCTCTGCAATGGCGTCATCCGCGCCTGACTTCATCAAAAAAGACTTTAGCCTTGGACCAAAATAATCAAAAATTTTCTTAAAACTCCCAATATCCTGCCTTTCAGCAATATTCTTAAGTGCCTCCACAAAGGGATTTTTAACTTTAACCATCAATCTCTCCATTTATATCTTTCCATTTATTATTTTAAAAATCAATCTTAATTGGTATATTCTCTGACATTAAATCAGCATGTTTAAACAAAAATTATTATACTTAACTTTATGCTTATGTTTTTTAATAAGTAATTTGTTTGCCAGTCATTCCATTGACTTTGAGCATGGCAAGTGGTCCTTTAAACAAATAAACAATAAAACATGTTCAATTTTTCAGGTACCGACTTCAGAAAACGGCGACTACACAAATAGAGGAGCAGTAATTTTTTATGTATTTAAAGAAGGTGCTGCTGAATACGTTAGAATAGATGCTGGCTATCCATATGACTCACAAAAATATGTTAAAGTCACAATTGATTCAAAAAATTATCAATTTTTTGGAGAAGACGACTCTGCTTGGTCGATGGCAGATGACACTGTCATCATTAAAGCTTTAAAAGCTGGAAAAAAAATGACAGTTGTCGGGTATTCAAAAAGAGGCACAGAGACAACAGATACTTATACGTTAATAGGTTTCACTAACGCATATAATTCTCTTCAACAAGACTGTTAAGAAAATGAAAAATAAAATTGTTTTAGCCTACTCAGGCGGGTTAGACACAAGTGTCATACTGAAATGGCTGCAAACCGAATACAACGCAGATGTCATCGCATATGCAGCGGATCTTGGTCAAGGTGCAGAGTTAACTGAAGCGAAAATAAAAGCAAAAAAACTTGGTGCAAAGAAAATATATATTGAAAATTTAAAAGAAGAATTTGTTCAAGATTATGTTTTTCCAATGTTTCGTTGTAATACAATCTATGAGGGTGAGTATCTTTTAGGTACATCAATCGCTCGACCATTAATTGCTAAGAGACAAATTGAAATAGCAAAAAAAGAAAAAGCTTATGCTGTCTCCCATGGAGCAACAGGTAAAGGAAATGATCAAGTACGATTTGAATTTTCTTATTATGCCTTAGAACCTAAAATACAAGTGATTGCACCTTGGAGAGAGTGGGATTTATCATCAAGAACTAAACTCTTGGAATTTGCAGCAAAAAACAAAATCCCTATCATGAAACATAATAAAAAAGAGTCTCCTTATAGTGTGGACGCAAATGTTCTTCATCGATCTGCTGAAGGAAAAATCCTTGAGGACCCCTGGAAAAGACCACCTGAAAATGTTTTTGGAATTTCAAAAAGCCCTCAATCAGCTCCAAACAAAGAGACAGTTTTAACTATTCAATTTAAAAATGGTGATCCAATAGCCATAAATGGAAAAAAACTCTCACCTTTTAATTTATTAGAAAAACTTAATAAATTAGGCGCCCTTAATGGTATTGGAAGAGTTGATATTGTAGAGAATAGATACGTGGGAATTAAATCGCGTGGTGTTTATGAGACACCAGGCGGAACAATTTTATTAAAAGCACATCGTGCAATGGAAAGTATAACTCTTGATAGAGAAGAAGTTTTCACCAAAGATGAACTCATGCCCAAATATGCAAGATTAATTTACAATGGATATTGGTTTGCACCTGAGAGAGTGATGATGCAAAAAGCAATTGATGCTACTCAGAAAAGAGTAAATGGACAAGTAAAACTTGCACTTTATAAAGGCAACGTGATTGTCATTGGAAGACAGTCACCTAATAGCCTATATGACGAAGATCTCGCAACATTTGAAAGCTCTAATTATGATCAACATGATGCAGAGGGTTTTATTAAACTCAATGCTCTAAGATTAAAAAAGAATAAACTTAAACTTTAACTTCTAAATTATTAACCTTGCGTTAAAAAATAATCAGAAATACCTAGCCCCATGATGTCAGCTATGATGTCAATTATTTCATCTTTATGTGATGGGCCTACTAGTATTCTGTACATTACGGGATCAGAAATAAGAGTGGGTCTCACCTCAACATCAGTGCCAATTTTATTGGATACATCACTTGCGACTGCTTCAGAGATGCTCTCTTTTTTAAATGCACCAATTTGAATGTAAGCAGATTGAGTAGAGCTATAAGAAGTTATGGAGTTAATTTGATTAGTCAGACTATCTTCTAGTGCTGCAATTAAGACTGTTTTGTTTGGTTTTGGCTTTGATTTTATTTGAAAACTTGAGTCAAAAACTTCACTAATAATATCATTCACTTGTTCTTGTTCTTTTGAATTAAGAGCTGCAATTAAACTATCCAGCAGCTCTTCATTTATCGTCTCCTCTATGACATCAACCTCTGAGAATTTCTTTTCTAATGCCATATTGAGTGCATTTAATTGATCTTCATTAATTATTACTTCATTGCTTATCTGGTCTATGTCTTCCTCTTCTGTTTTCAACTTGGTTAATATCTGAGTATTTCCCCAAGACAGGGTAAAAGTATCTGTGACAAACGCCACATCGTTAGTTGCTTCAACGGTAATATCTAACGATCCTGACTCTTGAGGAGGAGTACCTGCGAACATAAATTGAGAGGGAAGAAATACAAGCCATGGAGGGAGACTGTCATCATTTGCTAACTTTGCGGTAAGGCGTGTTTTTCCACTTCCCTCTAAGTAAAATGTATTTCTATCAAATTCAAATTTATACTCTACAAAATCAAAAAATGAATCTACATTTCCCACTGTTACTTTATCTGTTTTTTCTAAAATAGGATTTTGTTCGTTAATTGGTCTGTTAACAAAGACATTATATGATTTTGTCCACCTATTAAGATTATCCTTCAAAGCGACAGCTAGCTCATCATCTGAAATCTGAGCAATATTGTCTGGTACAAATGTCATACCCACTGATGAGTATAAAGTACCCAAACTGTACTGTAACTCCGCATAGGCAATATCATTTCTCAAACGAGAAACCAATAGGCTAGCTTCTTCTCTAATTACTTCTAATTCTCCAAATCTAGAAATTTTTTGAGCATTAGCTATGAGTTCATTAATTCTTTGGGCCACACTTAAGTAATGCTTAGCATTGCTGTACTCCCTTAAACTTTGTGCATAATTGATATTGGCAATATGGACCTGAGATAATACTGCCATTGAAAGAGCTAATCGCTGTTCTTCAATAATTTGTTTATTTATTTTATTTACATCATTGATGTTCCCTGCTTGAAAGATATTCAATAAATTCGCACCAAATACAGCACCATATTCAGTATTATTTTTATTCAAAAGATACTTATTGGAATCGTAAGTCCATGTCGCATTAAATTGCAAGGATGGAAAAAGTGAAAGCATGGACGCACGCGCTTCTTTAGCTGTAACTTCAGCTTGGTATCGTATTTCCAATAATTCTGGTCTAGAAAATAATGCTACCTCCTCTTGTTCCTCTAGGCCCATCACTAATTCAGTCAAAGGCTTATCAGTTTTAGTTAAGACATAATCTTGACCTGGCATCAAACCCATCAGTGTAGAGAGTTGAGCTCTTGAGTCCATGAGCGCCCTTCTTTGCGTATTTAAAATTTGTGCCACGTCGAGTAATTCTTTTTGGTATAATAAGGCATCCATAGGAGAGCTGATTAAAAGCTGTTCGATATATTCATAATCATCCAATGCTTTATTAACACGATCCATCAATGGGTTAATTTCTGCTAAAAGTTCATCAGCTGAAAGTGTTTTCCAATAAGCGTATATAACTTCTTTAGTCAAATTATGAATAGCTTTTCTTTCTAACTCTTTAGAAATCAAATAACGATCAGCCTGCTGTCCTGCACGAACATAAGACAATCCAAAATCTAAGGCATTCCAAGTAAAACCTATATCAGTCGTCCTTGATGGTGTTTCCTGAGAGACTGAATAAGAGGGACTGTCTCCTATTGCGTTTGCAGCTTTATTTTCTTCACCAGTAATATCATTTCCTTCACTATCTTGTTCTGTAACCATAGCGACACTAGTAGAGGCAGGATGTTTTTCTAAAACTTTATATCCTGCATTTGCAGATAATTTAGGAAGCATATCAAACTTTACGACATCAGTTTGCCCTTGATTGAGAGCTGAGTCCATGATTTGAATTCTCAAATCACGGTTATTTTTAATGGCAATGGCAATTGCCTTATAAAGGTCAATTTCAAGAGGGACAGCTTTTGAAGTTTCTTTTAAATATTCATAATCCTCTTTGGAAGATAATTGTACTTGCTCTTTAATTAGTGGTTCTGGGGCTTGACTACACGCCCCCACCAATAAGACCAGTGAAATAAAAATAGTAGTTTTAAGTAGCTTCATTATTTTCCCGCAAAAAGCATGATAAAATCTCATAATTTAGGCTTTCAGACAATACAAAAATGACCCATTTTGGGTAATAAATTAAAAAATAGCCCTGATTTTATTGTATTATCCATTAGCTAATAATATGAGGAAAACAGGTTTTGGTCAAAGATAATAAAAATTATCCACAGCTACACATTCAGTTGTTGGAGCCAAGGATTATGTTCGATGGTGCTGCGATTTATTCAGCTAGCGAAGCATTGGACATGCTTGATGATCAACAATCATTTCAAGTTGATGAAAAAAAACTTTCCTCAGATTTAAACCCCATCATTGAAAATTCAAACTCTAGAAAAGAAATTGTTTTTATTGATAGCGGTGTAGACAACTATCAAACTATCGTTGATTCGATTGACTCTTCTAAATCCATTTATCTTATCGACTCCAATGAAAATGGATTTACAAAAATGCAAAATGTTTTACAAGGGCACAGTGATGTCGACGCTGTTCATATAATAGGACACTCAAGTGCAGGACAGGTAGTATTAGGTAATTCTATTTTAAACGCCGATACAATTAATTCTTTTAGTAACACATTGCAGTCCATTGGAAATTCTTTAACGCAGGATGGTGATCTTTTATTTTATGGTTGTAACTTAGCGCAAGGTGAACAAGGAAAACTACTTTTACAACAAATTGGTAATATCACTCAAGCTGATATCGCTGCCTCAGATGATATCACAGGTAAAGGAGGCGATTGGAAACTTGAACACAATTACGGTATTGTGGAAACCAACGGCATTGAGGTAGTTGACTACAACTCCTCACTTCTGCAACGAGGTATCTCTTCTGTATTTGGTTTTGTAGAAAATACCGGCACTGATCTAAGAGCGGGTAGGAATGCAGCAAATCATGCTTCTTCTGCTTCTAATCATTCAGATGGATATAAACCTTTTGTGATTGCCTATGAGAATACTGTTACATCAGGATCTTATACTTTTTATAAGAATAGTAATACAGGTTCAGGCTTTGAGGAATCTAATAGTGGCGTCCAGACAGCAGGCCCAAATATTTCATCTAATACAACAACTGTAGACGCCTCTACTACTCCAATGAATGTTTACTATGTTTATGCAAGTGAAAATTCAGGGCGAAATACGACTAGATCTGTGACTTTTGAGGGCGAGATTAAAGGTGTTTGGTTCACTATGAATAATATCGTCTCTTATTCTGGGGTCAGTAAAGATGGAGCTACTTACCATACTGAAAGCCAGCACGGAAGTAACAACAGAAATGCCTTCAGTACAGAAAAGTTAAAATGGAACTGGGGTACCAATTTAACAATCAACAGTAAACCTGATCATAAAAACGACTGGTTTGGTGTCGATACCGACTCCAACACGTTATATGTAGGTTTTAATAATGGAGCTGACCACGGTGACATCATCAGAGTTTTCACGGCAGATACTACTAACCAAGCACCAACTGCTGCGGATGATAATGGCGTGGTTAATGAAAATGCTACTTTAACTGTCACTAATGGTGCCAATAAAAATGAGTCAGGAGGTTCCTATGATACAAACGGGGAACATTCAGGGGATGTTATTGATACAACCAACACAGCATCTAAAGATCAAGATCCAGATGGAGATACCCTATCTGTTTCTGCAGTTAGACTTGGTTCCACTGAAGGATCAGGAACATCGGGAACTGTAGGTTCTGCATTAACTGGTACTTATGGTCAACTCACCTTAAATTCCAATGGTTCGTATACTTATGTAGCTAACCAACCAGCAGCGGATTTACTTGATGCAGGAGATATTGCTTACGACTACTTTAATTATACTGTTACGGAT
The DNA here is from genome assembly GCA_902539635.1 of uncultured Alphaproteobacteria bacterium. Lineage (GTDB taxonomy): Bacteria > Pseudomonadota > Alphaproteobacteria > HIMB59 > HIMB59 > HIMB59. The sequence continues at coordinate 92,790 of CACBJQ010000002.1, forward strand.
ACATCTTTGACTGATACTGCACGCCTCACCATTCGAATTAACGGTATTAATGATGATGTTACTGCAGTCAATGATTTTGGTGTTGTAACTGAAAACGCTACGCTCACTGTCACTGATGGTGAAAGTCAAAACCTTTCCGGCTCCTATGATACTCATGATGAACATTCTGGTGATGTTGCAGCAAATGAACAAGATGCAGACGCTTCAGCCGTGCATACAATCACTGCCATTCGAACCGGTTCCACCGAAGGATCAGGTACACCAGGATCGTTAGGCTCTGCATTAACAGGTACTTACGGTCAACTCACCTTAAATGCCAATGGTTCTTATACTTATGTAGCTAACCAAGCAGCAGCTGAGGCCCTTGATGACGGTGAGTCTGCCTGGGATTATTTTAATTACACCGTTTCTGATGGCACTGACACAGATAATGGAAGAATTGATATTAAAGTATTAGGTATTAACGATGCTCCTGTAGGCCGAAATGATGAAGGTGTCATTGCAGAAGGTAGCACTTTAACTGTAGCAAACAGCGCCAATGCAAACGAGACTAATGACTCTGGCACCACATATAATGCCACAGGCGAGCATACGGGAGATGTCTTGGATACCTCTCTCGCTACATCAGAAGACACAGATGTAGATACTAATGAAACCTTAACCGTCTCAGCAATTCGAACAGGACGAGAAAGCGCTGCGGCTGCTACGTTTGTTGATAGCAAAAGCGTGCAATCTGGAACAACAGGAGGTATAGCTTTTAACACTGATGGCACCAAAATGTTTGTGGCGAATGTCACCAACGATGATGTCGACGAATATACACTTTCCACCGGCTTTGACGTTTCAACAGCATCTTATGACAGTAATTTTAGTGTCGCCTCTCAAGATGGAGGCCCCAACGGAATAGCTTTTAATACCGACGGTACAAAAATGTTCATTGCTGGAAAACAAACTGATAGTGTTTATGAATATACTTTATCAACTGGCTTTGATGTTTCAACAGCATCTTATGACAGTAGTTTTAGTATCGCCTCTCAAGAGGGGTCAGTAACAGATTTAGCATTTAACACAGATGGAACTAAAATGTTTACTGTTGGTACAGATAACCGTTCCGTTTACGAATACAATCTTTCTACTGGTTTTGATGTCTCTACGGCATCTTATGTTGATGGTTTCAGTGTTGCATCCCAAGAAACTGTTCCTACTGGTTTAGAATTTAGCGCTGATGGAAAAAGAATGTTTATTACAGGTAACAATGGAGATGATATTACTGAATATAAATTAACCACAGCCTTCGATGTCTCCACATCATCACATGTCGGGCAATTTGATGTTAGCTCTCAAGAAACGCAGGCTTCTTCTATAGCCTTTAATGCTGAGGGCACTAAAATGTTTGTTCTTGGATACAATGGTGAGGACGTTAACGAATATAATTTAACCTCAGCGTTTCGTGTTGCAAATGATACAGGCAGCGTAGGTTCTACATTAGTTGGTGCTTACGGTACTTTAACTTTGAACTCCAACGGATCTTATACCTATGCAGCCAACAATAGTATCGTTGGACTAGACGCTAGTGAATCAGTTTATGATTACTTTACTTATACTGTTTCTGATGGAACAGATACGGACACTGCAGAATTAAAAATTACAGTTTTAGGCGCAAGTAATACCGCACCAGTTGCTCGAGATGATGTGGGTGTTATTCTTGAGGATGGTACATTAAACGTTGCTGATGGTGCTAATGCGAATGAATCAGGAGGCACATATGATGCCACGGGAGAACACTCAGGTGATGTTCTTCATACAAGCTCCACAACTCATTATGATACCGATGCCGATGGAGACACTCTTACAGTAACACAAATTAAACCAAGTGGTGGTTCTAATTCAGCTGTAAATAATAACACCACTTATAACGGCTCTGGCTCTAGTGCAGGCACAACCGTTACAGGAACGTATGGTCAGCTTACGATTGGTTCAGATGGTTCTTATTCCTATGCTGCTAACCAAGCAGCAGCCGACTTATTGGATGCAGGAGATGAAGTAGATGATGTTTTTGTTTATACCGTATCAGATGGAACTACGGCAGACGATCAAACTGCAAATATCACAATCAAAGTCATAGGAATCAATGATGTTCCTGTTGCTCAAGACGACGAAGGTGTCATTGTTGAAGGTAGCACTTTAACTGTAGCAAATAGCGCCAACGCAAATGAGACTAATGACACGGGTTCCACATACAATGCCACAGGTGAGCATACAGGCGATGTGATTGATACCTCTCTTGCTGGATCAAAAGACTCTGACGCCGATGCCTCAGCTTCTCTGAGAGTATCAAAGATAAAATTAAGCGGTGGCACTAATTCAGATGTCAATAATAACACTACTTATAATGGTTCTGGCGGGAGCGCAGGTACATCGATTACAGGCACTTATGGTACGTTAACTATTGGTTCAGATGGTTCTTATTCCTATGCTGCTACCACAGCTGCTGCTAATGCTCTTGACGCTGGAGAGTCACAAGCCGATACCTTTGAGTACACACTTACTGATGGCACCGCGATCGCCACAGCTAATTTAACTATAACAGTTCTGGGCGCTAATGATGCCCCTGTTGCTAGAGATGATTCAGGAACAATTGTTGAAGACGGCACTCTTACAGTCAGTGATGGTGATGGCAACAGTACCATTTCTGGAGCTTCTTTTGTAGATAGTTTTGATGTTTCAGGTCAAGACACCGCGCCCCTAGATATTTCTTTCAATAATGATGGAACCAAGATGTTTGTGTTAGGTAATGCTGGCAAAGACGTCAATGAATATACACTTTCCACCGGCTTTGATGTTTCAACTGCTAGTTTTGTAGATAGTTTTAGTGTTAACTCTCAAGAAACTTCTCCTAAAAGTATTTCTTTCAATAATGATGGAACCAAAATGTTCATATTGGGCAGTGAAGGTGATGATGTTAATGAATATACTCTCTCCACCGGTTTTGATGTTTCAACTGCAAGCTTCGTTGATAGTTTTGATGTTTCAAGTAATGCGTCATCTCCTCTAGCTGTTACTTTTAATAATGATGGAACAAAAATGTTTGTGACTTGTTCGTTTAATAGAAATGTTAATGAATATACTCTCTCCACTGGCTTTGATGTTTCAACTGCATCTTATGATAGCAACTTTAGTGTTTCCTCTCAAGATGGAAATCCATTTGATATTACTTTTAATACTGATGGAACGAAGATGTTTATTTTAGGGCATGATGGAGATGATGTTAATGAATATACTCTCTCCACGGGATTTGATGTTTCAACTGCTAGTTTTGTAGATAGTTTTAGTGTTAACTCTCAAGACACCTCTCCAGTAAGTGTTTGCTTTAACAATGACGGAACTAAGATGTTTGTGATAGGTGCAGCTGGAGTAGATATAAATGAATACACTCTTACTACTCCTTTCAGTTTAGTAAATGTGAGCGGTGAACATACTGGTGATGTAATAGATACTTCTAACACGTCAACTTACGATACTGATGTTGATGTTGAAACGTTAACAGTCTCCGCTGTTCGAAAAGGATCTTCTGAAGGTTCTGGCACTGCTGGTACTGTCGGCCAGGCTTTAACCGGTACTTATGGTGACTTAACCCTTAATGCTGATGGTTCTTATACTTATGTAGCTAACCATGCAGATGCAGACGCTTTAGATGCAGGCGATGTGGTAACAGATACTTTTAATTATACAGTTACAGACGGCACTGCTGAAGACACAGCTGTAATTACTATCACTATAATCGGTGTGAACGATACGCCTACGGCTCAAAATGACTTTGGCGCTATTGTAGAAGATGGCACTTTAACAGTTACTAATGGGGCTAATGCCTCAAACGATGGATCAATAAATACAACGGGGGAGCACTCTGGTGATCTGATGGATACTAGCTCTGCTTCCCATAAAGACTCAGATGTGGATGCTTCTGACTCTTTGTCAATTACTCAAATTAAAAAAAGTGGGGGGTCTAATTCTGCTGTAGCAAGTGGAAGTTCATACAATAGCAGCGGGACCCAGGTAGTCGGAACCTATGGTACGTTAACAATCGGTGCTGATGGGTCTTATACTTATGCCGCTACTCAAGATGCAGCTGATGCTTTAGATGAAGGGGAGACCGCTAATGATGTCTTTACTTACACTCTTTTTGATGGCACCGCTACTACTACAGCTGATTTAACCATTACTGTTATCGGTGCTAACGAGGCCCCTGTTGCCAGAGACGATAGTGGAACAGTGATTGAAGATGGCACTCTCACCGTCAGTGATGGCGACAATACCAGCACTATAGTTGGTGCCTCCTTCGTTGATAGTTTTGATCTTTCCTCTCAAGAGTCTTCTCCTCAAGGGGTAGCTTTTAATACAGATGGCACAAAAATGTTTATTGTCGGCTGGGGCGGAGATGAGGTTAATGAATATACACTCTCCACTGGTTTTGATGTTTCTACGGCATCTTATGACAGTAATTTTAGTGTTGCCTCTCAAGAGTCTATTGCACAAGACATAGCCTTTAATACAGATGGTACAAAAATGTTTATTGTCGGTTCTGGCGGAGATAAGGTTAATGAATATCATTTGTCTACTGGCTTTGATGTTTCTACGGCATCTTATGACAGTAACTTTAGTGTCGCCTCTCAAGAAGATTCACCTCAAGGTTTAGCATTTAATAATGATGGCACTAAGATGTTTATTACAGGAGGGGCCGGAGATGATGTAAATGAATATACACTCTCCACTGGTTTTGATGTATCCACCGCCTCGTTCGTCGATAGTTTTAGTATTAGTTCCCAAGACACTCTCCCTAATGGCTTAGCATTTAGCAACGACGGAAAAAAAATGTTTGTTACGGGTAACAATGATGATGATATTAACGAATATACACTCTCCACTGGTTTTGATGTATCCACTGCCTCCTTTGTTGGATCCATTAGCGTCACTTCGCAAGACACTGTTCCGGGAGGGATAAAATTCAATCATGACGGGACTAAATTATTTATGGTGGGAGTAAATGGTGCAGATATTAATGAATACACTCTTACTACTCCTTTTAGTCTAATTGATGTCAGTGGTGAACATACGGGTGATGTGTTAGATACCAGTAATACCTCTACTCGTGATACTGATGTTGACGTTGAAACTTTATTGGTAACTGCAGTTCGAACAGGATCTTCTGAAGGATCAGGTACAGATGGTACTGTGGGGTCAGCCCTAACAGGAACTTATGGTCAATTAACGCTTAACTCCAATGGTTCCTACACGTATGTTGCCAATCAATCGGCTGCTGATGACCTCGACGCGGGCGATGTAGTAACAGACTCTTTTAATTATACCGTTAGCGATGGTACTAGTGGCACGGTAGCTACTGACACTGCTGTTATCACTATCACTGTGATTGGTATAAACGATGCACCTACTGCTCAAGACGATGTAGGTTTTATTGTTGAAGACGGTACATTAACAGTAACAAACGGTGCTAATGCAACTCTCGATGGCTCTTATGACTCCACTGGTGAAAATTCTGGTGATTTAATGGATACCACCTCTGCTTCTCATAAAGACTCAGATGTGGATGACCATGATACTTTATCGATTACTCAAATTAAAAAAAGTGGGGGGTCAAACTCTTCTGTAGCCATAGGCAGCTCTTATAACAGTAGTGGGACACAGGTAGTCGGAACCTATGGTACGCTAACAATCGGTGCTGACGGGTCTTATACTTACATCGCTAATCAAGATGCAGCTGACGTGTTAGATGTTGGACAATCTGCTAATGATGTCTTTACTTACACCCTTACTGATGGCGTTACCTCCACTACGGCCAATTTAACTATTACAGTTCTAGGCGCTAATGATGCTCCTGTTGCTCAAGACGACACAGGAACAATCAATGAAGACGACACTCTCACCGTTGCTAACGGAGATGACAGCAACACTATTTCTGGTGCTTCTTTTGTAAAAACCAAAGTTTTTCCTTCCACTGAAATTAGGATGTCTACCGGTCATACATTTAACAATGATGGAACCAAGTTGTATGTGTTGGATTACACAGATAAAGATATCAGTGAATACACTCTCTCCACCGCCTTTGATGTTTCAACTGCAAGTTATGTAGATAATTTTAATTTTTCAGCCCAAGACTCACAAGGACAAGTTTATGATCTTGTATTTAATACTGATGGAACCAAGATGTTTATAGTAAGTAATGCTAGTGATAGTATTATTGAATATCATCTTTCCACCGCCTTTGATGTTTCTACTGCATCCTACGATAGTAGTCTTAGTACTTTTAATAATAGCGGCGTTACAATAGATCACGCTCCTGTCGCTCTTGCTTTTAATACTGATGGAACCAAGATGTTTATGGTCGGTTCTGCTAATGATAAAGTTAATGAATACACTCTGTCCACCGGTTTTGATATTTCAACAGCGAGCTATGTAGATGGTTTTAGTTTTTCAAGTCAAACAACTGGGCCTTATGGTCTTACATTCAACAATGATGGAACCAAGATGTTTTTGATGGATGTGTATGATGATGAAGTCCATGAATATACTTTGTCCACTGGCTTTGATGTATCAACGGCAAGTCATTCAGGTAGTTTTGTTCAAACTAAAGAAACTGCTCCTGTTGGCCTTTCTTTTAATCCTGATGGAACCAAGATGTTTATAACAGGTACTAATAGTAATAGTATCCATGAATTCGCTCTTACTACTCCTTTCAGTTTAGTAAATATTAGCGGTGAACACACAGGTGATGTAATTGATACAAGCAGTACCTCCAACAAAGATAGTGATGTTGATGGTGACACTCTTACAGTAACACAAATTAAAAAAAGTGGTGGCTCTAACTCTGCTGTCTCATCTGGTACTACAAACACGAACGGCACCTCTGTAACAGGAACTTACGGTGTCCTTACAATCGGCGCTGACGGTTCTTATAAATATATTGCTAATCAAACAGCTGCAGATGCCCTAGATGCAGGTGATCAAGTGACCGATGTCTTTACTTATACTCTTAGTGATGGCGCACTCACAGATACGGCTAATATTACTATTACAGTGATCGGTATCAACGATGCTCCTACTGCTCAAAATGATGTTGGTGTCATCAATGAGGATGCAGAATTTTCTGTTCTTGACGGAGCTAATAAAAACGAAACAGGGGGATCTTTTAATGCATCAGGCGAGTATTCAGGTGATTTAATTAATACTACTAGCGCTAGTCATGTTGATAGCGATGCAGACGCCTCAGCTTCTCTGACAATTACATCCATAAAAAAAGATGGGGGATCAGAGTCTGCGGTTGCAGTTGGTAGTTCATATAATAGTAATGGCACTCAAGTTACAGGAGCTTACGGTACTCTTACAATAGGAGCTAACGGTTCATATAATTACAGCGCTAATCTAGACGCAGCTGATGGTATCTCTGCTGGTCAGCAGGCCACTGACACGTTTGTTTATACTTTAAGTGATGGCACCCAAACTACCACCGCCACGCTTACAATAACTATTTTAGGTGTAAACGATAATCCTACCGCACAAAATGATGTGGGTGTGATCAGAGAAGGCTCAACCTTAACAGTAGAAAATAGCGATAACGCAAACGTCGCGGGATCTTTTGATGTTACAGGAGAACACTCCGGTGATCTTATCAACACTACATCAAGCTCTCACAAAGACAGTGACCCAGACACTAACGACACCTTAACTATCACAAAGATCCAACACAGCGGTGCGGGCTCTGCAACTAACGTTACAAATCAAACATACTCGCACGGCTCTGCAACTTCTGTATCAGGCTCTTATGGTACTTTGACAATAGGATCAGATGGATCCTATAAATATGTAGCAAATGATAACATCACAGGTTTAGATAGTAGCAGTGACTCAGTTACAGACACGTTCACTTATACCCTCTCTGATGGAACTGCCACAACGACGGCTACTGTTACGATCACAGTCGTTGGAGGAGATGGAAACAGACCTCCTGTAGCAACAAACAATACTAATTCAGTTAACGAAGACGCAACAGTAACTGCATCAGATGGATCATCAGGTGCAACAGGAGATGTTGTATCTAATGATAGTGATCCAGATGGGGATACTATGACGGTAACGGCAATCCAACCTGGTAGCGGCTCTACCTCCTCGGTCACCTCTGGTACTACAAACTCTAACGGCACTTCAGTAACAGGAACTTACGGTACACTCACAATCGGTGCTGATGGTTCTTATACTTATGTAGCAGATCAAAGTGCAGCCGATGATTTAGATTTAAACGACAATGCAACAGATGTCTTCACTTACACTGTCTCTGATGGAAATGGTGGTCAGGATACTGCCACAATTACAATAACACTTACTGGTGTCAATGATGACCCTGTAGCTGTCAATGATACAAACTCTGTCTCAGAAGATGGTACTATTACTGTTACGGGTGCGGCTCCTAACGATGTTTTAGTTAATGACTCAGACCCTGATGACTCTGCAACCATAAGCGTTTCAGCTATTCAACCCTCTGGAGGATCTTCCTCTTCAGTTTCTAGTGGCTCGACTCATTCAACTGGAACCACAGTAACAGGAACTTACGGTACACTTACTATTGGGGCTGACGGTTCTTACACCTATACAGCAGATCAAGCAGCAGCAGATGCTTTAGATGTTGGTGATAACGCTGATGATGTATTTACTTACACTACCACTGATGAAAATGGCGCCACAACCACTGCTACACTGACAATTACAGTTACAGGTTCTAACGATACTCCCGTTGCTCAGGATGATGTTGGTGTTATCAGTGAGGACAGTACTCTTACAGTTACTAATGGATCAAATGGCAATAGCGATGGAACTATTAATACGACAGGGGAACATTCAGGTGATGTGATTGATACCACCTCGAGTTCCCATAAAGACAGCGATCCTGATGCATCACCAACACTTGAAATAACGCAAATCAAAAAAAATGGCGGGTCTGACTCTGCTGTTTCTTCAGGAAGTTCATATAATAGCAGTGGCACCTCTGTGACAGGTACTTATGGTACGCTCACAATCGGCGCCGATGGTTCTTATACCTACGTAGCGGATCAGGCAGCTGCTGATGCTCTTGATGATGGCGATAGTGTTGATGATATTTTTGTTTACACACTCTCTGATGAACATGGTGCTACAACAACTGCAAATATTACGATCACCGTCAAAGGAACTAACGATACTCCTACAGCTGTTGCTGATACTGACTCTATCACCGAAGGTGGAACTATTACAGTAGGGGCTAGTGATAATGAAAATGTTCTCATTGATGATAGTGATTTAGACGACTCTGCTACTTTAAAAGTTTCAGCAATTCAACCCAGCGGTGGTTCTTCTTCCTCTGTTACCTCTGGCACTACAAGCTCTAACGGCACCTCCGTAACGGGTACTTATGGTACTCTCACAATCGGCGCTGATGGTTCTTATACTTATGTTGCAAATACAGCGGCAGCTAACGCGCTTGACTCAGGGGAGTCTGAAAATGATGTTTTCACTTATACGGTTACCGATGAAAATGGTGCTACAGCTACTGCTACCATTACTATTACAGTAAATGGTCAAAATGATGCCCCAGTAGCACAAGACGATGTAGGATGGGTAGCTGAGGACGCTACTTTGACTGTCGCCAATGGATCAAACGCAAGTGTAAATGGAAGTTACGATATTGCTGGTGAAAATTCTGGAGATGTGATTGATACCACCTCGACTTCCCACCAAGACAGTGACGTTGACGGGGACTCTTTGTCAATCACTCAAATAAAAAAGGATGGTGGATCTAACTCTGCTGTCACCTCTGGAAGCTCCTATAATAGTAACGGGACATCTATTGTTGGAACTTATGGTACACTCACTATCGGTGCTGATGGTTCTTATAAGTATGTAGCCGATCAAGCAGCAGCGGATGTATTAGATCAAGGTGATCAAGCAAATGATGTATTTATTTATACCCTCTTTGATGGAACCGACACGACCACCGCTAATATTACTATTACCGTTACGGGCTTAAACGATGACCCAACTGCCGTCAATGATTCCAACGAGGTTAATGCAGAGCAAACAGTAACCAAGGCAACTTCAGGGGTGGGTATCTTAGAAAATGATTCAGATATTGATGGAGATGACTCTCCTACTGTTGTGAGAGTTTCGTTTAGTGGCACTAATGTTAATCCTCCTGCAGGTAGTACTTATAATTCAAACGGTGTCAGTATCACTGGAACTTTTGGTACCCTTACAATTGGCGCAGATGGTTCCTATACCTACACAGCCGATCAAGCTGCAGCATTATCGCTTTCTGCCGGCCAGTACGGAATTGATACCTTTGCTTATTACACACAAGACGGAAATTCGCCAACTCCTGGAGAGGCTAACGCTCAATTAGCTATTAAAGTATGGGGTTCTAGTGACCCACCAGTTGCAAGAGATGATTCAGGTACGGTAAAAGAAAACGCAACACTGACAGTCTCTGATGGGGACAATGCCAATGCTGAAAGCGCTGCCACATTTGTTGATGGATTTTCTTTTTCTAGTCAAGAAATTAATCCTCAAGGATTTAGGTTTAACAATGATGGCACAAAGATGTATCTGATTGGTCATAAAGGTGACGATGTGAATGAGTATAATCTCTCCACTGCTTTTGACATTTCAACAGCATCTTATTCTCAAAATTTTGATTTTAGTGCTCAAGAACAAGGGCCACGAGATCTTGCCTTTAACGACGATGGAACGAAAATGTTCATTGTTGGTCTAAGGGGAGATAAAGTTTACGAATATACCTTATCCACTGCGTTTGATGTATCAACTGCAAGTCATGCAAGCAGCGATTTTGATATCAGCGGCCAAGATGACACCGCCACTGCTTTAGCCTTTAACAACAATGGTACAAAAATGTTTGTCACTGGAAATGATGGTAATGATATTAATGAATATACATTGTCTACAGCATTTGATGTATCAACGGCAACCTATGACAGCAATTTTAGTGTGAATTCGGAAGACAGAGAGCCGAATGGCTTAACCTTTAATAGTGATGGTACTAAAATGTTTGTCGCAGGAAACCAAAATAACAATATATACGAATATAATCTTTCCTTAGGTTTTGATGTATCTACCGCTTCTTATGTTGGTGCTTTAGATGTTAGTGCTCAAGACTCAACGCCCAAAGCGGTAAACTTCAACAATGATGGAACAAAATTATTTGTTCTTGGTTCTAATAACCTTCAAGTTTTTGAATACACATTAACCACTCCTTTTAGTTTGATTAATGTAACCGGAGAGCATTCTGGTGATGTGATAAATACAAGCAATACCTCTTCATATGACACAGACTCTGATGGAGATACATTAACAGTAACTACAGTTAGAATAGGAAGTTCAGAGGGCTCCGGCACAGAAGTAAATGCAGGGAATGCTTTAACAGGAACTTATGGTCAACTTACTCTTAATGCTAATGGTTCTTATACATATGTAGCTAATCAAACAGCAGCCGACGACTTAGATGCTGGTGATGTTGTCTATGATTACTTCAATTACACAGTAAGCGATGGTAACGGGGGAACTGACATTGCAGTTATCACCATAACTGTGGTTGGTATTAATGATACGCCAGCTGCGGTCAACGATACAGGCGCAGTAAACGAAAATGCAACTCTTGAAGTTCCTGGAGGCGGCGATGATGTTCTTAATGATGATACTGATGCAGATGACTCACATGCTTTAACTGTCACTGCTATTACTCCAAGCGGTGGTTCTACATCGACAGTATCTGAAGGAAGTACATTTAGTAGTGGGGGCACAACGGTAACAGGCACTTATGGAACATTGACGATTGGAGCAGATGGTTCCTATACCTACACAGCCAATCAAGCAGCGGCAGATGCTTTAGATGCAGGTAGCCCAAGTGACACAGTAACAGATGTTTTCACTTACACAGTTTCAGATGGAACAAATTCAACTACAGCTACTCTTACAATTACTGTAACAGGAGTAAATGACCCCGTGATTGCCGTTCATGACTATGCCGTTGTTAATGAAGACGGCAACGTCAATGTAGGTAACGACAACACTGCAACTGTATCTGGAACAGATACGCCTTTGTGGCCAAATTCTTATGATGTCCATCAAGAACACTCAGGGGATGCCTCTTTAAATGATACAGACCTCGACGCTTCTTCCACTCTCACAATCAATGCCATCCGATTAGGAAATACTGAAGGTGCGGGAACCGCGGGGACAGTGGGTAGTGCGCTTACAGGCACTTATGGTCAATTAACTCTGCAAGCTAATGGTTCTTATTATTACATAGCTAATCAAGCGGCAGCTGATGCTCTGGATGTAGGTGATGTTGATTATGATTATTTTAATTATACTGTCACCGATGGCTCCACATCAGATACAGGCATCATATCAATCAAAATTCTTGGTATAAACGACACTCCTACTGCAGTTAATGATACCAATACTGTTGGTGAGGATGAAAGGATTACTATTTTGGCCGCAGGTGATGATGCACTCAATGATGACACAGACCCTGATGCTCATGCGAATTTAAAAATTACAAATATTTCCCATACAAACGGAAATACTGAGTCAGTGACTGACAACACAGGCCATGCTGATGGAACTACTATAGTCGGCACTTATGGTACTTTGACTATTGGATCTGATGGTTCTTATACTTACATAGCAGATCAGGCTGCCGCTGATGCTCTTAATAATGGAGAGAGCGCTAACGATGTATTTACGTATACAATTTCAGATGGCGAAGGGGGAACTGACACAGCTACAATCACAATTACAATAAATGGAGCTGATAATGAGGTTGTAGCTAATACAGACACAGACGCTGTTGATGCAGGAAGCACTGAAACAGTAAATGCGGCAAATGCAGGCTTATTATCAAATGACACTGATAATGGCAATCCAGCCTTGAATGAAGGTGAGGCGAAAGTAAGTGCGATTAGAACAGGAAGAGAAAATGGAACGGGTAAAGGTGGAACTCTTGGCTCTGAGCTTGTTGGTACTTATGGAACACTTACTTTAAACGCTGACGGAACATATACCTATACCGCTAATACGGAGTCTTCAAAGTCTCTTACACCTGATGGTTCGAAGGTAGATTATTTTACTTACACAATTAGTGATGGAACAAGCACGGATACAGCAGAGTTAAGAATTACAGTTACAGGCATAAATGACCCTCCGACTGCCTCAGCACCTGCAATAATTCGAGCGATGGAAAACCAAAAAATTAAAATTGGATCAAATACATTTTTTAGTGACCCTGATAATAAAACTACTACTTGGGGACAACATACTTATACTGCTAGTGGCCTTCCATCAGGATTAACAATTAATGATCAAGGTAGAATTGTCGGAAGACTTCCAGAGGGAAAATATACTTTTACTGTAACAGCTACCGATGGAGGTGACCTTAAAGCTACACAAACAATTACAATTATTGTTGGAAAAAAACCAGGGGATGAAAAACCACCACCACCCCTCAAAGTTACGAAAAAAACTATTGAAGCAGCTATAGCTAATAAGTTTATCACTTTCGAAACACCTAAAGTGGATAATCAATTAGATAATTTAGAAATTAGAAGTTCGCTAGCGTCTTTAGTGAAGGAGTATAGGTTTAATGGTGGAATGAAAGTAATTGATGTTGCAGTTGAGGATTTAAATATCGATCAAAGTGGGCGACCCGGCATTAATGAGAACACAATATTAGGATTTGCCATTGGTGATGATTATAGACTTAATGTTAAACAATACACCGGAACACTAGAAGATGGTTCTCAGCTTCCAGATTGGATTCGTGTTGATCCATCGACAGGCCAGACAATAGTGCAGTTTCCTGAAAACGTATACTCAGTTGATGTAAAAGTGATTGCTATTGACACTGATAATACAACTAGAGAAATTAACGTTACTCTTGACAAGAGCTCTGTTAGCAGAGACACAGCCTTAAAACGAGATTTAGAACCTTTTATTGATAGAAGTGCCGCTTTAAAAACAGAAGTGACAGTAGATGATAAAGGTCAATTAATATTGGAATCAAATAACGAGTCTGGAGAAGACACAATAATAAATGATACACTTAATCCAAATGACAGAATTGAGGACAACAATCAAATATCTGACCCCAATAATCAATCCAACTTAGATAATGCTCCTACTATCCCTGAAACTATTGAGGAAGCGCCCACCCAAGACAATCTAGCTTTAGATGCACAAAACCCTGAATCAGAGGAAAAAGTTGTAAAGTTTGCTTCTCTTCAAGATCAAATCGATTTAGAATTTGAGGAACATGAAAACTATGGTGATAAAATCCTTAAAGTATCTGGTTAAGACTGCTGTCTTAATTGTTTTGATGCTCTCCTATGCTAACGCTGAGGTAAGAGAGTCAAGAGCATTAGTCGTTGCTTCACAAGAAGCCATTCTTTCCAGTGAACTTGCTGCCCGAATAGAAAACATTGCTGTAAAAGAAATGCAAAGATTTAAAAAAGGGGATTTGTTAATCCAGTTTGATTGTAGTTTATATGAAGCACAGAAGGATGTGGTAAGCGCAAATGCTAATAGTGCCTTAATAAAACTTAAAAGCGATGAACAAATGTTACAAATGAGATCTATCGGTAAATATGAATTAGAATTATCAATATCAGAGTATGAAAAAGCAAAATCAGAACTACGCATCGCAGAATTAAATGTTGAGAGGTGTCAAATCAAGGCACCCTTTGATGGTGCAGTAGAAGAGGTTGTGGTTAACACATTTGAAACAATTCAGCCTCAAGTAGAATTAATGAAGATCATCCAAACAGAAGTTTTAGAATTAGAGATGGTTGTTTCTAGCGAATGGATTTCTTGGTTAAAAATAGGACATCCCATTAAAGTTTATATTGATGAAATTCAAAAAGAATTTAATGCCACCATTAGTGGTATCGGTGCAAATGTAGATGCAGTTAGTCAAACTATTCAACTCAAAGGCACCATCACTGACACCAGCCCTGCCCTCCTCCCAGGAATGAGTGGTCGCGTTGTATTTTGAGCGAAGATCAATTAAATCGATTATCTAGAATTTTTTCCTTTGAGAAAAAGTTACGTGACGCTCAATCTTTCGTTGAAATAAGATACACAGTCACCAATGAACTTAGAAGTATCGCCCCATTTATGTACGCTTTCTTTGGGTCTTGGACAAAACCAAATAGCTTTAAAATTGAGGCAATCTCAGATATAGCAGTAGTTGAACAAACATCTGCCACAACCACTCTCGCACAAAAAATCATTCGACAAAAATTACAAGAGGGCTCTCCTGAAACCCATCCCTTTTCTTTAAGTAAAGACGCATTAGTCCCTGCTAAAGGGGAAAACCCTCTACCCGATCAATTTTTATGGGCCCCATGTTTTTCAACACAAAAAGGACCACAGGCTGTTTTATTATTAGTAAGAGACGAAAGCTGGACGGAACAAGAAATCGAATATATCCGACATTTAAGTAACTCCGTTGGACATGCAATGGGATCTCTAAAAGAGAATAACTTTTTTGAAAGTGCCGCTAAATTAATTCGCAAGACATGGTTTCAATTCTTTGTTGTAGCTGGAATAGTTGCAAGCATGTTTTATCCTGTGTCTCTGTCAACAATTGGACAGGCTGAAATAGCTCCTAAAGAACCAAATATTATTAATGCACCAATAGATGGAGTTATTAAAGAGGTATATGTCGAAAATAATGATGAAGTGAATTTAGAGACCCCATTATTGGAATTTGAAAAAACTCAATTACAAAATGATTATGATTTAGCGTTTCAAGAATTACAGGTAATCGAAACTGAGTTACTTCAAGCCAGACAATCTTCGTTCCAAAGTAAAGAGGATAAAGCTTTAGTGAGTCAGCTTGAAAGTAAAATAAAATTAGCACAAGAAACCCTCAATTATCAAAAAATCCTTTTAGACAGGTCAACTATTTATTCTCCTGCTGAGGGTGTTGCGGTTTTACAAGATAAGTCGTTGCTTATCGGTAAGCCCTACAATATTGGTGAAAACATTATGGTTGTTGCCAATCCCTCATTAGTGGAAGTTAATATTTTCATGCCAGTAAAAGACTCAATTACAATTAAAAAAGATGCCAAAATAAACGTTTTTTTGGACTCTGATCCTATGAATGTCATCAAGGCTAAAGTTACAAAATTTTCATATGAGCCTGAAATTGTAACTCAAAACCTTCTTGCTTACCGGGTCACGGCGGAGCTAATTGACAATGGTGCTCCACCTAGAATAGGGCTTAGAGGCACCGCAAAGATTTTTGGTGAGGAGGTTAAATTATTTTTCTTCTTATTTCGAAAGCCTATAATTTTTGTTAGACAAACACTTGGCTTATAAATGATTACACCGTCAATTCGTCAAAACTTACAACTTCTACAAGGCACACCTATGGAAGATGGATCACCGTCATGGTTACTCTACGATAATTTAAGAAATAAATATTTCACTTTAGGTGTAAATGCTTTTCGTATGCTTAAACATTGGATTTCAGGTGTGGATACAAAGCAATTTATTGAACAAGTACAACAAAAAGGCTTAGATATAGAAGAGGACCAGCTAAATGATTTCATCAATTTTTTAAAAACAAATAGTTTGATTTCACATAACAGTTCAGAAGATATACAAATTCTGTTACATCAACACAATGCACAAAAAAAACATTGGTTTATGAATTTAATACATAACTATTTATTCTTCAAAATCCCCTTAATTAAACCCGATCCTTTTTTAGATAAAACATTACACATTGCAAAATTTTTTGGCCATAGATTCTTAAGATTATTGATTTACATAATAGGCGTTATGGGCATCTATTTTGTCATCCAGCAATGGGATGAGTTCTTAACAACGTTTTTATATTTTTTCAACTGGAATGGTTTGTTGCTCTACGCTTTTGCTTTGGTGGGTGTAAAAGCAATTCATGAGTTAGGACATGCGTATACGGCAAAAAATTTTGGTTGTAATGTTAATTCCATGGGAATTGCGTTTCTTGTTTTTTTTCCTTTTTTGTACACCGATAACACCAATGCATGGAGATTAAGAGATCATAAAAAAAAGACTTTCTATAAACTTTGCAGGTATTTCCACAGAGCTCCATCTCGCTTTATTGGCTACCTTTTTATGGGGTATTACAGACCAAGGAATGTTGAAAAGTATAGCATTTTTTGTTGCAACAACAGGGTGGATCTCTTCTTTGCTTATAAACATAAGCCCTTTTATGAGATTTGATGGTTATTATGTATTTGCAGATTATTTAAAAGTTGAAAACTTACAACCTCGAGCTTTTGCGCTCGCTAAATGGAAACTTCGTCAATGGGTCTTTGGGTTTAAACACAAACCACCTGAGCAAATCAATAATCAAAAACAAAATTTAATCATAGTTTATGCTTGGGCCACATGGATTTACCGTTTCTTTTTATTCTTAGGGATAGCTTTATTAGTTTATTACTTTGCGTTTAAACTTTTAGGTATCTTCCTATTCGTAGTGGAGATTGTGTGGTTTATTTTACTACCTATTTTTAGAGAAATACGTGAATGGTGGAGATTGCGTTCTAATATTTATTTCTCTTTACAATTTGTAAGGTCAATTCTCATACTTGGTGCTTTGGCATTTATTATATTTTATCCTTGGAAATCATCTCAAAAAACTCCTGCAATTTACCAATCCGAAAAATTTATTGAAATTTTCCCACCTATTAATTCTCAAGTCAAAGATATTTATATAATCGAAAAACAAACTGTTAAGAAAAACCAAAAATTAATTAATTTAGATTCACCCGCTTTAAATTCTGAAATAAAAATAGCTACAGCAGAATTAGAATTAATAGAAATAAAAATAAATAATGCTTTAGATATAGAGAGCAATAGGTCTGATTTACTACTTTTAAAAAGTGAAAGAAATAAAATTGAAACTAAAATCAATAATTTAAATAAAATAAATTCTTCTCTGGAAATAGTAGCACCTTTTGACGGTGAAGTGACTAATTTAGGTAATTTAAAGAAGCAACAATGGTTAAATGAGGATACAGCAATACTTAAATTAGTTGATAAAAATAACTATCAAGTAATTGCTTTTGTATCTGAAAAAAATATTTCTTCTTTAGATACAACTCAAGAGATTTGGTTTACCCCATCTTCCACATCGCAAGATAATATCCCTGCATTAGTTTCTTCAATAAGTAAATCACCAATTAATAATTTTGATATGTACCCAATGGTTACCTCAATATTTGATGGTCCGATTGCTTCAAGTGAAAATCCTTCGGGAGGTATTCGATCTGAGCAAGCTTACTACAAAGTAACATTAGACTTGGAGAGCAGTACTCCATCCATCGATAATAAAATGCTTGGATATGTGAACATGGCAATAGAGTCGAAAAGCTACTTTGAAAGATTTATTGATTTTTCATCAGCCACCTTAATAAGAGAGCTAAACTTCTAAATTAGTGGCTCATTTTGGGTCGTAAATAATAAAAAAACTAATAAAATCAGTGTATTATAGCTTTAATGATAATTTTGCACCAGTCGATGGAAAAACAGTTCCAAAAGGATAATGGAAAGAAAATAAGTTCCCCTAGCTCATTTTTTAAATCTAAATGGCTAGAAGAACAGGACCAAAAGAAAACCTTTGACCACTTAAATAACCCTGAACTTAATGATGGAATAAAAGATCGTTTAAATTTTAAAAGCTCCAAAGCTAGTGACTATGAGCGATTTACACAAATGATGGACATAAAAAGATATAATGATTATAAGATCTTTGCAAAATTAACCGCAATTATTAAACCTTATCATAAGTTAGAATTTCAAAAATTCTCGCAAGAGTTGGAGGCATTAGATTGTTTATACTCCATTCAAAATAAAAAAGTTATGAATCATCAGATGATTAAATCACTTACTCAAAGTTTAAAACAAATAGAAAAGCATTGTCAAAAGATTAAAAAAGAGATCAACCAATCTTTGAAAAAGAGTCGTCTAAAACATGAAATGAGCCCAAGTGAAATAATCTTAAAAGACTCAAGTGGTGGTGATATTTCTTCTACTAGTATTCTTGACGAATTCTCAATAATCGCTAAACAATGCCAATATCTCTCTGAAGCAAATAATTCATTTGAAAGCACAGAACCCTCTTTGTTTCCAAATTTAGAAGTACTAGAAATCCCTTTAGATTATTTCTTGGTAGCGCTAAAAAATTTATTTCAATGTATAGATTTAAGTAAATTTAAAATACAAGATCAAAAATCAGAGTTAAAAACTTTTTGTTGGGAGGGCATATTACAAACCCCTTCAATATGTTTTACGCCTTATTCTTCTTTTTTGAAAGCTTTCAAAAGATGTAATGAAAAGGAAAATACATTCTTTAATTTATCACAAGTAATCTCAAAAAATGACTTTTACGAAATAAGAGATAAAATTTTAAATTTCTAATTATCCTGGTAGCTAACCTTTAACATAAGTAACATGCCCGATATTAGCAGCACTATTGAAAATCCGAATCCGATACGTTGAGAGAATAAAAAAGTAATTGCTGCAGCACAAAGGGGCCCTAAAAAAGCTGTTGCTTTTCCAGAAAACGTAAACATGCCAAACCCTAATCCTTGCATTTCATCAGGTATGAGTTTTGCCATGACAACTCTACTAGAACTTTGTAGAGGTCCTGAAAAAAAGGTACCGATTACTGCAAGAATAATAAATGCTGTTTGATTTGTGTTTATTGACATTGAGACAATAATAGCTGAGAGTAATGCTAAAGAAATTATTATAATTTTCTTATCGTTTTTGAAAAATGTTCCAAAGAAATAACAACCAACTGCTCCACTAATATTACACAATATTGCCACTATTATGATTTTACTTATAGATATCCCCATTACAGAAGTTCCAAAAATTCCAATTGTCGTCGTCACAATGATTAAACCGTCCATGTAAAGCATTCTTGCGATTAAATATCTACCGGTATTTGTAAGACCATTATTCCATATCAAATCTTTGATTGTATGAGTTGTTTTGTTGGGAATAACGTGAGCCTTTTGATTAAACTCTGTAAAAAACATTAAAGGAATACAAAACACTAAAAACCAAAAAGATAATATTAAATGAGAAAAACGAATTGGGGTTTGACTTTCCTTATTCAATCCTAGGATATTTTTCTCTGGGAGTATAAACAGGTACAAAATTATTATTAAGACAAGCACCCCTCCTATATATCCCGTTCCAAAACCAACTCCAGAGCCAAAAGATAAATCTTTTGAATAACAACTTTTTAAAGTTGCATTGTATAAACTATTTGATGCTTCATAGCTAACACTTCCTAAAAATAATAAAAAAAGACAAGATAAAACATAATTTGAGTTTGGCAGCACAAACCAAAATGCAGCTATAGATAAAATACAAATGATTGAAAAAAATCTTAAATAAATTACACGACCATTGTTAGTTGCATCAGATAATTTACCAATAAAGGGCATCACTAATGCAATTAAAATTCCCGACACACCAATAATTAGTTGCCATAATGCAGTCCCTGTTTGTTGATTTTCAATAACATGATTAACAAAGTAGCTAGAAGTTAAAGTTGTAATTATAATCATGGGAAATACAGAATTTCCAAAATCATATAAAGAAAATGAAATAAGTTTTCTCATTTTCGTTTTTCGTTTAAATTAATTCCTGATACTTCTTCCACAAATTTTACGTTATTTAAACTTGTCACTAGTTTTGCAAGTTCTTTGGAAGTCACTTCTCCAAACCCACCCATTATTTTTGTATAATTTTCTCCTAATATAATCCCCTTACTCTCATCTTTTGCTAATAGTTGATAGTCGATTAATTTTTGAACACGTCTTCGAATACTTTCTTTAGGTTGAGATAAAATATTTGCAATACTTAATATTGATAATTTTGATCCTTTGAAATATTTTTTAATTTCATCAGATGACATTTCAATTAACTCATCAAGTGATTTGGTGTTTGAGGTATTAATCTTATATAACCAATGAGCAGCTACAGTATTAAGGGCCATTAATTCGTCAATATTTATTCCTATATCACTAACTCTTTTGTAGTAGCTTGTAACGTGCATAAGCCATGCATACGCCGCTTTACTGTAATTTGATTTTTGATCAGAATCGTTTTTTGGGCTCATTTTTAAATTTATACATATTTCAACCCAAAATGGGTTACTAAAAAATAAAAATTTTTAAAATTATCTATTTTTTGTTGAAAATATTAATAAAATTGAAATATGGCAAAATTTATAAGTGTTGTTAAGTTCGTAGTCAAAGAGGGCGAGATTGAAAATTTTACAGCTTCAATGAAAAAATTTGTTAACCCAGATGGTGTGATCTTTCGAAAAGTCATCAAAACAGGAGATCGTTCCTTTTGCAGTATGGTGGAGTGGGTTGACGAGGATAGTTTAGCTAAAGCTCGTCAGCAGATGATCGCTTACTTGGACACAGTGAGAGATTTACTTGAAGAGATAAGCCCGGAGCTTGGCGTCACTGATCCAGCATCTGGTCCAGTAATCATAGATGAGCAAGGGCTCGTTACAAGTCCTGGTGGAACTATTTCAGGAAAAATTAAAACTTAATTAACTTTTACTAATTCTTAAATTGATCTTGGGTCATCAAGACCAGCATGACGATATGCTGATGTTACAGTATTTCTTAGTAAACAAGCAATGGTCATTGGTCCAACTCCCCCCGGCACAGGAGTGATCTTAGAGGCTTTTTCTGATGCACTTTTAAAATCAACATCGCCAACTATTTTACTCCCTTCACTTCCATCTTCTTTTGTAATAGATATTCGATTGATACCAACATCAATTACAATAGCACCATCTTTTAACCATTTTGAGTCAATCATCTCAGCTCTTCCAATGGCTGCAACGATTATATCTGCTTGTGAACAAACTTTTTCAATTTCTTTAGTTTTGGAATGCACAACCGTAACAGTACATGATTCTTCAATTAAAAGTTGAGACATAGGTTTACCTACTATATTCGATCTACCTATCACAACAGCACTTTTACCTTTTAAATCATTTACATGATCTTTCAAAAGTAAAAGGGAACCCAAAGGTGTACATGGAATGAATGCTTTTTTTAACATATCACCTCCGATGGAAAGTCGTCCTGCATTGATTGCATGAAAGCCATCAACATCCTTTTCTACAACAATAGCATCAATCACTTTTCTCTCGTCAATTTGCTTGGGTAAAGGCAATTGTACTAAAATACCATGAACGGAGTTATCATTGTTGAGCTCATCAATTAATTTCAATAATGTCTCTTGATCTGTAGTTGCATCTAATTTGAAATCTTTAGTTTTAATATTACATTCTGCAGCCATTTTTGTTTTTTGACCTACATAAACTTTACTAGCCGGATTTTCCCCCACTAGCACCACTGCTAGACAGGGATCTAGTTGTTTTTGAGAGACTAATTTGTCTGAGTCCTCTTTTACCTCAGCTCTAATCTTTGCTGCAAAAGCTTTTCCATCAATTAAATCTGCCATTTTTTTATTCTCCTTATCATTATACTCGTGGCCAATACTCAATAAGCAAGTCTTTAAATAAGTATATTATCAGTATTAAAAGCACTGGTGAAATATCTAAGCCACCTAAGTTTGGTAAATATTTTCTAATATAGTTTAAGGGAGGATCAGTTAGTTTTTTAAAACTTTCAAAAACTCGCCATAAAAAAATATTCTGACTATTTAATATATTAAAGTGAAACAACCAAGATATGACCACATAAAAAAATACAATAAGAGTGTAAAAGTCTAGCAGTCTTACCAAGAACAGTAGTAATGAATTCACTTTGACAAATTATAAAAAATAATTATTCGCGTCTATTAAATAAGAAATTCCTACAACGCTCTGATTGAGGGTTTGTGAAAACTGTGTCAGGATGTCCCTCCTCCTCCACAAGACCATCGTGAAGAAAAATAACATTATTTGAAACTTTTCGAGCAAACTCCATTTCATGTGTTACAACTAACATTGTTTTTCCTTGTTCGGCTAAATTACGAATAACAGACAAAACCTCATCAACCAGTTCTGGATCAAGAGATGATGTCGGTTCATCAAATAATAATATTTCTGGAGAAATGGCAAGCGCTCTCGCTATTGCTGCTCTTTGTTGCTGCCCTCCCGATAGATGAGAAGGATACTCTTTTGCTTTGTCCTCTATCCCTACTTTCTTCAAAAGTATCATTGCTTGTTCTTCAGCAACTCCTTTATCAATTCCTAAAACATTTACAGGTGCCTCTGTTATGTTATCTAAGATATTCATGTGGGACCACAAATTGAAACTTTGAAAAACCATACCTAATTTTTTCCTAATTGAAGTAATTTTTAATTGCAAATTCTTACTAGGTCTTTTTAAATTTTCATCTCGACAGTTGATAATTTCACCACAAACATTCACGGTTCCACTATCAGGTGCTTCAAGGAAATTTACACAGCGAAGCATAGTGCTTTTTCCTGAACCAGAACTTCCAATAATACTTACAATATCTCCTCTATTAGCTACAAGGTTAATACCTTTTAAAACTTTATTTTCACCAAATCTTTTCTCTAAATTATTTAACTCAAGTATTTTCATTTTTTAGTAATATTTCATTTTTTCGATTTCAAAGATATTGTTAAAAAGAGTAAAACTAAATTTAATTTGTAAATTATATGAATTTTATAATTTTAAAATTAATAAGTTCTAAAAACCTAAACAATTCAATGTTTTTAAATAATAATTTAGATTTTATGAATATTTAGATTGTGTTAGGATAATTAGATGGACGAGAACGACTCTGAGATGGATGAAAATAATACTGATTTATCAGTTGATGAAATACAATCTAATCCAATAGACAATGATACTAAAGCCGTAAATATAGGCTCTGGTGTAAGAGTTGACGGACGAATAGAGGGGGCAGAAACTTCAGATATTTCTGGAACTCTAACGGGCACACTAAAATCTTCAAATATTAATATTAACAGTAAAGGTGCTTTTAGTGGTGACATGTCAGGTCAAGAAATAACTATCTCTGGGAGCGTTGATGGTGAGATAAATTCAGAGGATTATTTGATAATTAATAACTCTGCTAACATTAAAGGAGTAATTGAATACACATCATTACAAGTGAGTTATGGTGCAAGAATTCAGGGCACACTAAGACATAGAGGTACTGTTCAATCCTATTCACCAGTTTCTACAGATGAAATTAAAGATGATGAAATTAGTGAAAACCAAGAGGGTGATCAATAATGGCATTATTTGGTTCTAGTGAAAAAAAACCTGAAGTAAAAACTGAATTTATGTTCGACACTGATAGTACTATCAATCAATCAACTTTAGCAAAAGATATAAAAATAAATGGCTCTCTTGAATCAACAGATTACATAGATTTTTCTGGACATTTAACTGGAACCATAAAGTCACAAACTATTAATTTAAAACTAGGCTCTTATGTTAAAGGAACTGTTACTGCTGACACTATAACAATTGAAGGAGAAATTGACGGAGATATTCAAGCTAAAGATATCTATATAAAGTCAACAGCAAAAATTAAGGGAAATATTCGTTATCAAAATATTGATATTCAAAACGGTAGTATAATCAACGCAGATTTGTTCTATTCATCATAATTAATAAAATATTCTTAGCGTTTTTATAAAAAGTTTATCTATTTACTCTATTTTAGTTTATATTTTAGTAAGTATTTATTCGAAGTAATAGAGGAAGAACAAGGAGAAAATTATGAAAAAAATAATACTATCAGCATTTGCTGCGCTCTTTTTAGTTGGTTCTGCATTTGCTGAAACAGTAAGAATGGGCACAGAAGGTGCTTATCCTCCATATAATTTTATTAATGACAATGGCGAAGTTGATGGATTCGAAAAAGATGTAGGAGACATGCTTTGTATTCGTGCAAATCTAGATTGCGTTTGGGTTATAAACGAGTGGGACTCTATCATTCCTAATTTAGTGTCTGGGAACTACGATACAATTATTGCTGGTATGTCAATAACCGCAGAGCGCGATGAAGTGATTGACTTTACACAAGATTATTTTCCACCATCTCCATCAGTGTACATGGGAATGAGTGGTGCAGACATTGATGTAGATAGCGCTGTTATAGCTGCTCAAACTGCAACTATTCAGGCAGGTTATGTTGCTGAAAGTGGAGCAACTTTAGTTGAATTTGCAACAGCAGAAGAAACAATATCTGCAGTGCAAAACGGTGAAGCTGATGCTGTCTTAGCAGATGGTGATTACCTTGCATCTATAATCGCAGAATCAAACGGTGAATTTGCAAATATAGGAGAAGTCTCAATCGGCGGCGGTGTTGGAATGGGTATCCGTGAATCTGATACAGAGTTAAAAGCCAAAATGAATGCAGCTATTAGCTCCATGAAAGACGATGGATCACTAAATGCACTTATTAAAAAGTGGTTTGGTTTTGAAGCCGCAACTTTTTAAGATTATTTAATTTAAATTACTAAAACTAAACAAGAGGACGGAATACCCGTCCTCTTGTTTTTCTTTATAATATTTACTCAAGAAATATTTAAACATAATATAAAATCCCTCTTACAATGATTATAGTTGGGGCAGGAATTGTTGGTGCGTCTTTTGCCTACCATGCTTACCAAAATGGTGTAGATAAGATAACTGTTTTATCATCACATTTACCTGGTGATAAAAACCAAGCCACATCAAATACTTGGGGTTGGGTGAATGGATACGCTAGTAACGATAAAAGCTATGCTACTTTTCGTTTGGCTAATTTGAATTACTGGCCAAAATTAATAAATTATATCTCAAATTTAAATTACACTTCTAAAGGTTCATTTATTTGGGATCAAGGAGAGGAAGAGCTCCAAAATACTATAAAGCAGCATCAAAGTTGGGGGCAATCGGTAAAAATATTAACAAGATCTGAACTAAAAAAACATTTACCTTATTTAAATTTAAATAATATTCCAACTATGGCCGGCTTTGGTGTTGATGACTTGGCCATTGATGGTGTCAGAGCAACTAAAGAACTTTTCAAAGCTAGTAAATCAAAAATAATAAAAACTAATGTAAAAGAGATAGTGTGTAAGAACAACAATGTTACTGGTGTAAAAATCGATGATGAAATTATTAACGATGATGAGGTAATAATAACTGCTGGACTTGGCGCTTCTAAATTATTATCAACAATTAATATTCCTTTTGAAATGCACTCAAGTTTAGGTTTATTAGTTTATACAAAACCATTGCCCCAATTATTGAAATACCCGATTACAGGTTTTGATTTCCATGCAAGACAGGATGATAAAGGAAGATTAATAATAGGTGGAAAATTTGATGATGACTCAAGCCATGAGGAAAATATTAAGGGTACTGCAAAAAAACTTATCCAAGACATGGCAACTAGGCTCAATTATAATGGAAATATGATTTTAGATCACTTTACACTTGGCAAACGACCTTTGCCAGTTGATGGAAGACCGAAAATTGGACGCCTCAAAAATCAAAAAGGTGAAAAATTAAATGGCATTTATTTAGCAGTTATGCATTCAGGTATCACTAATGCACCTTTGGCCGGCAAGCTTGGTATAGATGAGGTTTTATCAGGGAAAAGAAATAATTTAATTAAAGATTTTTTACCTCAAAATATAGATAAAAAAGAGGTATTTCAAAATGTTTAGTTATTGTGCAGACCCTAAAGCCTTAGATGGATTAATGTGGCTATCATGTTATGTCACTACGGCCAAACATATGTCATTTTATTTTTCTTTTTTTGTTGTTATGGCTTTGCTTTCTTTAGCAGCTCCATTGGCAATGGCATTTGGTTTTGCAGGTGCTACTGCTTCAAGATCCTCATCAAAAATTATTAGCTCTATAGGGAAAGGTTATCTTGCGATGATAAGAGGTATTCCAGATATTGTTTTCTTTTTATTTATTCCAATAGCACTTGATCAAGCATTTGAATATTTGCGTCATAAAGTTTTATGTTCTGATGTTACTGAGCCAATTAGGCAAGGTAACGATTTTGTCGTTTGTGCTGTTGCAAAACTTCCTTTAAACACAGCTAGTGAGTGGGTACATGATATTTATGGATTTTCTCTAGCTTTACTCGCTTTTGGTTTTGTTTTTGGAGCTTTCGCTGGCAATGTTTTGTCTGGAGCTATGGCTGCAGTTCCAAAATCTCAAATAGAAACAGGAGAGGCTTACGGCTTCTCTCAAAGTCAAATTTTTAGAAGAATTCTCATACCACAAATGTGGATTTATGCTTTACCAGGTCTGTCCAATTTGTGGATGATTTTAATTAAAGCAACCCCACTTCTATTTCTTCTCGGCATTGAAGATATAGTCTATTGGGCTAAAGAATTAGGTGGCATTAAAACTGGTGTATATGAGTACCCGCATCCTGATTGGCGAGCTTGGTATTTTGGGGTGCTTATGATTTTTTATTTATCATTAACATACTTGTCACAATCTGTATTAGACAAAATATCAGCTCGTCTTTCTCAAGGACAAGCCACCATGGCAGGTAAGGCTGGCTGATGTCGAGTTGTTTTCAAACATTATCTGATTACGGCCTTAGATCTATAGGTTATGGAGAGCGACTTTTACCAAAAGCTGACATAACACTTTGTGAGCAATTTGTATTAATTGGCTCTGGAATGATTTGGAACATATATTTTGCAGTTTTGGCATTACTCCTTGGATTTTTCTTTGCAACAGTTCTGGCTTTAGGTAAAAATTCAAAGCTACCTTTATTTAGTTCTCCTTGTAGATTATTTATTTTTATTTTTAGAGGCTCTCCTTTATTTATTCAATTTTTCTTTGCATATGACTTATTTGTTCTTATACCAAGATTAGGATTTGATATTGATCTAGGATTTCTTGTTGTTACAGTTGAAACGCGTTGGCTTACCAAAGCTTGGTTAGGAGCTTTAATTGTTTTATTTTTTAATACATCTGCTTATGCAGGAGAGATTTTTTACGGAGCGCTACGTGCTGTCCCAAGTCAAGATTTAGAGTCAGCAGATGCATTTGGTTTTACAGGGATTAAAAAATTCAGACGCATTATATGGCCAACAATGCTCCGCTTGGCATGGCCCTCTTACACAAATGAAGCAATTTTCATGTTTCATGCAACAACATTGGTGTTTTTTACTGGTTTTCCAGCGTGGCAACAAAAAGGAGATGCGATTTATTATGCCAGTTATTTCGCTGATAAAACCTTTAATCCTTTTGTACCTTATCCAATTGTTGGCTTTTACTTTATTTTATTAACATTATTGATAATTGGCTTATTTGGCTCAATAAATAGAAGATTGAATAAACATTTACCAACTAACGAGAGAAAAAGATTGAGGTTTAATAAGTACAATTTGATAAGATAAGTCATTCAAATAACTCATTTTATACTCTTTTAAAAAATTTAATTTTATTTCTAATAAATATAAAAATAATAATTAGCACAACCAAAGGAGCCCCCCAAAGTATTATGTGATTTTTAGGCGGATTAAAAGATATTTCTTCACCATAAATTTTGATTAGTTCTTGATTAATTTCCTCAATGGATATTCCAGAGCTATATTTTTTTTGGATTTGCTCTTTTAAATTTATTGCAAACTCTGTATCAGACTCTTGAATGCTCTGACCCTCGCAAACCAGACATCTGATTGTTTTGTAATAATCACTTAATTCATTTACACCTGCAAAGCTAATTACAGATATATGAATTATTAAAAATAGTATTATTAGTTTATAAATACTTTTCGACATCTTCATAAAATAAAGGTCCTTGTATCTTTTTTTGAGTCATTTGATTAATAATAAAAAATGTCTCTGGAACACCAATTAAACCCATCTCATAAGCGATGGTACCATCGTCTCTTAAAATGTATTCAAAAGGATTTCCGTGTTCATTAATCCAATCCTTAAAATTCTCTTCATCATCTCTAAAATTAATACCAATAATTTTTACGCCTTTTTTTTTCATCTCCATTAATAAAGGGTGCTCTAATAAGCATGGCTTACACCAAGAAGCAAAAAAATTAACAACGTAAAATTCACCTAATGTATTTTCATTAATTAACTTATTATTGTAAAAGTCTGGCGTTTCAAATATTAAACTCGATACTTCATCTCTTGAATTATTTTTATTTGTTGATTGATTAAAGTAAAATATAACACATACAACTAACACTACTAATCCAACAACAGGTAATAATAGATGTCTCTTCATCTTCTTTTAACAACAGATAAAAATATCGAAAAAACGAGCATAATTGCACTTAACCATAATAAATTTATAAATGGTTTATATACTAAATTGATCCCAACCTTATTGCTCTCAATTGTTGATATTGTTGCATAATATTGACTAAAGAGTTTATTAGTAGTGCTAACCTCATTTGTGACTTGCCCTGAGGGTTGGTAGATATTTTTTGAAGGCGAAAGTTCTTTTTCTTTTTGTCCATCAGAAATTAATAAGTCCACTGATATTCTTTGATAATTTTGGAATTTTTCGTCTTTAATATTTTTAATTATTGCAGTTTTATCATTTTGTAGCTTTATTACATTAGTAGACTCTTTCTCAAATAGTAGATTTTCTTCATAGTCAAATTGTTCTGTATATACAGCTGCGATAATAAAAAAACCTATACTTAAATGGGCCAGCCATTGAGAATAAAAACTTATATTTTTATTAAAATTAGTTTTTAAAACTAAAATACTCTTTAAAAATAACGGACCTGTAATAAAAATACTTAGCGCGAAATAAAAATTATTAAAAAAATAATAAGATACCAAGCATATCAATAATGATAAAAAAATTATAAATGGAATTTGTTTATCCTTTTTTTCATGTTTTCCCCAATTTATTTGTGGTGCGAATGCCATAAATAAAATTAATGGTGCTAATAACAAATTAAATGCAAAATTATAATATGGCGCACCTACTGAAACCGATGTTTTAAGAATCATTTCGCTAAACAATGGATAAACTGTTCCAATAAAGACAACAAGTGCAGAACAAATAAAAAATATATTATTTAATAAAAGAAAACTCTCTTTACTTAGTAAATTAAAAGAGTCTTCATTAAAATTAGAAATACTTTTTATATTCAGCCTTACTGTAATAGCTAGTAAATATGCGATTATAATAATCAAAAATAACCCTCTAAGCGGGTCTGTGGCAAAACTATGAACAGATACAATTAAATTTGAACGAACTAAAAATGTTCCAAACACTGATGCAATGAAACAGTAAAGCCCTAAATTCAGGCTCCATAATTTAAGCTGCTTACTTTTGATTGAAACTTGAAGGGAATGTATCAAGGCAGTATTTAATAACCATGGAATTAATGAGATATTTTCTACAGGATCCCAAAACCACCAACCCCCCCATCCTAATTCGGAATAGGCCCAATAAGACCCTAGAACTATCCCAGTAGTTAAAAAAAACCATGAAATTTTTGACCAAATCAACATTTCTTTAAATAATTTCTCTGAAAAATTTTTATTAATTAGCATGTGTGCAGATATCACAAAAGGTATAATTAAACCAATATATCCCAAGAACAATGTTGGTGGATGAATTACAAATAAAAAATGTTGCAAAATTGGATTTAGACCCAAACCTAAAACATTTTCATTAACCTCTACATAATTAAATGGATTTGAGCTAATTACTACGTAAAGAATAAATAAAGTTGATATAAATAAAATATTTTTATGAATCTCAACAGTTTGATTTTTATAAAGAAAGAAAACTCCAAATAAGTTAATTAAAAAAACCCATAATAAAATTGATCCCTCATGACTACCCCAGGCAGATGTCACTTTATAAAAAATAGGATCATCAACATAAGAATTTTCGACAACGTTCAATAAAGTGAAATCTGAAATTGAAAATGCATATACTAAAAGGCCAAAGGGAATGAGGTTTATAAAATAAATTAATTTTAAAGAAGAAGTAGTTGATGGAATTACTTTCTTTAATAAATTTATATAAAACAAGATAGTTAGCACTAACGAAATATAAATAAAACTATTACCTAAATAAGATATCAATTAATTTCCTCTCCATTTTCCTTCTTCTTTAAGTTTGTCTATAGCGCTTTGGGGCATGTAGTTTTCATCGTGTTTGGCCAAAACTATCTCTGCAACAAAAATGTTATCTATAAATTTTCCTTCAACGATAATACCCTTATTTTCTTCTACTAGATTTGGAAGTGTTTTAGAAAACACAACATTTACAGAATTTTGATTTTGATCAATTACTTCAAAAGTCCAGTCTCCATCTAAAAACTTTAAACTATTTATTTTAACAAGTCCCCCAACCCTTAAATACTTATTTTCTATTCCATCCATACTTTTTAGATCAGTTGGTTCAACAAAATATGCAATTTGATCTTTTAAAGAATAACTTATTAAAAATATAGAAGCAGAAAAGCAGGCGAATATTATTAGTAAAAAAATAAATCGCTTTTTTATTTGATTATTTAATTTGATTATGCGCACTAACCATATTAAAGACTTTTTTCTTCAGCAGCATAATTACAATCGTTGTCACAGCACAGACGACACCAAAAAATCCATAACAAATTAAAACGAATTCCAAACTAGTCATTTAGTAGTTTAGATCTCTCCATTTTCCTTTTTTCAATAATTATATAAAAAATGTTAGAAAACCAAAATATTGTAAGCATAAAAATACCAAAAAAACTTACAAATAGTGTGATTAAATAGTCATTAGTCATACTGGGCCCTCCTATTCTTAAAACACTGCTTTCTTGATGAAGAGTCGTCCACCAATCAACAGAAAATTTCACAATAGGTAGATTAACAAGACCTATTATTGCCAAAATTGAGGCTGCAAAATCTGCTTTTTGGAAGTGTTCAAATGAATGTAAAAGAAGAATGTGACCTAAGTAAATGAATGCTAAAATTAACATTGATGTTAATCTCGCATCCCATACCCAATACGCTCCCCAAGTTAAATTTCCCCATATCGATCCAGTAACTAAAACTATTACGCTCATTATCAAACCTATTGGAGATAACGATCTTGCAACTGTGAATGCTGTTGGTGATTTAAAAATTAAGCCAATGATACTACTAATTCCCATCACTAGAAAAATTGCAAGTGATAACCAAGCAGTAGGCACATGTATAAACATTATTTTGAATGAGATACCTTGATAATAATCATTTTCTAAAAAAATAATCAGAAAAATAGAAACACTTATTAATAAAAGTGATAATAAAATAACATATCTAGACATTGAGTTCATAAAGTTAGAGAGTGTATTTGGAGTTATAGCAAACATTAGACTGATAATTTTTTAAGGGCAAAGCTAGTTAGCAAAGGTGAAAAGGCTAAATTTAATAAAAAATAAGCTACAAAAAATAAATACATTTTACCTGTATTAAAATCAATTAAATCAGTTATTGCCATAGAAAATATTAAAATAGGGACAAAAAGAGGCAATGTTAAAATACTTGTAAGTGAGAGTTTATTACTCTTAGAGATTGTTATGGATGCAGTCATTGAAGCTATAAAAATAATACTTAAAAGAGAGAGTGCCAAAAGAATATTTATTTTTAATAAGTAAGTTAAATCGATATTTAAAATTATCAAAATTAGCGGTGAGAAAATAACGAAAAAAATAATTAAATTAAAATAGATCATCATATTTTTAACGAAAACAATTATTTCTAGAGAAAAAGGAGAAAGAAGATACTGATGGAGTTTTGCTTCGTCAAAATCTTGACTATAAATCTTTTCAACTTTAAATAATGAAATAAAAAAAATCATTATGTATAGGAAAGATAATGGAGCATTAATTCCTATTGACAGATGTTTTAATGATAATGCAAAAATAGCACACGAAATAATTAATAAACAATAAAGAACAAAACTGAATACACTTCCTTTAAGCATAAGTTGAAATTCACTTAAAATTAATTTAAAAAAATTTTTTATCATGTTAATTGAAGAGTTTTATAATTATTTAAA
This sequence comes from uncultured Alphaproteobacteria bacterium, assembly GCA_902539635.1. Taxonomy (GTDB): domain Bacteria; phylum Pseudomonadota; class Alphaproteobacteria; order HIMB59; family HIMB59; genus HIMB59. Next base: position 125,919 of record CACBJQ010000002.1, read on the forward strand.
GTAATATTTTGATGACTTGCTAATATTATTATTCCTTTATTTTCTAACTTTTTTTCAAACAAAGTATTTAAATTTATTATTGTCCTATCATCAAGCCCACTTAGTGGGTCATCAAGTATCCAAACGGGTTTATCAACTAACATAAGCAGTAGCAATTGAAGTTTTTTCTTCTGACCATATGAAAGCTGATAAAATTTTTTATTGAGATTTAATTCTTGAAAAAAATAATTTACACTTTTATTTTTTATAGAGTTATTAAATTTTACATTGTGTATTGAAAGCCAATATTTAATATTTTGATTTAAAGTCAATGATTCATGAGCAAAGTTTGTTTCACCAATAAATAAAAAATTTTGAGAGGCAATATGATTATCAATAACTAGATTATTGTATGTAACACTGCCTTCTAATGGATCTATAAAATTGACGATGTTAGATAGCAGGGTTGTTTTGCCCACACCATTCGCACCCTGAATTAATAATAACTCTCCAGGACGTATTTTAAAATTGATATTTTTGTAGATAAGATTATTTCCCCTAGCAAAAGATAAGTTGTTAACTTCTATCATAAAAAAAGCGGGTGATTATAACCCGCTTTTGATGTTTTAAATATTTAAAACTTAGAAAATTATCTTCTTTTTCTAGAAGCTTTTCTCTTTTTAGGAGCTGCTTTCTTTTTTGCAGCTTTCCTTTTCTTAGGTGCTGCCTTTTTCTTTGCAGCTTTCCTTTTCTTAGGAGCTGCTTTCTTTTTTGCAGCTTTCCTTTTCTTAGGAGCTGCTTTCTTTTTTGCAGCTTTTCTTCTTACAGCTTTTTTCTTAGTTGCTTTTTTCTTATTAGGTGCTGCTTTCTTTTTTGCAGCTTTTCTTTT
>CACBJQ010000003.1:0-115481 GCA_902539635.1 uncultured Alphaproteobacteria bacterium
GTTCTATTTTCAAAAAAATCAATAATTTATAATTCATACATAGGTAATAATTAAAATGGATCTTAATTTAATTAAAAAACCTGTCATTACAGAAAAATCTACAGCTAATGCTCAATTTAATAAGTACATTTTTGAAGTCCGAAAAGATGCAAATAAAATTAATATTAAAAAGACAATAGAAGAAATATATAAAGTTAAAGTTCAAAAGCTAAATAGTTTAAATGTTAAGAGCAAACCTAAAGTATTTAAGGGTCAAAGAGGTACAAGATCAGAGCTTAAAAGAATAATAGTTACTCTTAAAGAGGGCAACACCATAGATATGAGTGGTAAGGTATAATATGGGACTGATAACTTACAAACCAACAACACCTTCTTATAGAAAAACGGTAAAAATTGATAAGTCACAGTTGTTTAAGGGTCGTCCAGAAAAATCTTTAATAGAAGACTTGCAACCAAATTCCGGTAGAAACAATACTGGTAAGATTACAATTAGACATAGATCTGGTGGTCACAAGAAGAAATACAGACTAGTAAATTTTAAAAGAAATACATTTGATAAAATTGGCACAGTAGAGAGAATAGAATATGATCCTAATAGAAGTGCCTTTATAGCACTGATTAACTATCAAGATATAAAAGAATACATTATTGCACCTACAGATTTAAAAACTGGTGATAAGGTTATTTCATCAGCCAAAACAGAAATATCATCAGGTAATGCGATGAAGATAAAAAATATACCAACTGGTACCTCTATACATAACATTGAATTAAAACCAGGAGCTGGTGGTAAATTATGCAGATCAGCAGGATCCTTTGCACAGGTATTAGGAGAACAAGAAAAATATGTAATGGTTAAACTTTCATCCCGCGAAACCAGACTAGTGCATGGTGAATGTATGGCTACGATAGGCGTAGTATCTAATCAAGATAATAAAAACAAAAAAATTGGTAAAGCCGGAATTAAAAGACATCTAGGTATAAGACCTACTGTTAGAGGTGTTGTAATGAATCCCGTTGATCACCCACACGGTGGAGGAGAAGGAAGAACATCGGGTGGTAGACACCCTTCAACGCCATGGGGCATGAAAACAAAAGGAAAGAAGACAAGAAGAATTAAATTTACATCTAAGATGATCATATCAAGAAGGGCTAAAAAGTAATGGCAAGATCTGTATGGAAAGGACCTTACTTTGATGTAACTCTATTCAAAAAAGTTAAAAAATCAAAAGAAGAAAGTTCAAAATCTCCAATTAAAACATGGTCAAGAAGATCAACTATTATACCTGATTTTGTCGGAGTAACTATTTCTGTTTATAATGGTAAATCTTTTATACCAGTCTACGTAACTGAAGACATGGTAGGCCATAAACTTGGAGAGTTTTCTCCTACTAGGGTTTTCAAAGGTCATTCTGGGGATAAGAAAGCGGTCCAGGGTAAAAAATAATTATGTCTAAAGAAGTAAAAGCAATCAATAAAATGATAAGAACTAGCTCCCAAAAGCTTAACTTAATTGTCAAAGATATAAGAAAAAAAGATATTAATGCAGCTTTAAATATTTTGAAATTTTCAAATAAAAGAGTAAGTAAAGAAGTACTAAAAACTTTAAACTCTGCTGTCGCGAATGCAGAAAATAATAACAATTTAGATATTGATAAACTTTTTGTGAAAGAAGCTTACGTTGGCAAAAGTTTAAGGATGAAAAGATTTAGACCAATGAGTAAGGGTAGAGCTTTTCAAATTATTAAACCCTTTTCTAGGTTAACTCTAGTTTTAGAGGAGAGATTATAATGGGACAGAAAGTTAACCCAACCTCGTTAAGAGTCGGTATTAATAAATATTGGCAATCAACTTGGTTTGAAAAGAAAAGTTACTCTACCTTCTTAAAAGAAGATCATAAAATTAGAAATTATATAGAAAAGAATTATTCAATAGCAGGTATAAGTTCAGTTATCATTGAAAGAGCTGCCGCAAACCTCAAAATTATAATTCACACTTCGAAACCAGGGGTGCTTATTGGTAAAAAAGGTGCAGATATTGAAAAACTTAGAAATAGACTTTCTAAATTATCTGATAAGAGCATTTCATTAGATATAAAAGAAATAAAAAAACCTGAAACAGACGCCTCATTAGTAGCAGACTCTATTGCAAGACAACTTGAAAAGAGAGTTGCTTTTAGAAAAGCGATGAAAAAATCAGGTTTATCGGCAATTAAACTTGGTGCTAAGGGCATTAAAATAGTATGTGGTGGTAGACTAGGCGGCGCTGAAATAGCAAGATCAGAAAAGTTTTCTGAGGGAAGTGTACCTTTACATACCCTTAGAGCTGATATAGATTACGCTACTGCTCGAGCTTTAACAACTTATGGAATTATTGGAATTAAGGTTTGGCTTTATAAAGGCGAGAGTAAAAATAAAATAAATAAATTAGATGATAAAAAAGAGAAAACTAATTAATGTTATTACCAAAGAATACAAAATATAGAAAACAGCACAAAGGAAGAATACACGGCAGTGCCAAGGGTAATTATGAACTAACATTTGGTTATTACGGACTTAAATCGTTAGATGCTGAAAGAGTAACAGCAAGGCAAATTGAGGCATCCAGAAGAGCCATTACTAGATTTTTAAAAAGAGCTGGAAGACTCTGGATTAGAGTTTTCCCAGACGTACCAGTCACAGCAAAACCTGCTGAAGTTAGAATGGGTAAAGGAAAAGGTGCAATAGATAGATGGGTCTGCAGAGTAAAACCTGGAACTATAATGTTTGAAGTCGATGGTGTTGACAAGCATTTAGCAAAAAAAGCTTTTGAACTAGCATCTGCTAAATTACCTGTAAAAACAACATTCGTATCATTGGATCAATTTTAATGGCTGATAAAGATATAAATAGTTTAAAAAAAGAGTTATTTAACCTTAAAATTATGAAGAAAAGTGGCCAACTTACAGATACCTCTCAATTTAAAAAAGTTAAAAAGCAAATAGCATCACTATTAACAAAAGAAAGACTAAATAAAAATGCCTAAACGTATTTTAACTGGAAAAGTTGTAAAAAAATCTGGTGACAAAACCATATCTGTTTTGGTAACAAGACAGACTACCCATCCTGTTTATAAAAAAATAATAAGAGTATCAAAAAAGTACCTTGCTCATGACAGTGACAATAAAATTATTGTGGGAGACTCTGTAAGAATTCAAGAAACTAGACCTATTTCTAAAAATAAATCATGGGAAGTTATTAAATAATGATACAAGCAGAGTCAAATCTACAAGTAGCGGATAATTCTGGTGCACGATTAATAAGCTGCATAAAAGTTATTGGTGGATCAAAAAGAAGATATGCAAGAATAGGAGATATTATTGTTGTTTCAGTCAAAGATGCTATTCCAAGATCTAAAGTTAAAAAAGGTGAAGTACAAAGAGCAATTATAGTAAGAACAAAAAAGCCATTAATTAGAGAAGACGGTACATCAATTAAATTTGACTCTAATGCAGCTGTTCTTTTAGATAAACAAAATGAACCAATTGGAACTAGAATTTTTGGACCCGTTACAAGAGAGCTAAGAAAAAGAAATATGATGAAAATAGTTAGTTTAGCTCCTGAGGTATTATAATGATTAAAAAATACAAGAAAGGCGACGAAGTTATTGTGAGAGTTGGTAAGGATAAAGGTAAGATTGGAAAGATTTCAAAAATTATAAATTCTACTGATAAAGTTGTGATATCTGGTGTGAACATTAGTAAAAAACATCAAAAGCCATCTCAAGAGTCTAAAGGTGGTATTGTTGATAAAGAAATGCCAATTCATATTTCAAATATTTTGGCTTATGACTCGAAATCTAAAAAATCTTCTAAAGTAGGTTTCAAAATTGAAAGTGGAAAAAAAATTAGAATTTTAAAATCATCAGGAGACAAATACTAATGTCAAATTCAGTTCAAGAACTTTTCAATGTTTCTGACCAGTTAGCCAAAAATTTAGAAATACCTCACAAACTTGCTGTTCCAAAAATATCAAAAATAGTAATCAACGCGGGTATCGGAGCTATTAAAGAGGATAACAAAGCTATTGAAAAAATAAAAAAAGATTTATCTCTTATAACTGGTCAATCACCAGTTGTTAGAATGTCAAAAAAAGCTATTGCCTCCTTTAAAGTTAGAAAAGGAATGCCAGTAGGACTCTCTGTTACTCTCAGAAAAAATATGATGATGGAGTTTTACGATAGACTCGTAAATATTGCAATGCCTCGTATTAAAGACTTTAGAGGATACAGCAAAAAGTCATTCGATGGCCAAGGTAACATTACCATAGGTATTAAAGATCATATTATTTTTCCTGAAATTAGCGTTGAAAATGTTGAAAATATCTTCGGTTTTGATATCACTATTGCCACTTCTGCAAATAATGACAAAGAGGGGTATGAACTTTTAAAATTAATGAACTTCCCATTTCTGAATTAACCATGGCAAAACAAAGCGCAATACAAAAAAATATAAATAGAAAAGTACTGATTGATAGACTCAGTGAAAAAAGAAAAAAATTAAAAAGCTTTTTATCCAATAAAGATTTACCATTTGAAGAAAGGGTAAAGATACAAATGAAAATTGAGTCCTTACCCAGAAATTCATCAAAAATAAGATACCGAAATAGATGTTTCCTATCTGGAAGGCCTCGTGGTGTTTATAGTAAATTTAATTTGTCTAGAATAGCTATTAGAGATATGGCTGGTAAGGGTCAAATACCAGGTTTAACGAAAGCGAGTTGGTAGCATGAGTGACACACTAGCAGATATGATTACAAGAATAAGAAATGGCCAAAAAGCCAATAAAGTTTCAGTTAAAGCAATATTTTCAAAACTAAATGTTAATGTTTGTGATGTGCTCAAAAAAGAGGGATATATTGATAATTTTGAAATTTTAGGTGATACAAAGAAAGATATTTCAATTACACTTAAATATTACAAAGGTTCACCGTTAATTAACAAAATCGAAAAGATTACAAAACAAGGTTGTAGAGTTTATAGTTCTGTAGATGAAATTCCTAAGACTATTGGTGGTTTAGGTACCACAATTTTATCAACCTCAAAGGGTGTAATGTCTGACTCCGATGCAAGGGAAAAAAAAGTAGGAGGGGAAGTGCTAATAAGCGTTTTCTAAAATATGTCAAGATTAGCAAGAAATCCTATTAATATTCCTGAAGATATAAAAGTTTCAATGAAAGATAACGAAATTAATTTTGAGGGTAAGTTAGGAAAATCATCAACTATTCTTCCTGTTGGAATTAAGGTTGACCATAAAGATAATCTTTTACATTTCTCTGGAGAAAATAAAGCACTTCTCGGAACTATCTATGCAAATGTTAAAAATGAAATTATTGGCAACTCAAAAGGTTTTGAAAAGAGACTTGAACTTATCGGAACTGGATACAAAGCCAATGTTTCTGGAAAAAAACTCATCTTATCACTTGGTTTTAGTCATGATATCAACTTTGAAATTCCTGAGGGTATTTCTATTAAAGTTGAAAAAAATATTGTGGTAGTTACTGGAACAAGTAAACAATTAGTTGGTCAAGTTTCAGCTGAAATCAAGTCATTTAGAAAGCCAGAGCCTTATAAAGGTAAGGGTGTTAGATATGAAGGTGAAAGAATTTATAGAAAAGAAGGCAAGAAAAAATAATGAATAAAGATAAAACTAGAGCTATTCGTAGAAAATTAAGAGTTAGAAAAAAATTGAATAACATAAAAAAACATAAACTCTTAGTTTTTAGATCCTCTAAACACATTTATGCTTCAGTATTATCTGAGAGTAATGATAAAACGTTATGTTCATTTTCCTCAATTAAATTAGAGAAAACTGAGGGACAAAAAAAAGTTGACGTAGCTAAAATCGTTGGCTCAAAAATTGCCGAACTAGCTATAGAAAAAGGTATCAAAGAAGTAAAATTTGATAAAGGTTCATATAAGTATCATGGAAGGCTTAAAGTATTAGCCGAAGCTGCAAGAGAAAAGGGCTTAACGTTTTAATGTTAGAAAGCAATACAAACAAAGAATTAATAGAAAAACTTATTTCAGTTAGAAGAGTATCTAAAGTTGTCAAAGGTGGAAGAAGATTTGGATTTGCTGCACTTGTTGTAAGTGGTGATGGACAAGGTAGAGTTGGTTTTGGATCAGGAAAAGCTAAAGAAGTGCCTGAAGCAATCAGAAAAGCATCTGAAGAAGCCAAGAAAACTATGGTTAGAATTCCTTTAAGAGAGGGAAGAACTATTCACCATGATGTAAAAGCCAAATTTTCCTCGAGCACAGTAATTTTAAGATCTGCTCCAAAAGGAACAGGTATAATATCTGGAGGTCCATCTAGAGCTATTTTTGAGGCATTGGGCATTTCAGATGTTGTCTCTAAAGCTATTGGAACAAAAAATCCACACAATATTGTTCGATCAACAATTAAAGCCTTAAAGAGTATCAATACACCAAAATCAGTTTCTGCCAGAAGAAACATAGAGATAAATTCCGTTATCAGCAAAAGAGAGAATTAAATATGATTAATAAAATTTCAAAACAACGCCAAACAAATAGAAAAAGGAAAGGTAAAGGAATTGGTTCTGGATTAGGAAAAACAGCTGGTAGGGGCCACAAAGGTCAAAAATCAAGGTCAGGTGTTGCTGTTAGAAATTTTGAGGGTGGTCAAATGCCTATATATAGAAAAACTCCAAAAAGAGGTTTTAATTCATTAAAAAAAATAAATTCTAAATCTTTAACTTTGTCTTTAGTAAGTTTTAATAAGTTTAAAGAGGATTCTTTAATTGATAATAATTTTTTAATACAAGAGGGTTTCTTAAAAAAGAAAGATCATAAAAAATCAATTAAACTAATTGACTCAATTCAGTTTAAAAAAAAACTTCAATTTAAAAATTTTAAGGTTACTCCTGGAGCCAAAAAAAGGATAGAAGAACTTGGTGGATCTACATCATAATTTTAGATTATGAATATAAAAGTACCAAATATTGATTATGGAGAAGCAATAAAAAGCTCAGGCTTATTTAAAAAATTAGGTTTTGTTTTATTTGCAATAGCTGTTTATCGTCTTGGAACATATATTCCTGTCCCTGGTATTAACTCAGCTGTTTTAGAACAAATATTTGAACAACATCGTGGGGGAATTTTAGGAATATTCGACATGTTTTCTGGTGGAGCTTTAATGCGTATGTCTATATTTACGTTAGGGGTTATGCCATATATTTCTGCATCTATTATAATGACACTAATGCAGTCATCCTTTGATAGTTTAAAAGCGCTTAAAGAGCAAGGCACTCAAGGTAGAAAAAAAATTCAACAATACACAAGATATTTAACAATAGTTTTAGGTCTTTTTCAAAGTTATGGTATTTCAAATGGTATACTAAATTTATCAGATACAGTAGATCCAACTTTAGGAAGTGTAGCTTTCTTTCAAATTTCTGCAGTTATAACAATGACATCTGGAACTATATTTTTAATGTGGCTGGGTGAACAGATAACTGAAAATGGATTTGGAAGTGGAATTTCAATTATAATTTTCTCAGGTATCGTAGCTAATCTTCCTTTTGCTATTTTTAATACATTTGAACTTGGAAGAACTGGTGCGCTATCAGCTATTGCAATTATATCAATAATTTTTTTACTTCTAATACTAATAGTAATAATTGTATTTATAGAAAGAGCTCAAAGAAGATTATTAGTACAATATCCAAAACGCCAAGTAGGAAATAAAGTATTTGGTGGTCAATCTTCTTATTTACCAATCAAAATAAATATTTCTGGTGTTATTCCTGCTATTTTTGCATCATCCTTGTTATTATTTCCAAATACTATTTCTAATTTTTCACCTGAAGGTTCTGGTTTTATATCTAGTTTAGGATTTTACTTATCTCACGGAAAACCACTTTACATGGCTTTTTTCTTTGGTTTGATTGTTTTCTTTGCATTTTTTTATACTAGTATTGTTTTTAACCCTAAAGAACAGGCTGAAAATTTAAGAAATAATGGAGGTTTTGTTTTAGGTTACAGACCAGGAGAGCAAACAGCTACTTACTTAGAACACGTTATTTATCGGTTAACTTTTGTAGGTGCTATTTATCTAGGTTTAATTGCCTTAATTCCAGAATTTTTAATTGCTAGACTATCAGTTCCTTTTTATTTAGGAGGAACAAGTCTTCTGATAGTCGTTATAGTGGCTATGGATTTCTTTTCACAGATTCAAACACAATTATTTTCATCTCAATATGAGAAATTATTAAGTAAAAATAAAATTTATAAAAGTAAATGGTTATAGTATTTATTGGCCCTCCTGGTTGTGGAAAGGGAACCCAAGCAAATATTTTAAAAGAAAGTATTTTACCTGATCTGAACATTTTAACCGTTAGTTCTCTCTTGAAAGAGAAATCTCAAGATGAGAGTATTTTGGGAAAAGATATAAAAAAGAAAATGGATAATGGTGACTTAATTGAGGATACAATTGTGATTTCAGTATTAAAAGAAAAAGTAAACACTTTGTTAAATGAGCAGATTTTGATTGATGGTTTTCCCAGGAGTTCAATTCAAGCTGAATCACTTCCTGAAATATTTGAGAACAAAGATTTAAGTATTATCAATTTTGATGTCGATGATGAACAACTTCTTCAAAGGATAAAAAAAAGATCTATGGAAGAGTCTAGGGCTGATGATAGTTTTTTTGATAAAAGACTCCAAATTTACAAAAAATCTCACCTAGAAATATTAAATTCACTAAAAAAAAATTATCTAGTTACTGATATACAAGCTAATGAAGATATTAACTCTGTAACTGATAAAATCGTTGATAATCTTGGATTAAATTAAGGTAATTTATATTGACTTTTAAATACTTTTTTAATAATTTCACCATCTCAGGAGATCTCAATTGGCAAGAATAGCAGGTGTAAACTTACCATTAAATAAAAGAGCATTAGTTTCTCTTACCTATATCCATGGAATAGGTCCTAAGTATGCTATGGATATTTTAAAAGCTAATAGCTTAGATCCAACTAAGAGAATAAAAGATTTTTCAGAGGATGAAATTTCTAAAATAAGAAAATCTATAGACGAAAGCTATACCGTAGAGGGAGACCTTAGAAGAGTAGTATCTCAAAATATTAAAAGATTAAAAGACTTAGGGTGTTATCGTGGTTTAAGACACCGAAAACAACTCCCAACTAGAGGTCAAAGAACACATACAAACGCTAGAACTAGAAAAGGTAAAGCTGTAGCTATAGCAGGAAAGAAAAAAGTAACTAAATAAAATGCCTAAAAATGAAAAAAAGACTCTAGATAAAAAAAAATCAAAAAAAAACTTTGGTCAAAACGGAGTTGTTCACATTAAAAGTTCTTTTAATAACACTATTGTAACAATTTCTGATGTTAGTGGAAATGCTGTATCTTGGTCATCTAGCGGTTCCATGGGTTTCAGGGGTTCAAAAAAATCTACACCATATGCTGCACAAATTGCTACTGATGCAGCTGGAAAAAAGGCATATGATATTGGGTTGAGAAAACTTGATGTCCTTATGAAAGGGCCAGGGTCTGGTAGAGAGTCTGCTTTAAGAGCTCTACAGAGTATAGGTTTTATTATTAACAATATTAAAGATGTTACACCACTTCCGCATAATGGATGTCGACCTAAAAAAAAACGAAGAGTATAAACTAAATTTATAGGAGTTAAAATTGATTGAGAATAATTGGATAACTTTGGTTAAACCTAATAAAGTTGATTATAAAATAAGCGATAATAAGAAATTTGGAACAGTTGTGATTGAACCTTTGGAAAAAGGTTTTGGCACTACTCTCGGAAATGCACTAAGAAGAGTTCTTCTATCATCATTACAGGGTACAGCTATTTCTTCTATTAAAATTAATGGTGTGCTTCACGAGTTTTCAACAATTGAGGGTGTAAGAGAGGATGTGACCGATATTATTATGAATCTTAAGAATGTTACTTTCAACTCCAAAAGTAATCATTCTCAAAAATTAAGCTTAAATGTAAAAGGCCCCAAAGAGGTACTTTCTTCAGATTTTGAAGAAAATCCTGAGGTAGAAATTATTGATAAAGAAGCTGTTATTATGAATGTGGACTCAAATAGAGAAGTAAATTTAGAAATTTTCTTAGATGTTAATAAAGGTTATATATCAGCAGAAAAAAATAAAGATAATGAAAATAAAAGTGTTGGACAAATTATACTAGATGCAACATACAGCCCAGTTAAAAGAGTCTCATTTAATGTAGAAAACTCTCGTATTGGGCAAGATACAGAATTTGATAAACTTATACTAGATATTGAAACTAATGGAACTGTATCTCCGGATGATGCTGCTGCTTTAGCCGCAAGAATTCTTCAAGATCAGCTCAAGCCATTTATCAATTTTGAAGAACCTACAGAGGATGAAAGAAAAAAATTACAATCATCAAATGAACCTCAGTTTAATAAAAACTTACTTAAAAAAGTTGATGAACTTGAACTATCTGTAAGATCAGCTAACTGTTTAAAAAATGATAATATTTTTTATATTGGTGATCTAGTTCAAAAAACTGAAGGAGAAATGCTAAGAACACCTAATTTTGGTAGAAAATCTCTTGATGAGATAAAAGAAGTACTATCTTCAATGAGTCTCTCTATGGGAATGGATTTACCAGGCTGGCCTCCAGAAAATATAGAAGAATTATCAAAAAAATATGAAGATCCTTTCAAAGTATAATGAAACACAGACTTAAACAAAGAAAGCTTAATAGAACTTCTTCCCATAGATTAGCTTTGTTAAAAAACTTATCTATCAGTCTCATTAAGTACGAGACTATAACTACTACAACTGAAAAAGCGAAAGAGCTAAGACCTTTTATTGAAAAATTGGTAACTAAATCTAAAAATGATAATTTAAGTAATAGAAAATACGTATTGGCCAAGCTTTTTAACAACAAGGAAGCTTGTCAAAAACTTTTTTCTGTAATTTCTAAAGATCAAAAAACTAGAAATGGTGGGTATACTCGTATTATCAAAAAAGGTAATAGGTTTGGTGATTTTGCTCATACAAGTATTATTCAGTTCGTAAAATAAAAATCTATGCCATCTTATTTAGCGCTCGTGATAGGTGCTATATTAGGATCTAGCTTTCGTTACTTCTTAACTCTGTCAAATTTCAGTATTTTAGGTCTCCCCACAGCAACTATATTAGTAAATATTGTTGGATCTGCTATGGCAGGTTATTTTTTAAATAAATTCAATGGTGCACTATATATTTTCGTTTACATCGGCTTTTTTGGGAGCTTCACTACTCTATCTTCCTTCAATATTGAACTATTTTCATTAGTTTCGGATAAATCTTTTGTAAAAGCATTAATGTATTTTTCTCTTAACATTTTTATATCTTTTATTTTTTTCTATATATCTCATATGATCAGTATTAGAATTGCAAATTAAAATAGATCAAAGTCATAAAAGATTAGATAAGTTTTTATTTCAACATTTTGAGTCTATACCTTTATCTTTGTTACAAAGATTAATTAGAAAATACAAAATAAAAATTAATAACAGAAAATCTAAATCTAATTCACCATTAATAAAAGGTGATATTATATATATATATTATAAATTTGAGATCAATAATGTCTTATCGAATACTATTAAATTAAATAAACATAAAAAAAAGATTTTTAAAGATCAAATTATTTTTCAAAACAATGATTTCATAGCTATTAATAAAATTGATGGATATTCTGTTCAAAGAGGATCTAAAGTATTTATCTCATTAAAAGATATATATGAAAATGTCATCGAGCATAAATTATATATAGTTCACAGATTAGACAAAGACACCTCAGGGGTCATGCTTTTTGCAAAAAATAGAATTACTGCTAGTAAAATCTCTTCGTTATTTTTAAATAATCAAATTAAAAAATTCTATATTTCAGTAACTAATAATAAATTTAATAAAAACACTGATACGTTGATTAACTATAATACTGATAAGAAAGAATTAAAACTAGCTTACAGAAAAATTCAATTAGATAATCATGAAAATTGTTATTTGATTAAATTATTTACAGGAAAAAAACATCAAATCAGACTTCAATTCTATCTTAATAAAAACCCTATAATTGGTGATAAAAAGTTTTCTGGCAATAAATTTAATAAACTTCTTCTTTGTTCTTATAAAATTATTTTTAAATTAGATGGGAAATTTTATAAATTTAAAATAAACCCTAATAAAATACTTTCATAAATTCTTCTTTAAGATCTTGATATATTTTTCCTTTATCATAATTTATTTTTAATTCTTTTAGGCTACTTATATCTTTGGATTTAAGACCACAAGGATCGATTTTTTGAAAATTATTTAAATCAAGATCAAAATTAATTGATAAACCATGATGAATGATACCTTTAGAGTATCTTAAACCAATAAATATTATTTTTTTTAACTCATTATTGTTTTCAACCCACAAACCTCTATTTTTTTCTTTTTTTCTATAAAGTTTTATATCACTTTTCTTAAATGCTCTTATGCAAATGTCCTCTAATGAATTTATGTAATCTATAATATTTTTTTTTCTTTTTTTTAAATTAATTAAGGGATAAATGACTAATTGGCCAGGGCCATGAAACGTGATTTTACCACCTCTATTAACTTTAATAACTGGAATCTTATTTATTTTATCTATTATAAATTCTTTAGGAGTAGAGCTTCCTGCAGTAAAGACATTTTGATGTTCTAAGAACCATATTTCCTCTTCTTTTATATTTTCAGACATTTTTTGAATATGTTTATTCATCAATTTTGTAACTTCTTGATATTTTTTTTGCCCTTTTAGTTGTTTTATTTCAATCATTCTTTATTAATTAAACTATTAATTGCGGACGTGGCGGAACTGGTAGACGCGCAGCGTTGAGGTCGCTGTGGGATCAAATCCTGTGGAAGTTCGAGTCTTCTCGTCCGCACCATATTTATAATATAAATGCAAAAATTTAATAAAAAAGAATATATTGAGTCAATAAAATCTCTTCATTCTGCAGATCAAGCAGATAGTATTGAAAGTCTCCCATACGAAATACAGTCGTCTATACTTAGAACTCATACCAAAAACTTTCACCCAGATTTTATTGCCTACTTACGTGAAGAAACGCGTGATGATATTTTACATATGATACCAAATAAGCAATTAGTTAATTTAATTAAATACTTAGATTTAGATGATGCGGTTGAAATCCTTGGTGACTTTGAAACTAAAGAATTAGTTCAAATACTCTCCAAACTTGGATCTCAGCAAAGAGAAAGAATTGAGGAAAGTTTACAGTATGATGAAAATTCTGCTGGTAGGCTAATGAATAGAGACTATCTTTCGATAAAATCTAATTTAACAGTTGGTGAATTAATTGATCAGTTAAGGAATTCACGAAGAGGGCCTAAAGATTTTTATAATATATTTATTGTTGATGACCAAAATACTCCTATAGGCTATATCCCCTCTGGAAGAGTATTAAGGTCAAAAAGATCAAAAAAATTAAAAGATATTATTTATAAAGATATACATATTATTAAATCTGATGAAAAAATTGAAGACATCGCCTACACCTTTAGACAGTATGGCTTGGTTTCTGCACCTGTAGTAAATTTAGATAATAAAATGATAGGTATCATGACAGTTGATGATGTTGTTGAAATTGATCACGAAGAGTCAGAGGATGATATGAGAAAGTTGGGAGGTTTGTTTGTAAATGACTTTTATAAGGGTGCTTTTACATCAGCTACTTCTAGATTCATATGGTTGGGTTTAAACTTATTGACAGCCATATTAGCATCTCTTGTTATAGATATATATTCAGACCAATTACAGCAAATGATAGCGATTGCAGTCCTGATGCCTATAGTAGCTTCAATGGGTGGCAATGCAGGCACACAAGCTATGACCATATACGTAAGAGCTATTGCCACAAAAGATATAAATAATTCAAACTATATTAAATTGGTTGTTAAAGAATTCTTAATAGGTAGTATCAATGGTTTTGCACTTTCTTTAATAATGGGATTAATTGCTTATTATTGGTTTGATAGTATTGTATTAGCGTTTGCCATATCTTTTGCTATTTTAATAAACTTAGGATTTGCTTGTTTAGTGGGCATAATTATCCCAATTACAATTAATAAAATGAAAATAGATCCAGCCTTGGCATCTGGAATAGTTCTTACAACTTTCACAGATGTATTTGGATTTTTATCATTTTTATCAATTGCAACTTACATATTAAATTTATAGTTTATTTCGATGATCAACCCTGAAATACTTAGAGAATACGACATTAGGGGTATTTATCAAAAATCATTAAATTTAGAAGATATACAAAATATTGCAAAAAAGATCTCAAATATAATTTCTAATATTAATACTCCTAAAATCATTATTGGTCATGATGGAAGATTATCTTCCTTAGAAATTAAAAATAAACTTATTGATACCTTCAGAAGACATGGTGTTGATGTAGTGGATATTTCACTAATACCAACACCAGTTAGTTATTATGCAACAAAAGTACTAGATATTCCGAATTTAATTATGATTACAGGTTCTCATAATCCAAAAGAATATAATGGATTAAAAATAATTATTAATAATAAACCCTTTTTTGGTGAGAGAATAAAATCTTTAAACGATTTAGATGATGCATTTTTATCCTCAACATTGGGTAAATTAACATTTAAAGATGTAATTACTCCTTATACAGAAGAAATTATTTCACAATTTAATAATTTAGATAAGCTTAAAATAGTTTGGGATCCAGGAAATGGAGCCATTGCGCCAATAATTCATAAAATTATTAATTCATTAAAAGGAACCAATATTATTTTAAATAGAAGCATAGATGGTAATTTTCCTAATCATCACCCCGATCCAACTATTAAGAAAAATATTATTCAGATAGCAAATTATATTAAAGAAAAGCAATTTGACTTAGGTATTGCTTTTGATGGTGATGGTGATCGAATAGGAATATTGGATAATAAAGGAGAATTAATTTACTCAGATATAATTTTTTTACTTTTGTCTCTTGATCTTTTAAAAGAAAAAAAAGACTTAGTAGCTATAGCTGACGTAAAATGTAGTAAAATACTTTTTGATACACTTAAAAATAGAGGTGTAGACATTCATATGTCAAAAACTGGACACTCTTTAATTAAAGAGATGATTTCTTCCAAAAATGCAGATATAGCAGGTGAAATGAGTGGGCATATTTTTTATAATTATAAATATTATGGATATGATGACGCCATATATGCTTCTTTGAAATTAATTAGGATACTCAATAATTCACAAAAAACATTAAATGAATTAACGAGTGTATATATGAAATCATCATCAACACCTGAGATAAAATTATATTGTGATGAAAAAATTAAATTTAGTCTTTTAGATAAAATAGTAGAAGATATACCTAAACACTACGATATTGGAGCAAATTTAATTACTATTGATGGTGTAAGGCTAGAAACAGAAAATTTTTGGTTCCTTCTAAGAGCTTCAAATACTCAAAATTGTATAGTATTTAGGCTCGAACATTTCATTAAAGATAAATTTAAAGAAGAATTAATTAAATTAATAACAATACTTGAGTCATATTCATTGGATATTAAAGAATTAACTACTTTTTATCAAACAGTCTAGTTTTTTTAATTTAATTTCGTTACATAAGTTTTTTGCTGTCCGTTGATCATCTACATTAATATAACTTATAAAATATCTACCATTTTTTTTAATATGATGCTCAAAACTTCTAAGTATTTTTATTTTATTTTTTAGTAAAGTAATATGCATTTTTGATTTTCTTATCTTTTTGAAAGAGGATGTTTGAACTAAAAAACTACTAGTACTTTTTTTTTCATTCTTAACAGTAAATTTTTTAGTATTATCATTTTTGGATACATTTTTATTATTAAACCTATTCATAAGAAAATTAATTTTATTGTTTCTTTCTTTAGCGGAATTCCCTCCAAAATATATACCTAATAAATATTTATTGGCATTTATTGATAATAGTGATATCTGAAATCCAGATTTTCTTGTATAGCCAGTTTTTAAACCAATATAATGATCATATTTTTTTAGTAATGTATTATGAGTTGTATAAATTTTACCTTTAATATTTATTTTTGTTTTTTTAAATCTATGTAATTGCTCTGGAAAATCTAAAATAATTTTTGAACTAAGTTTAAACATATCATGTGCTGTCGATAAATTTGATTTATTTGGTAGCCCATGAGGGTTTGAAAAATTTGTATTTTTCAAATTTAATTTTTTCGCATAACTATTCATTTTAATAACAAACTTTTTTTCATTACCTGATATTTTTTCAGCAATAGCAACTGCTGCATCATTTGCAGATTTTACTATTAAGGAGTCAATTAATTCATCAACTGTAATATATTCATTTTCTGCTATACCTAATTTAGAAGGCTGCTGATATGTTGCATTCTTTGAAAAGTAAATATGATCATTTAAATTAATATTTTTTAATTTTAATTCATCAAATATAATATAAAGAGTCATTATCTTAGTCAGTGATGCAGGATAATTCTTAGTATCTTTATTTACTTCAAAATATATTTCTTGTGATATAGGATCTCCTATTACACTTGCAATTTTACCAAATAATGGATGTGATAAATTGACTATTAAAATAAGTGAAATAAGTATTATTCTCATAAACTTATTAATCTGTTATAATTAATCATGTCTTTAGGTTTTAAATTATATTCTTTTTTTAATGGTAATCTTGTTCATATAGATTCGCTAGGTAATAAATATTATCATGATAAAAAAAACTTTTACAAAAGATGGGTGGTCTATGCACCTGGTTTTGGACCTGAGTCATTACCAACCCAGTTTCATAATTGGTTACATAATACATCTGATAAGATTTCTGATTTTGAATTTGAAGAAAGTAATCAAGAAAGTCTTGTAAAAAGAAGAGTGCAAAAGCATTCTGTAAAGCATAAAGAGACTATGAGTAAAGGTTATAATAGTTGGCAACCGAAATAATTAAAGAAATTGACTCTTATGACTCTAAATACCATTTAAAAATTGGTTCTCTTTTCTTTCTTTGTCTAATATTAATTTTTTTTTTATTAAAAAATATGAATAGAAATGACTCAATTCCATTTGTTGCAATCTTTAATTATGTTGAGGGTATAAATATTGACAGTGAAGTCCAACTTGCTGGCATAAAAATAGGGGATATAAATAAAATTAATTTATCTGAGGATGATGTAGTTATAAATGGCTATATTGACAAAAAATATAATATTCCAGAAGACTCAATTGTAAAAATTAAAAGTAACGGTATTTTTGGAAAGAAAGCAATATCTATTGAACCAGGCTTTGGTGAATATTTTGATAAGTCTAAAAATCAATATTTTTTTAATGAAACACAGGACTCATATTCTATTGATACTTTTCTAAGATTTTTAAAAGATTTAAATGAATAAAAAATTTAAAATAGAATTTGTTTCAGGATTATTAATACTATTAATTTCAATTATTTGTATGTTTTACTACTCGACTAAAGTAAACATTTTTAACAAAGTAGATAAACTTTATATTAATTCTAGTTTTTTTGATATAGGTAACATAAACATTGGTAATGATGTTAAAATTAAAGGTGTAAAAGTAGGAGAGGTCTCTAGTATTTCACTAGATGAAGAAAATTATGTGGCTATTATTACATCATCAATCAATAAAAGTTTTAAAATACCTATCGACTCAATATTTAAAATATCTAATAATGGATTTATTGGTTCACCATATATTGAAATAGAATTAGGAAATAGCGAGGATTCATTCAAAAATAATGATTATACAACTAATAATGTTGATGCGGTCTCTTTGGAAGAAATTATTAATAATTTTATTTTTAAATAATATTTTTTTTAGTCAATTACAAGCTTCTGAAACTAATATCACAAATCTTTTAGTTTTAGATAAATCATCGTCATCAAAATATGAACTTGATTTTTTTAATACATTTCAATTCAGAAACTTATCTTTTGAATTGGTTACTTGTAAAAATGTCGAATTTGATAAATATATTGATACTGCAGCTTTATTAAAAATAAAGCAAAATGATGAAATATTTATTGGTTGGTTTTTCAAATATACTGATGAGTTGAATTTGTATTCTAATAAGATTTATGAAATATCATTAATTAATTGTTAATTAAATTTAGAAATATTTTTTTCTAACCAATTTGTATTATAAGTCCCTTTTATAAAATCATCTTGATTTAAAATCCATTTATGTAACTCAATATTCGTACTTATCCCATCTATAATGATTTCATCTAAAGCTCGTTTCATTATTGATATCGACTCACCTCTATCTTTACCTTTTGAAATAATTTTTAAAACTAGACTATCATAATGAGGATTAACTTTATAATTTGTGTATAATGATGTATCTACTCTAATTCCTCTTCCACCTGGAATATTTATAAATTTTACAATCCCTGGGCTAGGTGAAAAATCCTTAGCATTTTCTGCATTAATCCTACATTCAATTGTATGATTTTTTTTAATAATGTTGCTCAAATCTAACTTGTAACCTGCAGCAACCATGATTTGATATTTTACTAAATCAATATCAAACGCTTCTTCGGTTACAGGATGTTCAACCTGTAGTCTAGTATTCATTTCAATAAAAAATATTTCATTATCTTGATATAAAAATTCTAAGGTTCCTAAACCCTCATATTTATTTTGAAGTAATAAATCTTTAATATTATTTTTAATTAATTCTAAATTATTAATTTTTACAAAATCTGATGGAATTTCTTCAATAATTTTTTGATTCTTTCGTTGTATAGAGCAATCTCTTTGCCCTATAATTTCTACATAATTATTTTTAGGATCTGAAATAATTTGAAATTCGATATGTTTTGCGTTTGTTAGAAATTTTTCAGCATACATAGTATCATCTCCAAAATAATTTTTAGCTTCAGATTTTAATTGAGAGAAATATTTTTCTATTTCTTTATTATTGTTAAATACCATCATTCCTTTACCACCTCCGCCGTATGCAGCTTTTATTACGATGGGCATACCTATCTCATTTGCTATTTTTATAGCATCATTAGAATTATATATATTTTTTGATTTTTTATTTCCTAGAATAGGCAAATTATGATCACTTGCTAATTTTAATGCATTGCTCTTGTTACCTAATTCTAATATTGAATTTGATGATGGTCCTATAAATTTAATATCATGTTTACTTAATATCTTTGCAAATTTGTCATTTTCACTTAAAAAACCATACCCTGGATGAACAGCTTCAGCTCCTGTAATATTTGCAGCGCTTATAATACTTGGAATATTTAAATAACTTTCATTAGGTTGTGCACTACCAACACATATACTTTCATTTGCAAGTTTTACATGCATTGCATCAGTGTCAACATTTGAATGAATAGCAACTGTATTAATATTTAGTTCTTTACAAGCTCGTATTATACGAACAGCTATCTCACCCCTGTTAGCTACTAATATTTTTTTAAACAATTATGATATTTCAAATAGAGGTTGTCCAAATTCAACAGCCTCTCCATTTTTAACTATTATAGACTTTATAGTGCAGTCTCTATCAGACTTAATTTCATTAAATGTTTTCATTGCTTCTATTAAGCAGATAGTGTCTCCTTTTTTGATTTTTTGACCTTTTTTTGCAAATGGTGGAGAGCTAGGTTTTGGAGTTAAATATATAATTCCAACCATAGGGCTATCAATAGTTAAAAAATTAACTTTTTTTTCATCTTTGATATTTTGATTTTTTGTATCTTCAATATTAGGTGTATTTTGAGTATGATTGCGATTGATGAAATTATTACTAATTTCAATTGCATGAGTTTTATTTGATAGTTTTATAGATCCTAAATCATTATCTTTAATTTTCTTTATTAATTGATCAATCGTTTCACTAATTTTTTTATCAATCATAATTTATAATATACCTAATAGATAATAAAATTAAACTCAAATATAAAATAACTATTTAAATTGTTTAGCCAATTTTAAATTTTGATTAAAATAATTTGAATTTATTTTACTACCATAGGTTTGATTTTTTATTTCATCGATTTGATAGTAATTTAGCTGGCCAACAAGCTGACCGTCTCTAATTATAAACGGAGTGTCGTAGGCACGTAACTCAAGAACCGCAGGTGTACCTAATCTATTATTACCAAACCCAGGGTCAAAAAATCCAGCATAATGAACCCTAAAATTCCCAAAAGAGTCTTTAAACGGCTCTAACTCTGCTGCTTGATTATTTTTTATTTTAATCGACTCTTTAGATCTAAGAATATAAAACTCATCCCTTTCAATAATAAAATAATTATCTTTAGGGATAATCTTTTCCCAGTATTTATCAGATTTATAAAAATTTATTTTATTTAAATCAATTGCTGAAGTAATTTTTTTTGCTTTGTATGCAGAAATTGAATTTTTTTTAATTGCAACAGATATATTGATTTTTTTAATACTATTTTTCTCATTTGATCCTTTAAAAAATCTTAATTGATTTAAAGAAATATTTCTTTTAACGATTATACTAAAAGATTGAGGTATAATTTCTAAATATAACTTTCCTTTATAATTATATTTTATACTGTCATATTCTTTACCGCTTTCGGTTATTACTCTTGTAAATATATCTAATCGACCTGTTGTACTTTTAGGATTTGATTTTCCCATTATATCTTTTGGTAACTTTAATTTTTCATTCAGTTCACATAAATAAATACAATTTTTTTCTAAAAGTGTATTTATTTTTAAGTTTACTCTTGAAAGTGATAACTCTTTAATTACATTTGAAATTTTAATATTATTAGGAATAAAAGATGCTTTAATCCTGTAGCATTTATCGGATAAAGTTAAATCAAGTGATGCAGGTTGTATTTGATTTTTATTTATAGATTTATTTGAGTAAATTTGTCCGCTCTTGATAAGTGTTTTTATTTGTTCTCTATTCAAATATGACATTAATTTATTTATTAAATTGTAACTTCTAATTTCATTATTAAATTAACTATAAAAATTTAATATACTATTTACATATGCAAAGTTTAATATTAATTTTCAACTTCTTTTCTCTTAATTTTCCTTCTATAAGATTTATTATTAGTTAAATCTTCAGTTTTATTTTTTTCTATTGTTTCTCTATTATTATTTTTAACCTTATCCATTAAATCTTTATTAAATTCAAAAATATTTTTTGTTAGGCTTTTATTTATAAAATTGATTTTATATGACAGCTTTAAAGACTTTATTTTCTTATCGATAATTTTTGAATTTTTATCAAAAAATGTTTTATCAATAAATACTTCAATATCGTCTTTATTACTAATCGCGTTTATACCCTTAATAATTGAAATAAAATTATTTATTATAATAGAATCTGTTTTTTTAAAACCATTACCTTCACAGCATTCGCATTTAGTATAAAATGTTTCATAAATACTTTGTCCAATTCTCTGTCTTGATATTTCCATCAAACCAAATTGAGAAATTTTAGTAATTTGTACTCTTGATTTATCTTTATAAAATAATTCTTTTATTTTTCTTTCAACTTTTAAGTTATTTGAATGTATATTCATGTCAATAAAATCAATAACAATCAAACCTGCAATATTTCTTAGTTGAATTTGTTTAAAAATTTCATCACTTGCTTCTAAATTGGTATGCAATGCTGTAATTTCTATATTTTTTTCAGAAGTTGCACGTCCTGAATTAATATCAATACTTGTTAATGCCTCTGTAGGATTTATTACTAAATAACCACCTGATTTCAAATAAATATTCTCCTCAGTAAGTGTATCAATTGGATTTTTAATTCCAAAGTTTTGTAATAAAGGAAGTTTATCTTTGTAATGTATGATTTTCCTATTTGATTTTACACTAAAATCTTTTTCTAATTTCTTATATAACTTCATAGTTTTCAAATCTGTAAAAATAATTTCATCAATTATTTTTTGATTAAAATCTCTTGCAATTTTAATTATTGGAGTATCTAGCTCAGTAATCATTACTGGTGCTTTTGATTTTAAAGTATTTTCTCTTATGTTTGTCCATAATTTTTTTAAATATTTAAAATCAGCTAATATATCTTCATTATCTGCAGATATAGCATTAGTTCTTATTATTAAAGACATTCCATCAGGTAAATTTAAGTTATCATGAAGTTTTTTTAATCTCTTTCTATCATTTATGTTAGATATTTTTTTTGAAACCCCACCATTAGATGAATTATTTGGTAACAAGACACTATATCTACCAGGCAATGAAATAAATGTTGTTATAGCTGCACCTTTGGTCCCTCTCTCTTCTTTAACTATTTGTATCAACAAAACCTGATCTTTTTTTATTACATCCTGAATTTTGTATTTTCTGTAAAAAGATAGAAAGTTTTTTTTGTTATTTTTATCATCATCTATTTCATTATTTTCATTTTCATTAATTATCATTTTTTCATTATGAGGAATTTTAAAATAACTTGGATGTATTTCATCAAAAGGTAAAAAAGCCTTTTTTTCAGATCCAAAATCTATAAAAGCAGCTTGTAAAGAAGGCTCTACTCTTGATACAGTGCCAAGGTATATATTATTTTTTTTATTGATGTTTAAATCATCTGAGTAGTCAAAATAGTTGATTTCTTGACCATCTGCTGAGATGATACATAATTCGTCATTGATGCTACCATCAACAAAAATTCTTTTAGACATGTTTTTAAATCCTTTTGATATAATAATTTATTTTTAAATTGGTAATTTATTAAAATGAAACTTTTAAAATATTTGCAATACATATTCATACTTTCTTTGCTAGGCATATCCATAGTAATTCTATATTTGTGGAATATTCAACAGGATTTGCCTGATCACAATATATCTGAATATTTTCCAAATGAAATAACTAAAATTTATGACGAAAAATATGAGCTCATGTACCATGTAGGAAATAGAGATAGATTTTATTTGGACTATAAAGACATTCCAAAAAATATGATTAACGCAATAATTTCTGCTGAAGATAAAACATTTTTTCAACATCAAGGTTTTGATATTAAAGGTATAGTAAATGCTTTTATTATAAATTTTAAAAACATTTATTCAAAAGATAATAATAATTATGTTGGAGCTTCAACTATTACCCAACAATTGGTTAAAAATATTTTACTAAATAGAGATCAGACTATTTCTAGAAAAATTAAAGAGTTAATTTTATCACTAAGAATAGAAAAAGAGTATTCAAAAGAATTTATTATAGAGTTATATCTTAATGAAATTTATTTTGGAAGACGATCATATGGAGTTGCATCAGCTTCATTCAATTATTTTAATAAATCAATATTTGATTTGGATATACATGAATATGCATATCTTGCAGCTTTACCAAAAGGACCAAATAATTACGATCCACAGAAAAATTATAAGAGAGCTCTAGATAGAAGAAATTATGTGTTAAAACAAATGGAGTTAAATAATTTCATAAATTCAGAGCAATATAATTTTTATTCAAGTTTGGCAATAGAGCTTTTTGAGAAAAATAACAAAAAGTATAAATCAGATTATAAAACAGATTATATACTTAATTATTTAAATTCTAACTTTTTTTATGAAAATGCTTTTTATATTCAATCTACAATTGATCAAAAACTACAAAAGATATCAGAAAAATCTTTATTAGATAACTTAGCATTATTTGAGAGAAAATATAAAAACTGGTCTGGAAGTTATAAAAATTTAGAGGATATAATTAAATACGATAATGATCATTGGCATATTGCTAAAGTATTAAGTAAAAATGAGAATAATATTAATTTATCAATAATCAATTCAAATGAAATAATTAATCTAAATAACAATGAAAATTTGTATGGGCCAAAAAAAGTTTCACCAAATAGTTATTTGAATTTAAATGACTACATATTTGTTTCTAAGATAGATGAGTCATTTCATTCAGTTCAATTACACGAAATAAATGGATCTGTAATAATTATGGATCCATTTAATGGAGATATAGTTTCTATGGTAGGGGGTGTGAACTATGATATGAGTAATTTTAATAGAGCAACCCAAGCATACAGACAACCTGGTTCATCTATAAAACCTTTTATATATGCTCAAGCGCTTGAAACAAAAAAATATCTACCTAATACATTAATTTTAGACTCAAATATTCTTTTAGATCAAGGGAATAATCTCCCAATTTGGATACCTAAAAATTATTCAAATAAGTCATATGGACAATTAACATTCAGAAGAGCTCTAGAGACTTCAAATAATCTAGTGACATTAAAAATTGGATTAGATCTAGGATTAAATTCAGTGAATAAATTTTTAAATAAAATAGATTTTTATAATACTAGTAATAATACTGATGTTTATTCAACTCTTCTTGGCGCTGTTGAAAATAATCTTTTAAATTTAGTAAAATCTTACTCAATCTTTTTAAATGGTGGTTATATAGTTGAACCATCAATAATAAAAAAAGTTGTTTCTAATGAGGGTGAATTAATTATAAATAATGATTATTTCAAATGCAAATATTGTTCTTTTTCGACTAATGATAGATCATACAGAATTCCAATTATTGAGTCACAGAAAGAAAAAGTAATATCACCACAAACTTCTTTTCAAATCTTAAACATACTTGAGGGCGCTATTGAAAGTGGAACAGGTAAAGCTTTGAATAAAATTAATTATCCAATAGCAGGAAAAACAGGAACGACAAATGAAAGTAAAGATTTATGGTTTTTTGGCCTTACCCCAAGATATGTCATAGGGGTTTATGTTGGATATGATACACCAAGATCAATAGGATATAAAGAGACTGGATCATCAGTTGCTTTACCTATTTTTAAGACCATTATCGAGAATTATCTTTTAATTCATAATGATAAAAACGATAAATTTTTAGTGCCTAGTGATTTAATTACAAAAAAAATTAATAAAGATAGTGGTGAGATTTCTGATGGACAAAATTCAATTATTGATTATTTTACAAAGGACCAATTAGAAATATTAGATAACAAAAATAAAGTTGAAAGTATTGGTGGAATAAATTAATGGACAAATACGAGTTACTAAATTTAGTTAAGGAAATAGAATCTCTTTTAAATCTGACAAGGAGGAGTCTTTGACTATGAAAATACCATTAAAGAAATTAATAATTTAAATAAAATAATTACTAGTCCTGAAAATTGGAAAAACATTAATTTAATTAATAAATCTCAAGAAAAATTAAAACAAAATAGCAATGTCATAAGTGAATTTGATTTTGTCTTTAGTCAATTTAGAGAATTTAGAGATTTTATTGAAATTTATGAATCTTTGAATGATAAAGAGATTAATGAATTAGTTAGTAAAATAATTGAACTAAAAAAACAATGTGAAAGAATTAAAATTAAATCTCTTTTAAATAATGATACAGATGATTGTAATGCATTTATAGAAATTCATGCTGGAGCAGGAGGAACTGAAAGTCAAGACTGGGCTGAAATGTTAACTAGAATGTATCAACGCTTTGCAGAAAAAAATAATTATAAATATAAAATCATAGATTTCCAACGAGGAGAGGAAGCAGGTGTTAAGAGTGTTTCTATGAACATAGCTGGCTTTAAAAGTTATGGTTATTTAAAAAACGAGTCTGGTATACATAGATTAGTTAGAATATCTCCATTTGACTCTAATAAAAGAAGACATACAAGTTTTTCCAGTGTATGGGTGTATCCTGAAATAGATAAAGATATTGAAATTGATATTAATAATAAAGATTTAAGAATTGATACATTTAGAGCTTCAGGAGCAGGTGGCCAACACATTAATACTACTGATAGTGCTGTAAGAATAACTCATTTAAAATATAACATTGTCGTACAAAGCCAGAGTGAAAGGTCACAACATCGAAATAGAGATACAGCAATGAAGATGTTAAAATCTAGATTATATGAGATAGAATTAGATAAAAAAAATGAGGAAAAGAAAAAGGAAGAAGATAATAAAAAAAAGATTGGGTGGGGTAATCAAATTAGATCATACGTATTACATCCCTATAAAATGGTTAAAGATCTAAGGACAAATTACCAAACATCAAATGCTGAAAATGTCCTAGATGGGGAAATTATTGATTTTTTAGAGTCAACTTTAATAAATGTATAAGAGATATTTTTTAAAAATTTTAGTTTCAATATTTTTTCCTTTTCAAATATTTGCATATGATTTTAGCTTTCAAAATGAAAATAATTTTTTAGAGCTTGATTTTGAAGGTAATTTTTTAAAAGAAATAAAATTTGATTTTAAAATTAATGGCCAAAGAAATTTTGGGATTATAAATTATCATAATAATGAAATTTATATTCTCTTAAATACTGATAAAATATCATTTGATAATTTTAAAAAAATATTTCCCAAACCTCAAAAAAATGAAAAATTAAGTAAAAAAATAAATTTTAATTGGGAGATATCTGAATTGACTATATCAGATGAATACTCACTTTTTTCTAACAAATTAAATTTTGTCTACGATCAAGGCTTTGAGTCTATGATGTTTTATGACGGTAAAAGAGAATTTGAATTATCGATTCTTCCACAATTAGATGGAAATAAACAAATTTATTTATTTTCAAAAAATGCTGGACAATTCTTTTATGCTCAAAAAATAACTAAAAATATGAATGGTGGAGCATTAATTGGAAAAGGATCATTCAGAAAATTCAACGACTATGACTTACATATTAAAGTAAAAGACTTTAGTATTGATAAAAACTCAAAGTTTTATAATTTAATTTTTACTTCAAGGATGCTTGATATTTTCTCAGTATTACAAAATAACCAAGATGAATTTAATTATTTAGAGGTTCCTGTTCAAAAAAAAGGCAAGATTTTCAGTTTTGATCATGCGCTGATGTTAGGTGGAACAGTAGCTTTTTCCTTTAAAGGTGAGGCAAATCCTACTGAAAAGACTGCAAATGTGAATGGTACATACGGACCTTTATACTTATTTGAAAAAAATTTCAAAAATGTACCTTTTTTAAGTGAGTTATTTGGTAAAAATGTTGAGGAAAGTCTTTTGGCTGCAGATTTTAAAGTAAAAAAGAATGGTAATAAAACAGATTTTATATTTAATCCCTTATCAATATTAACTCCTGGTAAAACAAGAAACTTTTTTGATATTTGGGAGTAATTACTTTATGATCTTAATCTTATCATAGGTAGATATCTCTCCAGATTTTAATATTTCAGCACGCACCCCACTTTTAAATGCCAAAAGTTTAACTAGATTTTTTACTTCTAATTTATTTTGAAGATATTTACACGGTTGACATAACTCATATATTCTAAAAACTACATTATTAATTTGTATTTTTTTATCTAATAATTCGTTCAAGTTAATACCTGATGTAATTATATTTCTTCTAAAATTTTTATAGTCTAACTTTTTTTTTATTTTCTTATTAAAATCATCAATTTTTTCAGACTCTATAAAAGTTACCTGTTCGTAACTATTCTTAAAATTTCCATAATATCTATCATTAACAATACCCTTGTTTTTGTTTAAAATTGCTTGATTTATATAAAAAGTATTTTCTCCATAAAGATTACTTATATTGATTGCTTTAATTTTACCCATTTTCTAATATATTTACTTTATTTTATATTTATGGAAGATAACACAAATTTATACAGCCAAAGGAATATACTAATTCGTAATTTCCTTATTTTTTCAAGATTAGCACCTTTTGTTACCAGTTTTATAGGTTCTGTGCTTATCAATAAGATTTTTTTAAAAACACCTAATTTAATCAACCTTGATTTTATATTGATTTTTATATCTCTTTATTTGGTTTTATACGTGTTTATCTCGCATACTAAGTCTTTGTGTGAGCAACTAGCTATTGTTAACCAAAAAATAAATTCACATAGCGACGAATAATAAGTTTTACTCTAAATATTTTTTTATTTCTTTCGGGTCTGTGATAGTTTATAAAAGAACAAAATATGAACAAAAATATCCTAGTAAAGACCGATAAAGACAACAATCTTGAGTCAGTACCTTATATTTTGTCTAAGATTTCAGCTGGATTTCCATCCCCAGCTGATGATTATATAGAAAATAATCTAAGCTTATCAGAGCTACTGATCAAAAATCACTTATCAACTTTTCTAATGAGAGCTAGTGGTGACTCCATGGTAGATGCTGGAATTAATGACGGCGATATATTGGTTGTGGATAGGAGCTTAGAAGCTAAAAGTAGAGATATAGTAATAGCTATATTAGAGGGAAATTTAACTGTCAAAAGACTAGTTATTAAAACAGATGGCTCTGCTGTTCTAAAAGCTGAGAACCCATTGTATAAAAATATATTAATATCAGAGTATGCAGAATTAGAGATATGGGGAGTTGTTACCAGCGCTATTCGTCAATTTATTAAATAACCCATGAATATAGTGGCCCTAGTAGATTGTAATTCATTTTATGCCTCGTGTGAGACTATCTTTAAACCCGATTTAAGTAAAAAACCTATTGTAGTTCTATCAAACAACGATGGATGTGTCATAGCTAGAAGTTCTGAAGCTAAGAAATTAGGAATTAAAATGGGAGTACCTTTCTTTGAGATAAAGCAAATAATAAAAAAATATCCAGTGTATGTATTTTCATCAAATTACAGTTTATATGGAAATATCTCATCTAGGGTAATGGGAGTATTAAAAGAGTATTGTGATAGGTTAGAAGTTTACTCTATAGATGAAGCTTTCTTAACATTAAATAAATATTCAGAGAGAAGTTTTGTTTCAAGAGCAGAAGGAATAAAAAAAATAATAAGGAAGTGGATAGGCATACCTGTAAGTATAGGAATAGCTAACAATAAAACCTTATCAAAAGTAGCAAACCATCTAGCTAAAAAAGATGAGTTAGGGTCCCAAGTGGTAGAAATTATAAATCAAAAACAAATAGAAATATCCCTAAAGGTATTAGGGGTGGGTGATATTTGGGGAATAGGAGCTAGGATAGAGAAATTCCTTCAAAAAAATAGTATCTACACCGCATACGATTTATACAAAACAGACCCAAGGTGGGTTAGGCAACACCTAGGAGTAGTGGGAGAGAGAACCTATAGAGAACTACATGGTGAAATATGTATACCAATAGTAGAGAAATCTGAGCCAAAAAAACAATGTCGAGTATCAAGATCTTTCGAGAATTATGTAACTAGTTTTCATGATTTAGAGAAAAGAATAATATCTTATGCAACTAGAGCCTCAGAAAAAATTAGATCTGATGGCTTACAGGCAAAAAAAATTACTACATTTATTCGTTCAAATAAATTTAACAACAATAATAAACAATATCATGCAGCTAGAACTTATGATTTTATATCTCCATCAAATGACTTATTTGAGACAATTAAATTTGCTACAAAGGCACTAAAATCTATTTATCGACCAGAAATTAAATATAAAAAAGCAGGTGTTTTACTCTCAGATTTAACTCCAGAGGGAGAATACAATAGAGATTTATTTTTTCATCAATCAGAAGAGAGTATTTTAAAAAAGATTAGGATGAATAAGGTATTTGATAATCTAAATAACAGATACGGAAGCGGGACTATTTGTGTTGCCAAAGAAAACTATGAAAAGTTTTATATAACTAGACGACAAAACTTAAGTCCCGCATACACATCAAATTTTGATGATTTACCTAATGTAAATTAGTTCACAGCAGGTATTGATGCCATAGACTCTTCAAAAGCTTCAGTATCGAATTTATCTTCAGCAAGATTGCCTGAAAAATAATCCATATACGCTTGCATATCAAAATGACCATGCCCACAAAGATTGAACAAAATAGCTTTTGATTTACCCTCGGCTTTACACTTAAGAGCCTCATCAACAGCACCTTTAATCGCGTGAGTAGCTTCAGGTGCAGGCATAATGCCCTCAGTTCTGGCAAATTGTATACCGGCTTCTAAGCACTCCTTTTGACCATAAGCTCGAGGTTCCATATGACCATTATGAACTAAATGCGATAGCATTGGAGACATTCCATGATACCTTAGTCCACCTACATGAGTAGGTGATGGCATAAAATCAGAGCCTAATGTATGCATCTTCAACAATGGTGCAGATTTTAAAGTGTCACCAAAGTCATAGGAATACTTACCTTTTGTTAAAGAAGGACAAGAAGATGGCTCAACTGCAATAGCATGAACATCTTGTTCTCCTCTGAATTTTTTCCCTAAAAAAGGATTACATAAACCTGAGAAATTACTTCCTCCACCAGTACATCCAATAACAATATCAGGATAATCATTAGCCATTTCCATTTGTAGTAGTGCTTCTTGCCCAATAATAGACTGATGCATTAAAACATGGTTAAGAACACTACCTAATGCATATTTTGTATCATCATTTGTAGCAGCAACTTCTGCAGCCTCTGATATAGCTATACCTAGTGAACCTGAACTATTAGGATCCTTTTCGAGTATGGCTCTACCTGAATTTGTTTCATTTGATGGGCTAGCTACAACACTACCACCGTAACTTTCAATTATAGCTCTTCTGTATGGTTTTTGATCATAGCTCACTCTTACCATGAATACTTTTATCTCTATTCCGAATACGGCTCCAGCATAACTTAATGCTGTTCCCCATTGACCTGCACCGGTCTCAGTTGCTATTTTTTTTACACCAGCTTCTTTATTATAAAAAGCCTGAGCTAATGCAGTGTTTGGTTTGTGACTGCCTGACGGGCTAGCACCTTCGTATTTGTAATAAATTCTGGCTGGTGTATCTAATGCTTTCTCTAAAGCTCTAGCCCTTACCAGTGGCGTAGATCTCCAACGGCTGTAAGCTTCTAAAACTGGTCCGGGAATATCAATATACCTCTCTTGGGTAACTTCTTGCATTATTAATTCCATGGGAAATAAAGGCGCTAAGTCATCTGGGCCTATTGGTTGTTTTGTTCCTGGATTTAAGGGTGGGCTCATAGGCTCTTTTAAATCCGCTCCCAGGTTGTACCACTGTTTTGGCACATCACTGTCTTTTAAAAAAAATTTGCTATCCTCACTCATAATGAAGAATTTTATTGTATTTGTTAGACAAAAAGTAGGATTATTTATTCACTATAAAACCTATTTAAGGCAGCTTCTTTGTTAATTAAGGGTAAAAGTTGTGCTACGAGCACACCAATAAGTATTAAAAAACAACCAAAAATCTGAACATTTGTTAAAAATTGAGAAAGAATAACCCAAGCTGCTAACGAACCAAATACACCTTCAAGAGAAAATGTAATTGCTGCTGTAGAGGGTTTTACATACCTTTGACCAAAAACTTGTAGAGTATAAGCAATCCCACTTGACATTACACCTACATATAAAAGTTCAAAGATTTCTTTTGATATTCCGTCAATAGTAGGATTTTCAAAAATGAATATAAATGGCAAACTATAAAAAAAACATAATAGAAATTGAGATGATGCTAAGGTAAATGGTGCATTTATAATTTCGAAGTATTCATCAATTAAAATGCAATGTATTGCAAAAAATAAAGCACATACAATTACAAGTATATCAGCAAATTGTGCTTCAAAACTATTTTCAAGAGTTAAGTAATAAGACCCTACGAGACATATTGATACGGATAGCCAAATACTCCAGTGTATTTTCTTTTTTAAAAATAATCTCGATATTATAGGAACAAATGGAACATATAATATAGTTAAGAAAGCTGCATTTCCTACTTTAGTATACTGTAAAGCGTATTGTTGAAGGTAAGTTCCTAATAATAAACTTAAACCAGTTAAAAGAACTATGAATATAAATTTTTTTTTATTTTTAAGATTTTTAATTTTATTTGTTTCATAAAAAGCAAAAGGTAAAACTATTATTCCACCAATTAAAAAACGCATATTTGTAAAAGTTAGTGGACCAATAAATTCCATTCCTGTAGTTTGAGCCACAAATGCAGTACCCCAAATTATTGATGCTACTATGAGACATAAAGTAGATAAGAAATGTTTGGAGTTCATAAGAAACTGGCTCCGCAGGTAGGATTCGAACCTACGACCTGTCGGTTAACAGCCGAATGCTCTACCGCTGAGCTACTGCGGAACGTTGCATCAAACTACAATAATTTTTTAATTTTTCAATTAGCATTTTTTAATTCAATTTTAAAAATGATTTTCAATGATATTAGGGTTTATTTGGATATAATATGTATATGGAAAAAATTATTTCACCTTGTATATCAATATGCAAAACAGATCCATCTACCGGATATTGTTATGGCTGTGCTAGAACTTCTGAAGAAAAAGCGATATGGAAAGACGAAAATACAACTAATGAATGGAAAATAAATAATATTTCCGAGTTAAAAAATAGACTTTCTGGTTGGCAATTATCATCATTTGAGGAGTCATATGATTTTAAAATAAAAAATGGAATATCTTTAGCAAAGCACAAAATGATGAATAAATGAAAAAAATTAAAGGCTCGTGTCTTTGCAAGAAAATTACCTTTGAGATTAAAAATGAATGTAGATATTCAGTTTTTTGCCATTGCCAGATGTGCCAGGCTTCAAATGCTGAATTTAGTTCTTATACAAAAGTAAAAAAAGAAAATCTAAATTTTAAAAGTAAAAAAACTTTAAAATGGTTTGTTTCTAGTAAATATTATAAAAGAGGTTTTTGTTCAATTTGTGGAAGTTCATTATTTTTTCAAAAAAAATCTTCAGATGATTATATCTCAATATCAACGGGTACCTTAAATAAAAATATACCTTCTATCGGCCATATTTTTTACAAATATAAAAAATCAAAAATTAATTTTTCTAAATTAAAAAAATTTCCTCAATCTGCCCAAGGATATTTTGATAAGTTTATTTACAGAATTAAATGAATTACTCATTAACAATCAAGATTATCTTAATATTACTATTAATATACCTTTTAATTATCTTTTATGTTTATACAAAACAAAGATCTCTTCTTTATGTCCCTCAGATTGATAATTATGATGATGAATTACTAATCATTCCTGCGGATCAAGTATTTATTGAAAATAGCTCAAATATAAAATTAAGGTCAATTTTTTATGAACATCCATCTAATACTAAAACTACATTACTAATGTTTCATGGTAATGCTGGTCCTATTGAAAATAGATTTTATAAAATTAACAAGTTATCAAAATATGATCAAAATATTTTACTTATTTCTTGGAGATCATATAGCGGTAATGATGGTGAACCTACTGAGGATGGTTTATATGATGACGCTAGAAGTGCTATAAAATGGCTTAAAGAAAAAAATATTTCAAAAAAGGACATCATTATTTATGGAGAATCTTTAGGAACTGCTGTTAGTATAGAAATAGCACAGAATAATAATTTTAAGGGTCTAATTCTGGAGGCGCCATTTACTTCAATGATTGATGCTGCTAAATTTCATTATCCATACCTTCCTGTTTCAATCATGCTTAAAGATAAGTATTTAAGTGATAAAAAGATTAAAAACGTTATTTCCCCTATATTTATTATGCACGCCACAGGGGATGATATTGTTCCATTTAAAATGGGTGAAAAAATGTACAAATTAGCAAATTCACCTAAAAGTAGTTATTTCGTTGATGAGAATGAACATTTAGTAACTTATGATGAAAATTTAATGAATAAGATGGATGAGTTTTATGAAACTATAATTAATGATGAACAAATTTAATAATCTTCCAGAACTATTTTATTTTCAAGCAGATAAGAACGAAAATAATCAACACTTACTAAAACTCGACTCAAACAATCAAGTTATCTCAATGAGTTGGTTAGAGACAAAAAATCTAACAACGAAAATACACAATTTTTTAGCAAACAAATATTTAGGTGAATTAGAGAGAGTTTTATTGGTTTCAGAAAATAGACCTGAATGGATGGCCTCTGATATCGCTATAATGTCTAATAAACTTATTTGTGTCCCCAACTATACAACTTATACATCAAGAGATTTTGAGCATATTTTAAATGACTCTCAGCCTGTTGGTTTAATAGTTTCAAATAAAAATTTACTTCAGACTATTTTAACTGCCAGCGAAAAAGTTAAATATAATTTCAAATTTATCTTATGTTTTGATTATTTTAAAAATAATTCAATTTCAAATTTAGTATTTTTAAATGACTTAACAGATGACAATAATAATAGAGAAAAAATTAAAGAAATTAAGCGCAAAGATCCAGCTTGCATTATTTACACGTCAGGTACACAAGGATTACCGAAAGGTGTTATTTTAAGTCATGGGGGCATATTAAGTAATTGTGAAGGAGCGTATGAACTTCTTAAAACTATAAAGAGTCCAGATTTAACCTTTCTTACTTGGTTACCTTTATCTCATTCATATGAACATGCAGTTCAATTTGTTCAGATTATTTTAGAAGCAAAAGTATTTTATAATAAAAGTATTGAAACACTTCTGCCTACAGTAAAAATTGCACAACCTCATATAATGACTGCTGTTCCAAGATTTTATAATAATCTCCATGCAAAAATGAAGATTAATCTGAAAAATCAGTCTAATTTTAAACAAAATTTATTTAATAAGACTATCCAGCTAGGAACAAAAAAATTTAAAAATATTAAATTAAGTTTTAGTGAAAATATAATTAACCTAATATTAGATAAATTAGTTAGAAAAAAAGTAAAAAATAATTTTGGTGGTAGATTAGAGGCCTTTATATCAGGTGGAGGACCTCTTGATAGTCAAGTAGGGGAGGCGCTTAATGCCCTTGGTTTAAAGACTTTGCAGGGTTATGGCTTAACAGAAACCTCACCAGTTGTAAGCTGTAATTTATTAAACAAAGTAAAAGTTGATACAGTTGGTCCTATATTTCCTGGAGTTGAAGTTAAATTAGCAGAAGATGGTGAAATATTAGTTAAAGGGGAGAACCTTATGCTGGGCTATTGGAATAATAAAGAAGCTACTGAGCAAACAATAAAAGATGGTTGGCTCCATACGGGGGATATTGGTGAATTTGATGAGGACAATTATCTTAAAATTACAGATCGTAAAAAGGATATAATAGTTTCTCTAGGAGGTGATAATATTGCACCATCTAAGATTGAAAATCTATTAACTTTATCTCCTGAGATAGAACAAGCCTGTGTCTTTGGTGAACAAAAGAATTATATTGCAGCATTATTAGTATTAAACTCAGAGAGTAAATCTAGTGATGAAGATATTCAAAGATATATTGATGAAGTAAATAAAGACTTAACTCAACCAGAAAAAATAAAAAAGTTTATCTTTATTGATGAGCCTTTTAGCATTGAAAATAACCTAATGACTCCCACAATGAAAGTTAGGAGACATGAAGTACAAAAAAAATATCAAAATCAAATTGATCAATTATTTTAATGCAATTATTTGCAGCCATAGATTTTGAAACAGCCACTAGTGAGAGAACATCAGCATGTGCTATTGGATATGTAATATTTAATAAAAATAAAATTATAAAAAAAGTCTCCCATTTAATAAGACCACCTAAACCTGAAGTTCATTTTACAGATATTCATGGTTTAACATGGGATATCTTAAAGAAAGCTAAAACATTTGATAAAGTGTGGCGCCAAATTAAGAGTGAATTATCAGCTGTTGATTACTTTTTTGCACATAATGCTACTTTTGATCGATCTGTCCTGCACTCATGTTGTTATTTTTACAATATCGACCTACCTAAACAAGAATTTAAAGACACTGTTGCAATCGCAAGAAAATATTGGGAATTTGAAAATAATAAACTAAATACAGTATGTAAAAATTTAAGAATTCCATTAAATCATCACGATGCATTATCAGATGCTAAAGGATGTGCTTTGATAGCTATTGAGGCTTTTAAAAAAGGTTATTTTATCTAATTTTATTACCTATAAAGCTCATAGAAGAAAAAATAATTATTAAGGTAAGGCTCATATAGATCAAGGTGTTTATCGAATTTGTCTCATCCAATATCAATCCATATAAGAAAGGGGAGGCTGCTGAGGCCAAAACACCAAAAAATGTTAAAAGGGCCCTTATTGCACCTAGGTTTTTGACTCCATACATTTCTGCCCACAAAGAATTAGACATATTTTCAGTAAAGCCATTTGATAATCCAAGACCTGCCATGTAAATGTATAATACAAATATATGATTTGAAAATAACATCACAATAAATATTAAAGCCATGGGAATTAAGTGAAATGTGATTACACTCCTACCAGAAAATTTATCGACTAACAAACCAGAAACTAATGAACCACCAATTCCACAGATTGCATAAAAAATAAAACTTTGTGCAATATCTATCATTGTCCAATTATTTAATTGCCCAATAAAAACTTGATGAAATAAAAAACCAGTTACTGTAAATGACATAAATAATGTAAGAGGTAAATAAAGATAAAATTTAAGGTCTGTTAAGACATCTCTTCTTCTCCATGAAAATGAATTTTGTAAATCTTCATTCTCAAACCCAGTTTCACTTTTAAAATTATTTTTATTTAATAGGTAGTATAAAAATACTCCGAAAAATATTATTATAAATACAGATGAACTAAACCAGGTAATTCTCCAGCCAAAAGTTAATATTAAAATTACTACTACAAATGGATAGATCATCTCACCAAAAGAAAAACCAAATCCAGATATAGCTAATGCTTTTCCTCTATTAGCTTTAAAGTATCTTGCCATGGTTGTTCTTGAAGTGTGTCCCATAAGCCCTTGTCCAAAAAGTCTTAAAAAATAAATTACGAAAAAAAGAAGAATTACATTAAACACAATACTTGCAAAAAAACATGTTATCGAAAGACCTAATACAATTGCTAAAGTATATTTTTTGAGAGAGATCGTATCTATAAGTTTACCAGCCCATATAATAGTTAACGCACTTAAAATTGTAGCTATGGAATACAGACTACCAAATTGAGTATTACTTAAGTTAAATGTTTCTCTAAAATCTTCACTAAAAAGAGAGATAAAAAATGTTTGTCCAAATCCTGAAGCGAATGCTATTAGAAAGCCAAATATTAATAAATTTGAATTTTTATTTATAAAATTAATCAAAACAAGAGGGATATTATGATTTAATGACTATATATCAATTATAATAAAGAAAGGGATCTCTGGTGAGCACAATTAAAAGAACTGATGATGATAATCATCCAATTGTAAAAGAAGTCTATGAAGATATTAAACAATCAAGAAACACAACTTATATAGGTAATTTTTGGAAATATTTAGCATTCGACCCTCAATTACTAAAAAATGTTTGGAGTGATGTTAAAGATTTAATGGTTAAACAAACCATAATTCCAAATAAAACTAAAGAGATGATTTATATGGCAGTCTCTATAACAAATAATTGCTCGTATTGCACACACTCACACACAGCTGCTGCAAAAAAACTTGGGATGACTGAAGACGAACATTCAGAATTTTTAAATATTGTAGCTCTTGCAGCAAAAACAAATCAACTGGTCAATAGTATACAAGTGCCAGTAGATGAAATATTTGATGAAGATATAGAAAAATAATCCAATGGAATTCTTAATATGGTTTTGGAATGCAGGTGAACTCCTGATGATTATAGGTATTGGGATAATTATAATTGGATTATTATTTTATAGAAAAAAAAAATAAATCGTTAAGTTATTTATTTAATTATTTTATTTATGATCTCCAAAATTATTATAATATTAAATAATGTATTACGATGATGATAATAATGACGATAATACGCTGTTAGGCAGACTTACTGAGCTTAATAGAGCCCTAAGTCAAATGATGAGAAACACCAGTGAAAGAAATATTGTTGAAAAGTTACATACTTACCAACTTGCTATAAAAAAAACTCTAAAAATTATGACTAAAAAACAGCTTAATACTATTTCCGAGTCCTCCAATGAATACGAAGATAGATTAGAGCGAGGAGACTTTGACTAAATTTTTAGTCTAAATTTTTAAAACCGTAACCTGTTTTTTTTACTCTTGTTTTAAAATAATTCTTATTAAATTTGTTAATTGTAGGTTTTGTATTTATTTGCTTGGCAATTTTAATACCAGCTTTTTTAAGAGAAGAGACTTTTGTAAAATTATTTGTGATAATATTGACTTTATTTACTTTTAATAACTTAAGTATCTTAGCGGCAATATTAAAATCTCTTTCATCATCTAAAAAACCTATATTGTGATCAGCATCAATAGTATCCAAGCCTTTTGACTGAAGAGAATATGCCCTCATTTTATTGGCCAGTCCTATACCTCTGCCTTCTTGATCTAAATAAAGGATAATACCTCCTTTATTTTTAACCATATAGTTTAAAGAGTTATTTAATTGTTCTCCGCAATCGCATTTTCTAGAGTGAAATATATCTCCAGTAAAACAAGCTGAGTGAATTCTAAGGTTTGTTGGTTGTTTTAAATTTTTTGGTTTAATTATGATCGCGATATGTCTTCTAGCACCAATATATGACTTAAAAATATTAAAAGTAGTAGATGCAACATTAGGTAAGGGCACATTTGCACTTGAAACTAATCTGATACTATTAGTTATAAATTTATTCTGATTTTTTAACTCTTTATGGTTAAATCTTAATAGACCAAGTTGTAATATTAGATTATCAATATTTTTATAATATTTAGAATTAATTTTTTTAAATACAAGTGATGGTATTACCTTCGCATTTTTGGCTATATCTAAGCAGACATTATGGAAGTCTTTACTTTTGATATAAGGCTCATCTTTAAATAATATTTTATTCTGATCAGATAAAGGGTTAATGAATAAACTTAATAAAGATTTATTTGATATTTTTTTATTTATTTTTAAATAAATATTTGTTGATACTTTATTTTCAAATATTGATTTTGCTTTTTGTTTTGTGATTAAAAGATATTTGTCTTTTTGTAGGTATTGATTGAATTGATTTAGAATTTTATTGTCCGAATGTTCAATATTAAAGAACATCCAATAATTTTTATTTTCTTTGATAACTATTGGTCTTCCGGTTCTAAGTTCATTGATAGCCCTATCAATAAATGTGCCAAAATTTGATTTTAAACTCATAGACTATATATATACTCAATAGTACTTGATACAGATGAAAAATGATAACAAAGCATAATATTTCTTCACTATTTGAATTTGTAAAAAAACAAAAAAAATCAAATATCTTAAGAATTGATTTAATTAACAAATCGTTTGTACTTAGTCAACATTCTAAAACCAATCATATT
Organism: uncultured Alphaproteobacteria bacterium; assembly: GCA_902539635.1. Classification (GTDB taxonomy): domain Bacteria; phylum Pseudomonadota; class Alphaproteobacteria; order HIMB59; family HIMB59; genus HIMB59. The sequence continues at coordinate 39,342 of CACBJQ010000003.1, forward strand.
TTAATTGATAAAAATGGTGTTAATTTTAATTGTAAGATTGAAAAAAAAATAAATGAAATAGCACAAATTTTGTTACCAATATTGATGATAAAAAAAAAATTCTATATCGGTCAAATTGGGCAAAGCTTAGACGGTAAAATTGCACTTTTAAACGGTAATTCTCATTACATTAATGATAAAAATAGTATTTCATACCTTCATAGCCTTCGTTCAGTTTGTGATGCAGTTATTGTTGGTGTAAATACAATAAAAAAAGATAATCCCTTGCTTACTACAAGAGCAATTAATGGCTCAAATCCTCAGAGGATAATCATAGATCCGTCTCTAAAATTAACAAATAACTATAAAATATTTAAAGATGGTTTTTCAAATATCATATTTACACACTCTAATATTAAAAAGAATTTAAATAATTCAGAAATTTATAAACTACCTGAAAGAAATTTTACAAATCTTATATACAAACATATAAATAATTTAGGTTTTAAGTACGTATTAGTAGAAGGTGGTTCCAAAACTATATCTAAATTTCTTGAGAATAAATTATTAGACATTATGCAATTTATAATAGCACCTACAATTATTGGTTCTGGTATTAATTCTATAAATATTAAACCTATAACAAATTTAAAAAAAGTTATTAGAACAAAAAATAAAATTTACAAATTTGGCGAAGAAATGATAGTAAGTTTAGAGTTTTAAAGCTAAAAAATCTTTATTTCTTAGAAATAATTTTGATTGATTTTTTTTAATATTTTCCCTTCTAAAATCTAACCATCTATCTAATGATATCTTATTTTTTTCAAGTACATTTTCACAAAAATCTAAAAATATATTTTGAAATTTTTTATTCTTTGATACATCCCAACTCGAGTCAAAAACAAATGTTTTGTGTGACTTAGAAAACAATTTATTAATTATTTGACTACAGTTTTTACCAACTGCTTTTTGCCCAATACCTTTATCTGACTCCTGATCTTTATTAAATAGATTTAAAACGTATTGATCATCTTTATGTTTTGGGTAAAATTTAAAAAATCCATCATAATTAATCGAAAAATATATAACTTTTGTATTTAGATTTTGTTTTTTAAATCCTAAATACCAATTTTTTGGCATTATATCTAAATACGCAGATCCTGTAATAATATCGTATTTTTCAAATTTAAAACTTTTTATATTTTTGATTAAATCAAATTTTTTATAATTTATATTTATAATTTTATTATTATTGATTGTTTTTTTCTTAAATTCTTTAATTGACTCAAATGATATGTCTATCATATCCCATGATTGCCTTTTTTTAAGTTTAGGGTACAAATATCTATAGTTGGAACCTGTTCCACAACCTAAATCAGCGATAGACAATATTTTGTACTCTTGAAAATATTTATTTATTTTTTCTATAATTTTTTTATTTCTTGAAACTTTATCAATTTTCTCTCGAAGAAATAGCCAATCATTATTAAATTTATGCATTTTTTATTATCTTGATAAAAAGATCCCCAGATTGTATTGGTGTTAAAAATTTTCTCTTATTTTGTGATAATTTTTTCGATAAATCTGAATTAAATGCATTTTTAGTAATTAATTTTGATAAACTTTTTTCTTTGAAATTATTTAAGTAGATAATTCCATTCTTTTTTAGAGTACTCATAATTGTTTTAGTTTTATATGTAATAATCATTTTTTTGAGTTGTAGGGCATTAGCAAGTGACATACCAAAACCTTCATATTTACTTACTGAGACATAGAAGTCACACTTAGAATATAGTTTTGATAATAAATTAGTCGATACATTACTATGAAACTTAACTTTTTTACTTAATCTATAATCACTTATAATTTTTAGTAATCTATTATAGTACTTACTCTCTCTAGTTATATCTCCTACTATATTTAATTTTACTTTATCTATGTATCTTAATTCGTTTAACAGATAATGATAATTTTTTCTCTCAATAATACTTCCTACAGATAGTAAATTTATTTTTTTATCTTTTTTATATTTATATTTTCTTAATTTTTCTATTCCAGGCTCTACAACTTGAATTTTATGCTTATTAATTTTAAATTTTTCAAAAATTAGTTGTTTTGTATCATTTGAAGTGACAATTATTTTTTTTGTTTTCTTATATAATTTTTTAGCGTTCTTAAGAAAAAATTGACTTTGATTGCCATTAAATTCTAGATAAAGAGGGTGGTGTATAAGAGCTATTACTACAAATCTATCTAAACAGTTTATTATACTATCAATACACTCAAAAACTAACCCATCAATAATTAGTACCGCATTATCAGGTAATTTTTCTAAAGTTTTTTTTAGATTTTTTAAGTCATTTTCTTTAGGAAAGGGAAAGCTGTTAGCTAGTTTGATAGCATTTAAATTAAATTTAATTTTTTTTGCTCTTCTTAATATATTTTTTTCATAAATGTAACCACCTGTTTTTGTATTAATATCACCTGGATAAATAAAATAATAAGATTTATTGTGTATTACTGATCTCTTGTTCATAAGAAGCCCAAGCTACATTTGACTCAGTTAAAATAATTTTAATTTTATGCAACTTGTTAAAATCTTCTATGTAATCTTTTTGTAATTTAGCGCATATTCTATCAAAAATATCTTTTGCAAGAAATTCCGTAGAGGTAATTATATTTTTAAATTCTTCAACTTCGTCTAAATTCTTATAACTATAAAATTTTAATACATCAGAGAGAATTTCTGTTACAACCCCAAGATCCATAATAATATTATATTTGTTAATCTCTTTTGCATAAAACTCAGCGTCAACTATGTAGGTCGCTCCATGCATATTCTGTGCTGGTCCAAAAACCTCACCCGGGAGAGAATGTGCAATTAAAATATTATTTCGAACAGTAATTGAATACATTTTAATACTTTATAGCATGCATTATGCTTTCTGGATTATTTAATATTGAAATATAATTTTTCTCTAGATCCATAAAGTCACTTTCAGTGTTTATTAAATTGAGAAGTTGGTTATTAGATAAAGCATTAATTGCTAAATTCAATCTCTTTTTATAATCATATTTTTTTGATAAATATTCTGGAATATTTGAAACTTGAGAACTAATAATTTTTAATCTTTTTGAGTGAAAATAACCTCCTAGATTTATATGACCCTTTCTATTTCCATACCAACTAGCCTCAATAAATTTTCCCTCTAAATTTAATTTCTTTAGTGATTGGTCTAATACATCATAATTAGATGTTGTGTTAATTATAACATCTAAATCTTTAATTTTTTTAAAATTAATAAATTTTAGTCCTAAAATATTAGCAAATTTCTTCTTTTTTATATTTATGTCAGTAATAAAGACATTTTTAAATTTTAGTAATTTATAATAGTAGGCAGTTAAAATACCAACAGAGCCCATCCCTATTATCAATATTTTGTTATTTAATTTTGCTTGAGTATCCCAAAAGATATTAATAGCTGTTTCCATATTTGCTGTTAGTAAATATTTTCGAATATCACCATTACCTTTTAAAATATTTACATTATTTATATCAATCTTAAATAGTGACTGATGAGGGTAAAGGCAGAATGTATTTTTATTTAAATATTTTTTTGGGCCTTCAACTATTTTACCAACATTAATGTAACCGTATTTAATTGGAAAAGAAAAAGATCCCTCCTGAAAAGGAGATTTCATTATATCGAACTGATCTTTGCTAATATTACCAGATGCTACCAATCTCTCAGTACCCTTACTAATTCCTGAATAAAGAGTTTTTACAAGAACAGTTTTAGAATTTTTTTTATAGCTTAGTATTTTTTTCTTAATAAATGGTTTATTTTCACTCTTAAGCCACAGAGAATAAGTTTCCATAATAATTATATAAATGTTAAATATCATTTATGCTATCAAAGTTTTGGTCCGATTTAACATCAGCAGATATTAGTAAATTAGGTAAAAATAAAATACTTATTCTCCCATTTTCATCTGTAGAACAACATGGAGAACACCTTCCATCAGGCACTGATAAATTGATATTAGATGGAATTTTAAATACTTTTGTTAAGAAATATCCCAAACTTAATAAATATTTAATTCTACCAAATATCTCTATAGGTTCAGCGAGTGAGCATAATAGCTTTGAGGGCACTCTATCTTCGAACTCTACAAATTATATTGATTATATTATCAGCATAGTTGGTGAGTTATGTATTCGTAAATATAAAAAATTTATCTTTTTAAATAGTCATGGCGGACAAATTAGTCACTTAGATATAGCTGCTAAAGAAATTAAAAGTAAATACAAAGTTGTCGATATTGTAAAGGCACATTATTTTTTATTTAAAGGTTTTGAAAAAATTATTCCAAAAAAAGAATTACTTTATGGATATCATGGAGGTGAATTTGAAACATCAATAATGCTCCACCTTTATCCAGAATTGATAAAATTAAATAAAATTAAAAGAAACAAACTCTCATCTGACTTAAAATCTAAAAAAATAATTTCTTATGAAAGAACAATTAAAAGAGCTTGGAATACAAAAGATTTGTCCAAGACAGGTATAATTGGTAATCCTACAAAATCCTCTGCTGATAAAGGAAAAAGAATTCTAGATCTTACATCAAGAACCTTAAAAAAAATAATTGATGAAATGAAGTAGTGGAGGCCCACCCCGGAATCGAACCGAGCTACAAGGATTTGCAGTCCTCTGCATAACCAATCTGCCAGCGGGCCATAAAACTCAGCATAACACTTTTATTGATATTTGTAATCGGGATTAGTGCCAGATGTGTATTCTATACCATCAATTACTACTTTTGGCCAAGTCCCAATTCCAATAAGTTTGGGTCTTGACTCCAGATAGTCTAAGATACCTTGAATCTTTTCAAAATCGCTCATAAATTTTTTCAACTTTGGAAAGTTATCTAAAATTTTATCATCTAATAGCAATGCTAGTGAAACATGATGATAAACATTAAAATCACAATAAAATGCTTTTTCTCCTAAAAAAAAATTACCCTCATATTTGCTTAGTAACTTTTCAAAATTTGTAAAAGCTTTGGGTAAAATTTCATCTAGAAGATTTTTTTTATTCTTTAAGTGCATTTCACCAACCCAAACATTGATTGTTGGATTTAATGGAAAAAATAAATCATGGGCTGACTCAAATATAGAGTCAGCATATGCCACCATTTCCTCATTATTGGGGATATTGTTTGTAAGTTTAGCTATATATCTTGAGATAGTATTGCTTTGCCATATTTCAATTTTCTCATCTATAACAAGCAAAGGTAATTTATGAAAAATCACCTCTTTTTTGACATCACCCCATGGTTTTTTAAAATAATCCCATGCCATTTCATATGAATATTCGATATCCGCAGTATGTAGCATCATCCTTGGAGCCTCACACAAAGCTCTAAGATTGAAATAGATTAACTGTAGTTTAGACATAAAGTTTATATTAATATTTTTATATTATAAATATTTGTCATGAAAACTAAAAATTATTTATCTGAAGCACAAAATTTTCTGAAGAGAAATACACAAGTAAAATCATTCGATATTGTAATGCATGATTGCAATGGTGTAGGTCGTGGAAAAATAATTAGAAGAAATGAGTTATTAAATTTGTATAAGTCAGGTAGGCAATTTCCTCTTTCATTACTTGGAATGGATATTACTGGTGAGGATACACCTGAAACAGGATTGATTTTAGAGCAAGGTGATGGTGACATAAAAGCTTGGCCTATACCATCATCACTTAAGTTATTGCATAACAGCATACCACCAAGAGGTGAGTTATTCATGAACATGTATGATATTGATGGTAATAAACTATTAACTGACCCACGAAATGTTTTGGAAAATAAGATACTAGAATTAAAAAAAGATGGTATCTCTTGTTTTGGAGCATTTGAATTAGAATTCTTTCTGGTTTCAAATGAACTGGATGAGTATGGAAAACTTAAGCCAGCAAAATCTATAATTGGAAAAAAAGCTTCAATTAAAAAAACAGATGTTTACTCAGTTGATCACCTTCATGGTATGATGCCACTAATAGATGATATATATAAAGCCACAAAACTTGCAAAAGTAGATGCCGAAACTATTATTTCAGAATACGCACCTGGTCAATATGAACTTACTCTTAAACATCAAAGCTCATTATTGAAAGCAGCTGATGATATTTTAAGATTAAAGAGAATTATTAGAGCACAAGCAAGAGCGCATGGTGTGACAGCATGCTTTATGGCAAAACCGATGGAGAATATAACTGGTTCTGGTATGCACTTCCATATTTCATTGTATGACAAAAAAGGCAAAAATATATTTGCTGAGAAGAACAAAGAAAAAATTAGCAAGAAACTTAATTATGCTCTTGGAGGACTCTCAAAATATATGGGTGAGAGTATGTTAATATTTGCTCCAAATGCAAATAGTTGGAGAAGATTTGTATTAGGCTCTTATGCTCCCACTAGACCCAATTGGGGTATAGATAATAGATCTGTGGCTTTTAGAATACCCACCAGCAACTCTCATAATAGAAGAATTGAACACAGAGTTTCTGGTGTAGATGCAAATCCATATTTAGTTGCATTAACGGTTGTTTCAGCAATTAAAAAAGGATTAACTAATAAAATAAATGCTGACAAACAGACTACTGGTAATTCATATTTAAAAAAATCATCTAGTAAGAATAAAATACCAACAGATTGGAACTCATCAATTAATTTATCTAAAAAATCATTATTCTTAAAAGAAACTTTAGGATCTGAACTCCATAAAGCTTTTATCGCTATAAAGGAGATGGAGTATAATAAAGTTGCAAGTGCTGTTACTGAGTTGGATATTGAATTATATTTAGACTCAATTTAACTTATGATTTGAATAAATTTTCAGAATAATTTTTTATATTTTGTTCCCAAAAAACTTCTCTTTTTATTTTTTCAAAATCAGTATCAAATACACTTGACATAGCAGAAGCATATATTGATCTGGCATCAATAGTGCTGTTAAGATCTCTTCCTTCAAATAAACTATTTTTTTTTAAACCTGGCCAATCTGTAAAAACTTGAGATTTTTTCAATAGCCCTCCTGCCATTAAAATAGCTGAACCATAACCATGTTCTGTTCCGTTTCCACCATTTTGTTCTACTGTTCTTCCAAATTCTGTGAGCGTTAAAATTAATGTATTATTAAAATCACTTCCCATACCAGTATGGAGGTTTTTAATAATTAAATCTATATCATGAAGATTATCTGCATGTTCACCATTGTCCGTCCCTTGAGCTGTATGTGTATCAAAGCCCTCGATATCGAAAACAGCCACTTTTGGACCAAGAGGATCTTTTAAAATTTTAGCTGTTCTTTTTGATAGGCTATCTAGAGATTCATCTCCACCTTGCATAGTAAGAGGTCTATTCATTATTACATTGTAAACCTCCTGCAGTTTGTCATGCTCAATTCCATCATAGGCTCTTGTTATTCTTTCAATAACCTCTCTTTTTGGAAGGTGCATCCAAGTAGGAAAATAATTGTTATTTCCCTCAACACCTCTCAGTAAAAGTGGCATTGGTAAACTTAAGGCGAGACTTGAACCATATAGACCTGACGATTTCATTCCCCTTCCTAGCCAACCTGTTTTTTTGGTGTAAGCTTTTAAGGCACCTGTTTCCATTATATTTTGTCCATCAAAATGAGATCTTCCTGTATAGGGCACATTTGTTGCATGAATTATGGCTGCTAAATTTTGAGACCATAAATTATGAAGTGTTTTTAATTTAGGATGCAAAGAAAAATCTGAATTAAGTTTTAATTTATTGTTTAAAATTAAATCAGATCTGTATTTGTTGATAAGGATGTCATTAACTGGTACAGCAGTTAAACCGTCCATTCCACCTCTAAGACTTATAATTACAAGATTTTTTTTAGTATTTGAAATAGACCCATAAAGTGGAATATTAAAATTTGAAAAGAAAATAGTTGCTAAACTACCTTTTAAAAAACTTCTTCTAGTACAATTCATACTCTCATTACCTCGGGACTATTTGCAAAAATAGCAAACCGATCAGCATAAAATACTGGATCTTTCATTAAATTAAGTAAATTTTCTGGTTGATCAAAATTCTTTTCAATTACATTTAAAAAATAATCCTGATCATAGATTACATTAGATTTGGTGATGTCAGCAAATCTTCTAGCAGCTGCTAGTCTACGAATAATTAACTCAGGTGACAGCCATTCATCTTCAAGATCAATAAAACCATTAGGTTGTTTAGCTCGATAAATGGGATGACCAATTTCCCACAGTATATCCTTAACCAGCCTATGACTTCTACTTGGTCTAGATCCATTAAACTCAAAACCTTTGGGAAACAAATAAATATAATTTAGTCCTAACATCCTTGAGTTTTGTAAAAGCCATAATTCTGGCATTGAAAATTTTTGATAATTTGAACCATAATCAAATACTGCCTCCATAGTTGATTTGTGAACTTCAATTAAATTGCCATCATTTTGTTTCCATTTTTTAACAATACTTGCAATCATTTCCTCTGTTGGTTCATCACAAATATAATGCTGGCATAGCTTTCTTGCTACATGCCTAATAGTAGCTGGGTGGTTAGCTAGATCTTTAATCACTATTCCTAACTCTTTTCCTTGATTAACAGTATTAAAGTCTTTGATGTCGTAAATTTTTCCTAAAATTTTATATGGTCCTTGTTCATGATATTCAGGTTGAAATTTAATAGGACCTGCCTCTAATTTTTTATTATTCCATAAGTGTCTCCAACCTGTCATAACCTTTGCCATCTCGATTACATCTTTTTGAGAGTATTTCCCTTCAGGTGAGAGTGTATGGAGTTCTAGTAGTTCTCTTGCATGATTTTCATTGAGACCTACATTTTCATTATCACTATCTGAATTTTCCCTCAAACCTTCTATTGAGTTAGGTCCAATATTCTCTGCGTTATCAAGGTGATGAAGCATGCACCATGATGTAGTCACTGAATAAACTAAATCCTCAAAAGTATTCACCATATTAGGTCGAATAATCTCTCGCTGATAAACACCTGTAGAAAAACTTGCTAAAAAATCCTTCTCACTAATCGCAAAAAAGTTACCCCAAAAATGCCACATTCTCTCAAACGCTGGTGAGTTTGAAGCTAGGGCCGTAGAATGTCTCACAGATAACTCTAATGGCTCAAAAAATTTCTCTCCTGTAATTACTCTTAGATTATCTTTTTCTTTTTCATAAGCTAGTCGGTCATTTTTATATTTTTCTCTTAAAACTTCACGGTCCTCATAAACCCATTTGCCATATCTGTCTCGTTGTTCTTCAAGATTAGGAAGTTTTTTTTCCCAAACAAATTTTGGCACAGTATCAAATTGTTGTTTAGCCCAATTTAAGGGATCTTCGTTTATTTCTTCATTGGGACTTAAACCAAAAGCAACTTTTCTGAAAAAGTTTTTTTTCATCCTATTTAATTTTATTTAAAAAATTATCTAGTTCTTTCTCTTCCATTTTTATTAAATGTTTATCTTCAGGATATTGCCCGTTCTTAACATCATCAACAAACATTTTAAATCCATCAATCCTTATTTTTTGTAACTCATCTTCTTTAGATAATATATCTACATATTTTTTTGCATGTCTTGGGTAATGACCTTTATTAGTACCAAGTATGTCATTACAAAAAAGATACTGCGTATCACAAACATCTCCACAGCCCATTCCCATGGTAATCATTTTTGTATTTTTCGTAATATAATCTGCTAATTCAACAGGGACTACTTCTACTTCTACACAAGCTGCACCTGCGCTTTCAAGATCTTTGACATTTTGATAGACTTTTAATGCTTCTTCTGCAGTTTTGCCCACTGCTCTAAAATTAGTCCAAGTTGAGAGGTTAGGCACCAAACCAACGTGAGCTGTTATAGGAATTCCCTCCTTTGCCATTGCCTCAATAAAGTTAATAGAGTGCGAACAATAAATAGCATCAGCACCCATTTCCATTATTTCAAAACCTTTTTTTATTGCTTCTTCAGGAGAACTTACCAACCCATGTTTAAGACCAACAGATAAAAATGCTGTTGGAGCAACTTTTCTTACATCTTTGAAATGATGATCGGGCTCACAGGAAATTATTTCAATTCCTGCTTCATAAGCAGCTTCTGCCTCTTTTGCAGTATCTATATGAGTTTGAGGCCATTTTTTTTTCCCTTTTTGACTCCATAAATCAAAAACGGTAGTTCTTTTAGCCATTGTTATTAGATGGAACGGCTACTTGTAATTCATATGAAGGGTTCTTTGCTTGTTTTAAAATAGTAGGGATGATTTCAGAGTATGCTCCCCATAAACCTCTCTTAGCTGGCGGCATCTGATCTTTAACTAATTGGTGAAGTTTAGGCAAATTATGTGATGGTACAGTAGGGAACATATGGTGTTCAATATGATATTCCATCTGCCAATATAAAAAACTGAAGATCGGGTTTAAATGCATTGTTCTAGTACTATATCTATGATCTTTAATATTATCTTTTAACCCAGTGTGTTGAGTTAATCCAAAAAGTCTTTTGAGTGTTATCCCATAAAAGTTTGGGAGTAAAAAATATAAAACTGGTAACCAAGACTGAAAAGCAATTGAAATAAAAATTAATAAGATCCAAATACCAACATGTAATCTTGAAGAGTTGATACATTTTTGATGTTCTCTTTCAGGAATTACTTGTTTCATTACTTCTGTTTTTTTGCCTAAAGCATGAAGAATTGTTTCGTATTGAGTTGTTTTTTTAAAATTAATTATGTCAAAGAAAGGTATGAATAAGCTGAAAAAGTAAAAAACATCAGTTGGTCTTCTAATTGCTATTTCAAAATCAAGAGGATCATCGAAATAAGTGTAACCATGATGACGGAAATGAGACCATCTCCATCTTACTGGTTCAAATCCATTCATATAACTACCAATTTGATAAAAAAAGTTATTCCAATAGTTCGTTTTAAAAGCTGTTTTATGTCCAGTTTCGTGCCAAATAGGATCTGCGCAATTCCATATATTTCCATAAATTAAAAAAAATAATAAAGACCACCAAGTCCCCCATGTCATATAAGCTAAAACACCAAATACAATTAAAGACCCAAAGAAAATAAACATGTGTTTAAAACCTTGATAGTCCGACTTCTTAAGAAGCTTTACAAATTCCTCTTTATCAACGTCACAATGATGCCATTTGTCTAAGTCAACTTTCATTTACAAAAAATTACCATAAACTAAAAAAAAAATAAACAAGGTCAGACAAAAGATCCTATTGCACCAGCTATTGCAAGAATCAGGCCTAATCTAGACAAAGATCCAGAATTTTTAATATATTTTTGATTAGGGGATAGGCTTTTTTTAGCTGATACATATAAATGCATATTTATAAATATTGCTGTTATTAGAATTAAGCTAGCTCCAAATAATTTCATATGAAAAGTCCAACCTAAATTAAATGAGCCGTATATTACCAATAGCAAAATAATTCCAGTAACCCACATTGTGATTATAGCTAATAAAGATAAAAAAGCTAAAACCTTAAAACCTTTAGCCAGATGAGGCTCAGGCACTTTACCTTCTTTTTTATATATAGATTGTATAACAGCACTACCAATACCTCCTCCTCCAGCAATAAACAGAGATATAAGATGAAGAAACTTACAAATGTATATAATCATACAAAAAAAATATCATAATTTAATATTTATGAGTTAATATATTTTTAAAAGTTGATTAAAAAAAAGATTGTCACAATAGTCGGTGCTGGCGTCATTGGCGCTGGATGGGCTGCTAGAATGCTAGCATGTGGTCTAATAGTTAATGCTTATGACCCAAGTGTTAAGGCAAGAAAGCAACTATTATCAAATACTAAAACAGCTTTGAAGAGCCTTCAAAGATTAGGCTTAAATAAAAATGCAAAACTTAGTAATTTGAAAATTTATTCTGATCTCAGAGAGTCTCTTCATTCAACCACCTTTGTCCAAGAAAATGCTCCAGAGAATGAAAAGTTAAAGAAGAAACTCCTCAAAGATATAGATAAATTATTGCCAAAAAATATAATCATTGCGTCTAGTTCATCAGGACTTTTGCCTACAAGAATTCAATCTTTATGTAATTATCCAGAAAGAGTTTTTATAGGACATCCATTTAACCCTGTATATTTATTACCTCTTGTCGAGTTGGTATCAGGAAAGCAAACAAAGAAAAACACAATTACCAGAGCTAAGAAGTTTTACGAGGGAATAGGAATGAAGCCTTTGATTGTAAAAAAAGAAATTGAGGGCTATATATCTGATCGCTTGCAGGAGGCTCTTTGGAGAGAGGCACTTCACATAATTAAAGATGGCATCGCTTCGACTCAAGATGTTGACGATGCGATTGTTTATGGACCTGGATTACGATGGTCTTTTATGGGTGTTTGTCTAACTTTTCATCTTGCAGGAGGGCAAACTGGTATGAAACACATGTTAGAGCAGTTTGGACCTGCTCTTAAATTACCTTGGACTAAATTAAAGGCGCCAAAACTTGATGCAAAGCTAAAAAAATTAATGATTTCAGGCACAAAAAAACAGGCAGGAAAACATACTATTAAAGATCTAGAGGTGCAAAGAGATATTTTTTTGATTGAAATCATGAAAACTTTGAATAAATATCAAAGAAATAATTTTCCTAATTGGAATAAAACATTTAATAAATTTTAATATGAGCGAAAATCTTTCAATTAAAACAATCGATAAAAATAACAAGTCTATTTTGGTCGATTGGAGTGATGGTTTTAAAAGTAAATATAATTTCTTATGGTTGAGAGATAATTGTCCCTCTGAAGTACATCCAACAGCTCGTGAACGAACTTTTAATTTGCTTGATGTATCTGAAGATATTCACCCTAAAAATTATTCTCTAAATAGTGAAGGTAATCTTGAGATTGAATGGAGTGAGGGAGGGCATAAAAGTGTTTATGAGAGAGATTGGTTGAGACATAATTGTTATTCTTTAAAACACAGTCGAGAGTACGTTTCACCATATAGGATTTGGGATAAATCCATGCAAGATACATTTACTGATATTCAAATAGATTATAGCGAAATAATTAGTAGTGATGATGGTTTAAAAAAGTGGTTACAGCAACTACATTTTTTTGGTATTTCAATTGTTAAAAATACTCCAACAGATGTAAATTCTGGTTTTGATATCCTGAAAAATATAAGTCACACTCGAGAAACTTTTTTTAAAACACCATTCGAGGTCATTGATATACCTAACCCTAATAATTCAGCTTATACTGCTGCAGGTCTAAGAAATCATATTGATTTACCATATTATGAGATAGCTCCAGGATATCAGTTTCTTCACTGCTTAATAAATAACGCTACTGGGGGTGAGTCAGTTGCTGTAGATGGTTTTAAGGTAATTGATTATTTAAAAAATAATCACCCAAATGATTATGAAGTACTACTTAATACGTCCGTAAAATTTGTAAATAGAGACTACACAACTAATACAATTAGAGTAATGCATAAACCTATAATAACTCTCGATCACAATAATGATTATAATGATATTAGGTTCAGCGTTGCCTATATGGGAGTCATGGACTGCCATCCTGATCAAATGGATCATTTTTACTCAGCATACAGAAAGCTTTTAAGCTTACTACATGACCAGAGGTTTGAAATTAACTTTCGTATGCAAGCCGGAGATATTTTTAGTTTTAATAATCGAAGAGTGTTACATGGTAGAAAAGAATATGATGCCAATTCTGGAGAAAGGCACCTTCAAGGTTATTATATGGACAGAGATGAAATCTTGGGTCGCTTAAATTATATTGAAAATTTAAATCCTTAAATTTAATAAAAATTAAAATTAAAAATTCAAGAGTTGTTCAAAGATTACAGCAATATAAAAACAAGAATTTATTAGGATTAGTTATGTTAAAAGGTAAAAGAAGCAATAGATAATTAGAAAAAATTTTTTTAAGTAATGTCTTAAATTACTTACTTTGGTGGCTTCATCTTTTTAACCTCCATCCTTAAACCTATCCTCTAGGTGATTCTATCTTATCAAATAAATTGGATTTTGTATTTTTTAATTTGTGAATATTGTGAAAACTTCATTTTACACAATGTTCATTGTCCCAAAATTTATTAACCTTTGGCATTATTAATGGCAGTTTAGCAATAACAGTTGGTCCAAATTTTTCTATATCTCCAGTTGCAAGAACGTAATTACCCATATTAATTTCATTGAAAACTTTAATGTAGTATGAACCTGGTTCGTAAGTTAATGTACTTTTAAAATCTTCACCTATTTGTGGTCCTATCCAATACCATTTTTTACCATAGGGCTCATACCATTCCCACCACTCAAAATTTTTACCATCAACTTCCTCGATGACACTTAACTCAAGGTCTTTACCTTCTAAAATACTAAATGAGAACTTTCTAAATGTATTACAATCATCAATTTTTGGAACAGTAATACCAACATAAAAATTAAATTTCTGATCAGAATTTATTAAGTAATAATGTGGTTCACCATTTAATTTAGAGTATATTGCTTTTGATATTTCTGGTTTTTCTATTAGATACGCCTCATTAGGTTTATTTGGGTTTGAGTCATTAATTACAGGTTGATGAGCATAGGATAATGAACAAAAGGTAATTAAAATAAAAACACTAAATAATTTCATAGTTTAATTTACACTATTATTTTATATGAGGCGAATATGATCTATGAAAAACAATTAATTTTGTTATAAATCAAACTTTATCATGAATTTTGAACAAGCAAGATCAAATATGGTTCTTAATCAACTAAGAGCTAATCGTATTAAAAACTCGTCTTTAATCGAAAAAATTGAATTATTTCCAAGAGAAAACTTATATCCAAAACCTTATAAACATTTAGCTTATTCTGATAAAATTATATTTTTAGATGATGGTCGCTTTATTCTACCTCCTTTAACATCATTTCATTTATTACAAGCTTTGGGTGAGATTGATGATGAGAGTATTTTAGAAATTGGTTCTGGATTTGGTACATCAACATCTATTATTAATAAATTTTCCTCTAATATTGACTGTATAGAGTCTTCTATGCAAATGACTGAAGTTTTCAAAGATAGTATTAAAGAACGTTTATTCAATGCCTCTTTATTAGATTTAACGATAGAAGAATTTTTCAATAACAAAAAGCCAAATATTAAAAAATATCAAAAGATTATTATTAATGGTTCACTTGATGAAGAGCCCATAAATATAATTAAAAATGCATCAGATAATGCAGAAATAGTTTGTATAATTGATAACCAAGATTTTAAACATAAAATTGTTAAATATATAAAAGTAGGAGGCAAATCGAATAAGTTTGTTATAGATGAAGCTTCTTCTTCATATATTTATAAATATGTTCAATCCGAACCATTTGTTTTTTAGCAAATGGATGAATTTCAAAATAAAAAAGAATATGAAAATGAAATTTATCAGCTTTGGTTAGATAAAGAATGTTTTAAACCTAAATACAATTTTGATAAAAACTTTTCTATTTGTATACCTCCCCCAAATGTAACAGGGTCGCTGCATATGGGACATGCTCTTAATAACACTATTCAAGATATTTTAACAAGATATCACCGTATGAATGGCTTTAATACTCTATGGCAACCAGGAACAGATCATGCAGGCATAGCGACACAAATGGTTGTAGAAAGAAACTTAGCTGAGAAAAATATTTATCGTAAAGATCTCACAAGAGAAGAGTTCATTGAAAAAATATGGGAGTGGAAAGAATATTCGGGTTCCACAATCATAAATCAATTAAAAAGGCTTGGTAGCTCATGTGATTGGTCAAGGGAAAGATTTACGATGGATGAGGGATTATCATCTGCAGTTAGAAAGGTCTTTGTTAAATTATATACAGAGGGTTTGATATATAAAGATCAAGCTCTTGTTAATTGGGATACCAAATTTAAAACAGCTATTTCTGATTTAGAAGTTGTTCCTACAGATGTAAGCACCCAAATTTACTATATAAAATATCCTTGCTCTAATTCTGAGAGTATAACTGTAGCAACAGTCAGGCCAGAAACAATTTTTGGTGATGTTGCTATAGCAGTTAATCCTAATGACAGTAGATATACTTCATTAAAAAAAGAAACTTTTACTATTCCTTTAACCTCAAGATCTATTCCACTTATATTTGATGAATATTCTGATCCCGAAATGGGAAGTGGCGCTGTTAAAATTACCCCAGCACACGATTTTAACGATTTTGAAATCGGTAAAAGGCACAACTTAGAATTATTAAATATTTTAAACGAGGATGGATCATTGAATGAAAACTGTCCTAAAGAATTTCAGGGACTAGATCGATTTGAGGCAAGAAAAAAAGTTGTTCACTTACTCAAAGAAAATGGTTTTTTAGAAAAAATTGAAGATTATAAAACTACAATACCATATGGTGATCGCTCGAACACTGTTGTCGAACCTTTTTTAACTCATCAGTGGTTTTGTAATGCTGAAGAGTTAGCAAAACAGGCTATGAAAGTTGTAAAAGACGGTGATACAAAATTTTTTCCCTCAAACTGGGAGAAAACATACTTTCAATGGATGGAAAATATTAGACCATGGTGTATTTCTCGACAAATATGGTGGGGACATCAAATTCCAGTTTGGTATGGCCCTGATGGAAAAGAATTTTGTGCAGAAACTGAAGAAGAAGCAAAAAATTTAGCTGTAGACTTTTATAAAGCTGATAAAATAATTTTAAAAAGAGATCAAGACGTCTTAGACACCTGGTTCTCCTCAGCTCTTTGGCCTTTCTCTACATTGGGATGGCCAAATAAAGAACAAACATTAGATACATTTTACCCCAATTCTGTACTAGTTACGGGTTTTGATATCATCTTTTTCTGGGTTGCTCGCATGATGATGATGGGAAATAAATTTATGTCAGATACACCTTTTAAAACTGTTTATGTTCATGCTCTTGTTCGTGATGAAAAAGGTCAAAAAATGTCAAAATCAAAAGGTAATGTCATAGATCCTTTAGAAATAATTGACAAGTATGGTGCAGATACACTTCGCTTTACTTTAACATCCTTAAACACACCAGGAAGGGATGTTAGGTTAAGTGAGCAACGCATAGCTGGTTATAGAAACTTTGTTACTAAAATCACCAATGCCTACAAGTTCGCTGAATTTAAAGGAATTTATCCATATACAGATAACGACAAAGTTAACCCTAATCATATTTTTAATATTTGGATTATAAATGAGTTTCAAGAGTTATATAAAAAAGTTCAAGAAAATTATGAAAAATACTATTTTCATGAAGTAGCTAATCAACTATATCATTTCACATGGCATACTTTTTGTGACTGGTATATTGAACTTTCTAAAAATCTTTTAGACGACAGTCAATTTATCTATGAAACCAAAAACACTTTTCATTTAGTATTTAATTCTTTACTGCAACTTTTACATCCAGTGATTCCTTTCATCACTGAAAAATTGTGGGGTAAAAATAATAAAGATATCTTGATGAGTCATCAGTGGGACTATGTTGATCTAAAAACTGAGAGCGATCATGTATCTAAAACAAAGTTATTTATCGACTTTATAGAGGAATACAGGTCAATAGAAAAACTTTTTGAAATCAAAAAAGAAGATACTGTAGAAATTTTTTCTAAAAACCAATTAATTCAAACAATTTTAGAAGATAATAAAAAAACATTTGAATTTTTAACAAGAAAAAAACTTTCATCATCCCATAAAGACAATAGTGTTACTTTACCTTTTAAAGAGTTTGATTTCGAAATTTCCACAAACCAAATTGACAAATCTAAAATCAAAGAAAAACTTCAAGAAAATAAAAGCTCTTTGGAAAAAGAAAAAAATACGATTGATAAGAATTTATCAAATGAAAATTTTGTATCAAAAGCTCCAAAAGATCTCATTGATCAAAATAAAGAAAGACAAAGTTCAATTAATATGGAATTGTCTAAAATTGATAGTATATTAATGAATATTCAATAATGGTTGATAAAAGCAAATTACCAAGTAGACATGTTTCTGTAGGTCCTAAAAGTGCACCACATAGAGCTTTTTATTATGCTATGGGCATTACCGAAGAACAGATTAAACAACCTTTTGTCGGTGTAGTAACCACATGGAATGAGTCTGCCCCTTGCAATATTTCACTTTCTCGCCAAGCTCAATCAGCCAAAAAAGGTGTGTGGGACTCTAAAGGGACACCAAGAGAATTTACCACTATTACTGTTACTGATGGTATAGCTATGGGTCATGAGGGAATGAAATCTTCTTTAACTAGTAGGGAGATTATAGCTGATTCAACTGAACTTTCTGTAAGAGGGCACTGTTATGATGCCTTAGTTGGTTTAGCGGGGTGTGATAAATCTTTGCCAGGTTTAATGATGGCAATGCTAAGACTTAATGTGCCATCTGTATTTATGTACGGTGGATCTATATTACCAGGTGTTTATAAGGATAAGGACGTAACTATAGTAGATGTTTTTGAAGCTGTTGGAAAACATTCAACAGGAAAAATTTCAGACCAAGAACTCCATGACATTGAATGTGTTGCCTGTCCATCAGCTGGATCCTGTGGCGGACAGTTCACCGCAAATACCATGGCATGCGTTTCTGAGACTATTGGTTTAGCACTTCCAGGTTCTGCTATGACACCAGCTCCCTATGAAAGTAGAGATAAATACGCTTATGAAAGTGGAAGAGTGGTTATGGAATTAATCGAAAAAAACTTGAGACCAAGGGATATTGTTACAAAACAATCACTAATTAATGCGGCTGTGGTTGTTTCAGCATCAGGTGGATCAACCAACGCAGGTTTACATCTACCTGCTATGGCTCATGAAGCTGGTATTGAATTTACTTTGGAAGATGTCTGTAATATTTTCCAATCAACACCTTATATAGGTAATTTAGCCCCTGGGGGGAAATATGTAGCTAAAGATTTATATGAAGTTGGTGGCGTTCCTGTTTTAATTAAAGCACTCATTGATGGCGGGTTGATTGATGGATCATGCATGACTGTTACTGGAAAAACGTTAGCTGAAAATGTAAAAGATGTGGAGTTACCAAAAAATCAAGATGTTGTTTATCCTGTCAGTAGCCCAATAACTAAAACAGGCGGCGTGGTAGGTTTGAAAGGTTCACTGGCTCCAGATGGTGCAATCGTAAAAATAGCTGGACTTAAAAAATTACAGTTCAAAGGAATGGCAATTTGCTTTGATAGAGAAGAACATGCTCTAGACGCTGTCTTAAATGGTAAAATTAAACCTGGTCATGTTGTTATTATAAGATACGAGGGTCCAAAAGGAGGTCCAGGTATGAGAGAAATGCTATCTACCACTAGTGCGCTTTATGGACAAGATCTTGGCGAAGAGGTAGCTTTAATTACTGACGGAAGGTTCTCTGGAGGTACGCGAGGTTTTTGTATCGGCCATGTAGGTCCAGAGGCTTATGATTGTGGACCTATAGCGTTAGTTGAAGATGGTGATGAAATAGAAATTGATGCAGAGAAAAATTTACTAAATTTGAATGTAGACGAAAAAACGTTATCAGATAGAAAAACTAAATGGGTTAATAAAGAACCAGAGTTTATGTCAGGTACTTTATGGAAATACATGAAAACTGTTGGACCTGCAAACCTAGGGGCAGTTACACACCCTGGTGGTAAATTAGAAAAAAAGACTTATTCAGATATTTAAATCTATAAGAATAGGGCAATGATCAGAGGGTCTATCCATATCACGGTATTCTTTTAATACTTTTAGTTTCATTATTTTACTTTTCAAAAATGGAGATAAAAGAAAGAAGTCTATTCTTATTCCTTCCTCTTTTCCAAATTTGTAAGTTTTATAATCAAAAAAAGTATAACTTTGTTTTTTTGGAGTAGTCTTAAAAACATCAATTAGATCTAGATTTATTAATTTATAGAATTCTTTTCTGGATTGAGGTTGTGCTAGAGCATCATTTTTATATTTTTTAATATCATGAGCATCTTCATCATCTGGAATAACATTAAAATCTCCCATTAATAAAACTTCATATTCTTTTTTAAGTATTTCTATTTCTTTATAAAGTAATTTCATCCACTCAAGCTTATTTATAAATTTGTCTGTATCTATAGGATTTCCATTAGGGAAATAACAATTGAGGATTGCTAAATTTTTATCTTTTATAATTACTGTATTGTTTCTTGCTTGTGTCATATTTAACTTCTTTAGGGGATTTTCATTTAATACAATCTCTCTTTTACAAGAAACGCTTACCCCATTATAGCTTTTTTGAGTCTCAGCCACTGTTTTCAATAAAAATTGATTAAAAAAATTTTCTACGTATTCTTTATCTAATATCTTCAGTTCTTGTAAGCAAATTATATCTGGAGTTTCTGTTTTTATTATTTTTTCTATAAGTGGTTCTCGAGCTCTTAAAGAATTTACATTCCAACTAATTATTTTCACAATTAAACGCTAAATGATGTGCCACAGCCGCAAGAATTTTTAGCGTTAGGATTTGAAATAGAGAAACTAGAGCCTATCAATTCATCTTTGTAATCTAATTCAGATTCATTTATGAAAGTCATAGAATTTTTATCGATCAGAATTTGTAAATCTTTAAAGTTAAATACATGATCTTTGGTTTCATTAATTACATTTTCACTTTTAAATACGTACTGGAATCCAGAACATCCACCACCTTTGACTCTGATTCTAAAATATTTCATATTTTGATCTTTTAGAACTTCTTGAATTTTATTTATAGCTTTATCTGTTATATTAATACTTCCCATATGTTCAGTAATTTATCAGCTTTACCAGAAAATTCAAAAGGAAGACTTTACGATGAAATAAATGATCATCGATCACTTTACGAGAGAGATAGAGACAGAATTTATCATTCAACAGCCTTTAGAAAACTAAAAGATAAAACACAAGTATTTATGTTTGAAAAAGGTGACTATTATAGAAATAGACTAACACATACTCTTGAGGTATCTCAAATTGCAAGATCTATAAGTAGAAAGTTGTCTTTAAATGAAGATCTCACAGAATGTATAGCGCTATCTCATGATTTAGGTCATAGTCCTTTTGGTCATGTAGGCGAAGAAATAATTACTCAAGAATTAGATGCAAATTTTAACCATAATTATCAATCTTTTAGACAAATTACATTATTAGAAAAGAGATATATAAATTTTGATGGTTTAAATTTAACTTGGGAAACAATTGATGGCTTAATAAAGCATAATGGAAAAATACAAGAAACAAATAGAAACTACGACTTATCAAAAAATTTTAAATTTGATTTAAATAAAAATCCTTCATTAGAGGCTCAAATCGCATCCTTGTCTGATGATATAGCTTACATTGCTCATGATTTCGATGATGCTTTAAGATCAGGTATTCTGACAATATCAAGTTTAGCTGAAAATAAAGAACAATTTGATTTTATAGATTTTTCATACATTGCAAACTTAGATAAAAGTATTGCAAGAAATTACTTTTCAAGGTCCATTATGAACTACTTAATTTTGGATCTTCTATATGAGACTGAAAATACTCTTTCTAATAATTCACAAATACGATCAATCGAAGATGTTATAATAAACGCAAATTTTTTAGTTAAGTTTAGTCCTACAGTATTAGATAAAGTAAAATTTCTTAAAAATTTTCTATTCGAGTTTTTTTACACATCTGATTTTGTATATAAAAATAGAATGCAAGCTGAAAAAATTTTAGTATCTATAATAAAATTATTAAATAATGATACCTCTATGCTTCCATCTAAATGGAAAGAAAAATTACAATCCGATACAGATAAGCAACAAATTATAGTCGATTATGTATGTGGTATGACAGATCAGTATGCTATAAATTTCTATAAAAAATATGTTACATAATTTAAAAAAATCTCTTTTTGAAATAATAATCAAAATTGATAAGAACGTTAGTATTAATTTTGAAGATGTTGAAGTTGAAACACTTTTTGACAAAAAAGGTGATTTTACAACTAATGCTGCTCTAAAATTTTCAAAAATATTCGGAAAAAATCCAAATCAATTAGCAAATATCATTTTAAATGGCATTAACTTAAATAATTTTGAAAAAGTAGAAATTGCTGGACCTGGTTTTATAAATTTTTTTCTCAAGGATGAGAGTTTTAATCCTCAATTATTCAATAATGAAAAAGAATTAACTGAAAATGAAAAAGTAAATATTGAATTTGTATCTGCTAATCCAACTGGCCCATTACACTTAGCACATGGAAGAGGCGCGGTTGTTGGGGATATTTTATCTAATTTATTTGAGTATTTTGGACATCCTGTTACTCGTGAATACTATGTAAATAACACAGGTAATCAAATTAATGAATTTCTATCTTCAATACTTTATTCTATTTCACATACATACAATTTAAATCTTAATGAAAAACAATTTTACAAAGGTGATTACATTAATGACTTAGCAAAGAACTGTTACGAAAAATTTAAACCACTATTTGATAATAAGTTAAGTTCTGATGAGAAAAACAAAATTGTAAATTATGCTATAGAAAATCTTGTCAATCAGACGCTTCAAACACTTGGCACAGCAGGGATAAAATTTGATCAAATCTCATACGAAACAAACATTATGTACAAGGGCTACCTCCCATTAATTCTTGAAAAATTAAAGCAAAAAGATCTAATATATCAAGGCCAATTAAATGCTCCTAAAGATTTTACGGGCACTTTAAAGGACAATCAGCTAACAATATTTAAATCAACTCTTTTTGAAGATGATGAAGATAGAGCATTAACTAAAAATGATGGCACTCCCACTTATTTTGCAAATGACATTGCTTTTCATGAAGATAAATTTCAAAGAGGATTTAATAAATTAATAAATATATGGGGTGCAGATCATTTAGGATATCTCAAAAGATTATCATCAGCGATAACTTCTTTACATCCAAAAATTGATTTTTCAGTTGTTTTTTGTCAAATTGTAAACTTAAAACGCGATAATAAAATACAGAAACTCTCAAAAAGAGAGGGTAACATTTTTGAACTTAAAAATTTAATAGATGAAATAGGAATTGATAATTTTAGATATTTTATGTCTTATAGAAAAAATGATACTCACATGGATTTAGACATAGATTTAATTAAGAGAGAGAATAAGGAAAATCCTATTTATTATATTCAGTATTCTTATGCTAGAACACAATCTATTTTAAATAAGGTAAATAAAGTTGTTGATACACCCGTAATAGTTTCTACAGAATTAAAAAACTTATATAAAAAATTATTGGAGTGGGATAACGTAGTAAAATCTGCATATTTAAAAAAAGAAGTTCATTTAATAGCACACTACTTAGAGAGTTTGTCTTCATATTTTCATACATTATGGTCCTCTTCAAAAAATAAACCATCAGTTAAATTTTTAGATAATGAAAACAATATATCTTCTAATGTAATTAAGTTATTACATAATTATCAAAATGTCTTAGACGAAGGATTAAAAATTTTAGGCATAAAGCCTAAATTACAAATGTGAAAAATCTAAAAATTTTAATAGTAATTTTTTTTCTAATACTTACTTTATTATTTAGCTATCTATTCTTCGATAATTACTTGAAGTATATTTTTTTTGATATTTTTATAACTATTACTTCTGATGAATTTGATTTTATAAAATGAATTTTCCAATAATTATATCCATTAAAAGTATTTCTTTATCTAAACAAGAAAAAAATTTTATTTCAAAGATAAAACCTTTTGGAGTAATAATTTTTGCAAGAAATATCAGTAATATTCCACAAATTTCAAAATTAAATCAATCTATTAAATCATTAAGTAAAAATACTTTAATTTTTATTGATCAAGAGGGTGGTATTGTAAATAGATTTAAAAAATTCAAAGAATTTAATTTTTTAGATAATTTTGAGTTATATAAGATTTATTTAAGATACCCCTCTTTATCAAAACAATTAGTTTTTTTGAAATCTTTCATAACATCGTATTATCTAAAAAAACTAGATTTTAATGTTAACACAGTTCCCGTTCTAGATTTACCAATTAAAAATACAATCTTAATGATTAAAAAAAGAACTTTTGGACCAAATATTAATATTAATTTAATTTTGCAAAAAATATTATTAGAAAATTTAATTTATTTCGGGCTAATTCCAATAATGAAACACATTCCTGGACATGGTGTAACAAATAAAGACTCTCATTTGACGATGCCAATAACTAAATTGAGTAAAATCTCTCTTCAGGATCACATCAAATTATTTAAATATTTTAATAGCCTTCCTTTGGCAATGACTGCGCATATTAAATATCTATCGTGGGATAAAAATAACATCGCTACTTTTTCAAATTATATTATTGATAATATTATTAGAAAAAAAATTGGGTTCAAAGGTTTACTCATATCTGATGATCTAGAAATGAATGCTAATATTTATAATATTAAGGATGCTATTAAGTTAGCTAACTATTCTAAATTAGATGTTATTTTAGATTGTAGCTCTGACTTGGATAAATATAGTGAAATTATAAATGCTTTTAATTTTTCGAAAAATTACGTTAATGTTTACAAATCCAATAAACTTCTGCAATATAAGAAAAAATTAGACTTCAAATCTATTAATATTAATCACTATCATGAATTGTATAATCAATTGTTAAAAATTAATGGATTCTAATCTTAATATAGATATTAAAGACTACAATGGACCTTTAGACGTTCTTTTAGAACTTGTTCATAAGAATAAATTTGATTTAAAAAACCTACCAATACTTAGTCTTTGTAACCAATATATTGCTTTTATTGTAGATTTAAAAAAGGTTAGCATAGAGATAGCATCGGAATATTTACTAATGGCTGCTATTATGGTCTTTTTAAAATCTAAATACCTTGTAAATAAAGACAAAGAAGAGGATGTTAAAAAAGTAACAAGATTTCTAACAAATCGATTAACTATACTAGAACTTGTAAATAAAAATAGTATTAAGTTATTTGAGCTTCCTAAATTCAAACAGGAATTTTATCCAAATACACAAAAACATAAATTAAAAATTGAAAAAAATTTTGTAATTAAAGACAAGCTTATTGATCTTTTAAAAGCATATGCAAATGTTCATAAAAGAAATCAACAATATACTTTAAAGTTTAGTTCTACCAAATTATTTACAATCAAGGATGGTCAAAATGTTATCTCAAAGGAAATTTTATCTAACCAAGATTGGTTTACATTAAAGAGTTTATTACCTGATAATTTAAAATCTGATATTTTGAATAAATCATTTTTTTCTAGCACATTTAATGCCAGCCTTCACATGGCAAAAGAAGATAAAAATGAAGAAAAAAAAATAGTAATTAAGCAATCTTTACCATTTTCTGATATATATTTAAAAAAAGATGAGTGAAACTTCACAAAAAATAGAAGCTTTAATATTTGCTTCAAGTAAGCCAGTATCAGAAAATGAAATCAAAAAAAGATTAGACATTCATGAGGATATTTCTGAAGTTATGTCTAACTTAGAGACTGCTTATCAACATAGAGGTATAAATTTAAAAAAAATATCCAATAAGTGGATTTTCCTAACAAATACCGAAGTCAGTGAGATATTTCATGAAAAAAAAGAAATACAAAAAAGACTTTCAAAACAAGCAATAGAGACATTAGCAATAGTTGTTTATCATCAACCTATAACAAAATCAGAAATTGAAAGTATTAGAGGGGTTGTTATAGGGCAAGGAATATTTGATCAATTAATGGAGTTTGGATGGATAGCTCCAGGAGGCCGAAAAGAAGTTCCTGGTAGGCCTATTCTTTGGGGTACCACTGAAGACTTTCTTTTACATTTTGGCTTAGGTACTTTAGATAATCTTCCTGGAATAGAGGAAATGAAAAACTCAGGAATATTAGATGAAAATTTTGCTTCAATGAATATTCAAGAGGTTTCAGATGATTTAAATAAGGATGAAGCCTTTATAGATGATGACGATCAGGCAGAAACTCTTGATGAGTTCTCAAAAAGTCAATTAACTCAAAATAATGATACTTGATGTGAGAGATCTTCACCACTCTTTTGGTGAGGTGAATGCTATAAATAAACTTAGTTTTTCAATAGAGCATAATTCTATTGTTTCCATTTTGGGTCCTTCCGGCTGTGGAAAAACAACTTTAATTCGATTAATAGCTGGTTTAGAAGAAATTCAAAAGGGACAAATATCTTTTGAGGGTAAATTAGTTGCAAACGAGAGATTTAATACTCCCCCTGAGCAAAGATCAATCTCTTACGTTTTCCAAGACTTTGCATTATTTCCTCACATGAATGTAAAAGAAAATATTAGCTTTGCTGCAAGCTCTAAAGTAAATAAAAAACAGCTGATTGATCAAGTTATTCAATTAGCCAAAGTTGAAAATTTTCTAGATAAATATCCTCATGCTCTTAGTGGAGGAGAGCAGCAAAGAGTAGCATTAGCAAGATCAATAGCTGTTCAACCACGACTATTACTATTAGATGAACCTTTCTCTGATTTAGATACTAATTTAAAAAAGGAAATTATTGATGACACACTGCACTTAATAAATAGCTTGGACTCCTCTGCTATAGTAGTAACACACAATGCCGAAGAGGCTATGTTTCTTAGCAATGTTATTGTTGTAATGGAAAAGGGAAGAATAGTTCAAATAGGAAAACCTCGTGAAATATACTTTAATCCCTCTAATGTTTATGTTGCCTCTTTGTTTGGAGAGGTAAATATTTTTCAGACAAAAGTTATAAATAATAAATGTGATACTCCTTTGGGTATACTTAATACAAAAGACTTTACAGATAACCAACAAGTTAATGTAGTAGTTAGACCTGAGGCTATTAAATTGAATGTTGAAAAATCTCCTTTAACAAGCCCTAACTCTGGAGTTGTAGTTGACTCAAAATTTTTAGGAAATAGTGCTATAATTCATATGACAGTTAATGATAGAAATAATAATAAACATCACATTCATAGTAAATTGATTGGAGAATTTTTGCCTGCTCCTGCAAGTTCAGTTTCTTTTTCTTTAGATCTAAACCACGTATTCATTTTCCCTAGATAAGATATCAATAATATAGTAGAGTTTATATATGGGTGCTTTTAGCATATGGCATTGGATAATTGTTTTAATTATTGTTCTATTATTGTTTGGTAAAGGAAAAATACCCTCTTTGATGGCAGATATGGCAAAAGGTATTAAGTCATTTAAGAGCAATATGGCCGAAGATGATAAACCAACTAATCCAGATCAAGACAATCAAAATAAGGACCAGTAATGTTTTCTTTAGGTTGGATGGAGATATCCATCATCCTAATTATTACGGTAATAGTTGTAGGCCCAAAAGAAATACCAGCTGTTATTAAATTTTTAAAAAGTATAACTTCAGGTTTGGGAAAACTCTCCAGAGAATTTAAATCAACTGTAAATGAGATATCACATATAGAGGAAGTAAAAGATATCAAAAAGGAAATTTTAGACACAAAAGAGTCAATAGTAAAAGAGGGAAAAGAATTAGACGAATTTATCGAAAAAAGTAATGATCAAATTATGAAAGATGAAAATAATGACCGAAGCTGATAGTTCTATGAATTTTTTTGATCATATAAAAGAACTAAGACAAAAACTTTTATATGTAATAATTTTCTTTATTGTTGCATTTATAGTTTCTTTTTATTTTTCTCAATCGATATTTGAATTTCTAGCTAAACCTCTCACATCAATTTTGGTAGAGGGTAATGGATTGATTTATACAGCCTTACAAGAGGCTTTTTTAACGAATGTTAAAGTAGCTTTTTTTACAGCAGCTTTTATTTCTTTCCCATTTTTATCAATACAGATTTGGTCTTTTGTATCACCAGGATTGCTAAAAAAAGAAAAACAAATTTCATTACCAACTTTAGTAGCAATCCCTTTTTTGTTTGTCCTAGGTGCTGCTGTTGTTTACTATGTTATATCACCGGTAGCATGGAAGTTTTTTTTGAGTTTTCAAACTTCACAAGCAGACGGTATCAATATTACACTTCAAGCTAAAATGAACGAATATTTGTCCTTGATGATGACATTTATTTTTGCATTTGGATTAGCTTTTCAATTACCTGTTATTTTACTATTACTTGTGAAATTTGGCATTCTTACTATCGCTCAATTAGTTTCTTTTAGAAAATATGCAATTGTTTTATCATTTGTATTTGCTGCAATTGTAACGCCACCTGATCCATTCTCACAAATTTCTCTAGCGTTACCTATAATAATTTTGTATGAAATATCTATTCTTGTTTCTAAATTTATGGCTAAGCGTCATAATAAAAAACAATGAAAATATTATTAAAAGATTATTATGCACGATATTAATTTTATAAGAGATAATCCAGATTTATTTGATGAATTATTAAATAAGAGATTTATTGATCCAAAGTCTAATGAAATTATCTTACTTGATAAAAAAAAGAGAGATATATTAACTAAATCTCAAGAACTACGAGCAGAAAGAAAAAATTTATCATCTTCTTTTGCAAATCTTAACGACGGTGATAAAGCCGAATTGCAAAAAAAAGTACAATTAATTAAAAATAAGATTGATGAACTAGAAAATGATATTTCAATAATAGATGAACAATTAAAAAATAATTTATCTAGTTTGCCAAACCTTCCACATAATGATGTACCAGTTGGAAAAGACGAAAATTCAAACAAATTGATTAAACAAGTTGGAAAAATTCCCTCTTTTAGTTTTAAGCCAAAGTCTCATTATGAACTTGGAGAAAACTTGGAAATGATTGATTTTGAGCAAGCTGGGAAAGTCTCAGGTACTAGGTTTGTGTATTTAAAGAAAAAAATTGCCCAATTAGAGAGAGCTATAGCTAATTTCATGTTGGATAAACACACAAATGAATTTGACTATACAGAAATTAATCCTCCTAATTTAGTTAGAGACGCTGCAGCTTATGGAACTGGACAATTGCCAAAATTTTCAGAAGATTTATTCAAAACTAACACAAAACACTGGTTAATACCAACAGCAGAGGTTCCTTTAACTAATTTAGTTTTAGATACAATCGTATCTGATAAGAATTTGCCCTTGAGGTACACAGCTTGGACACCATGTTATAGATCTGAAGCTGGAGCAGCTGGAAGAGATACAAGGGGAATGATTAGACAGCATCAATTTTCTAAGGTCGAATTAGTTAGTATAACTAAAGAAAATGAGTCGGAAAAAGAGTTAGAAAGAATGTTAAGTTGTGCAACTTCAATACTAGATGATTTAAAAATTCCTTACCAAGTTATTTTATTATCCTCTGGTGATATGGGTTTTTCTGCAGAAAAAACTTATGATATTGAAGTATGGTTACCTGGTGAGGGAAAATATAGAGAAATATCTTCTTGTAGTAATTGTAATTCTTTTCAAGCTAGGAGAATGAATGCTCGTTACAAAGACTCAGATCAAAATAAATTTGTTCACACTTTAAATGGATCTGGTCTAGCAGTGGGAAGGACATTAATAGCAATTCTGGAAAACTATCAAAATGAGGATGGTAGTATTAGTATACCTCAGGTCCTGAAACCATATATGGGGAATTTAGATAAAATCTCTAAATAATTATATTCTTACTAGAACAATAGTATTTAAAAAATTGGTATGCAGATCTACCTGTTCTATTTCCTCTTGAAAAGATCCATTTGAGTGCACTATTTTCAATTTCATTATCAAATTCTACTTTATAAAATTTACAATAATTTTTTATTATTAAGATGAAGTCTTTCTTACTTAAGTTATGAAAACTAATCCATAATCCAAACCGATCAGACAAAGATAATTTTTCTTCAATCCCTTCATCTTGAGATATTGCAGATGATCTCTCATTATCTAACATATCTCTCTTCATTAGATGCCTTCTGTTACTTGTAACATATATTAGAAATTCGTAATTTGAGTTGTAAAAAGACCCTTCAAGAAAAGATTTAAATTGAATATATCTTCTATCATTTTGTTCAAATGATAGATCGTCAATAAATATTACGATTTTTTTATTGAATTTATAATTTAAAAAAATATTTGGTAAATCTGATAAATCTTCACTATTAATTTCTAATGTTTCAAATTTATCATATTTATATGCATAATTTTTTAATATACCTCTTATAATACTGCTTTTACCACTTCCTCGCACACCCCATAAAAGACCATGATTAAAAGCTAAACCTTTTAAAAAATTTTTTGTATTTTCCTCTATTTTTTTTATTTGTTGATCAACACCGTACAAAAGCTTTAAATCAAGGACTTTATTGAATGGTATTTTATCTAAACAATTTTTTGATCTATTCCAGCAGAGTAAATATTTATTTTTCAATTTTATGTTGACTTCATTGATGATTGTGAGATTTTAGTGCTTATTTTATTAATTTAAAGGATTTAAATCATGGAACAACTTGCAGGAATTCTACCACTTATATTAATTTTTGTCGTTTTCTACTTTTTACTTATTAGGCCCCAACAAAAGAAATTAAAAGATCACAAAAATATGATCGCAAATTTAAAAAAAGGTGATCGTGTCGTGACCCAAGGCGGAATTATAGGCAACATCCATTATGTAAATGATGATGGTACTCTTTCTGTAGAAATAGCAGATAACGTTCAAGTCAAAGTAGCTAAGGGTATGATAGCTGATATAGCAGCTAAATAGCTTATTAAATTAAATTAACATAATGATTATTTTTAAACAGTGGAGATTATGGGTATCTTTATTACTGTTAATAGGAAGCTACATATTAATTAAACCTAATTTTGAAAGTCAAACATCTGATAGCAAAATAAATTTTGGATTAGATATTCAGGGAGGTTTTTCATATTTACTGGAATTGAATGAGGAAGAATATCTTAACAATCTTTTATTTAAAACATCTCAATATATTGAAAATACTTATTCTATTTCATCCGATATAGATAATGGTGAAATTGTAATATCTAAAAACCAAAATTTAGATGTTCTTACAAATATTGTTATACAAAATTTAGGTTTAGAAATTAATGAAAAATCAGATAAGGAAAATAGTTATATTTTTTCTAAACAAAGTTTTAATAAATCATTGTCAGATATGACTTTAAATGCAGTCGAAATTGTAAGGTCAAGAGTTGATTTTCTTGGTAATAAAGAATTATCTATACAAAAAGTAGGATTAAATAAAATTTTATTAGAAATACCTGGTGATTTGGATAATAACGTCAAAGAAGTAATCTCCAAAACGGCTAAATTAACATTGCACCTTGAAAAGAATAATATAGTTGGTTCTAAGACTTTTATAAATGAAGAAACTGGTGAACAAGTTAGAGTTCAAGAAATTCCAAATATAACTGGTGACTTTATTCAAGATGCATCACTTCAATATAATCAAAATGAACCAGTCGTTGCTTTTTCTTTTAATAAAGAGGGTTCAGATCTTTTTGCGAAAATGACTTCAGAAAATGTTGGTTCTAGATTTGCAATAGTTCTTGATGGTTCTTTAATCACTGCTCCCGTTATAAGAGAGTCAATTACTGGCGGCAGTGGACAAATATCTGGAGGTTTTACAAACGAAACTGCTAATAATCTTGCAATCATTTTAAAGTCTGGATCTTTACCTACTCAAATAAAAATAATTCAAGAAAAACAAATAGGCCCAACTCTTGGACAAGAAGGTGTAGAGAAAGGAGTTATAGCATCAATAATAGCTCTTATAGCTATTACTCTTTTTATGATTATTTATTATAGAATTTCAGGATTTTTTACAGTTATCACAATTATTAGCTGTCTGTCTCTACTTTTTGCAATGATGTCCTTATTAAACACAACATTAACACTACCTGGTGTTATTGGAATAGTATTAACAATAGGAATGTGTGTAGACGCAAATGTTTTAATATTTGAAAGAATTCGAGAAAATTTTAAACATAATATTGAAGACCCTAAAAACCATGGTTTCAATTCTGCCTATGTAACTATTCTTGACTCTAATTTAACAACATTATTCGCAGCTATTTTTTTATTTGCTTTTGGTTTTGGGCCTATTAGAGGTTTTTCAATTTCATTAATTATTGGAATTATATCCTCTCTGATAGTTACTTACATAATACTAAAATTATTTATTAATATTACTTCAATAAAATACCTTGGACTTCAAAGATGATTAATTTTTATTCTTTTAAAAATAAATCTTATCTGGTCTCCCTTACACTTATAATTTTAACAATTATAATTATTTTTTTTAAAGGATTAAATTTGGGAATTGATTTCAAAGGTGGATTAAACTTTGAGGTAAAATCAAACTTAACAACTAATCAGCTTAATGAATACTTTGATTTTATAGACTCTGACAGAGAAGTCTTAATTAAAAGAGAGGTTGGCAGTGATGTTTTCAGTATAAGAATAGAGTCAGGTGATAATAATCCTGTTTTTATTGAAGAAATAAAAAATATAATTGATCAAAACCCGGATATTGAAATATTACTCTCTGAGTATATAGAACCAACTTTTAGTGAAGAACTTATAAAATATTCTATTTATGCTTTAGCATCTTCTTTGTTGGTAATAGCTGTTTATGTTTGGATAAGGTTTGATTGGCAGTTTGCAGCATCAGGTATATTCGCATTATTACATGATGTTTTTGTAGCTATAGGCTTTATGTCATTATTTAATATTGAATTTAATTTAACAATGATAGCAGCTTTGCTACTAATTGCAGGTTACAGCATAAACGATACTATAGTTTTATTTGATCGGCTTAGAAGTTTAACTTCAAACGAGGAAAATAAAGATAATTTTGAAACTAATGTTAACAACTCAATTAAATTAAATCTTCGAAGAACTATATTGACAAGTTTCACAACTATATTGGCATTATTATGTCTGGTTTTTCTAGCACCTGTCAATTTAACTGAAATGCCAATAGTTTTTATTTTTGGAGTTTTGATTGGAACTTTCTCTTCTTTATTTCTGGTGCTTGGAATAGTGGGGGATTTGAATTATGAAGCAGTGCTTAAAGCAAGAGACTCTTGATATTTTTTTAAATAAATACCTGTTTGATTATTTTTATTCTTAATGAGATCCTTTGGTTTACCTTCAAATAAAATATTCCCACCTTTTTCTCCACCCTCAGGTCCTAGATCTATAATCCAATCACTCGTGTTAATAACATCTAAGTTGTGTTCTATTACAATTACAGTATTTCCGTAAGAAACTAATTTATGAAGTATCTCTAAAAGTTTCTTTATATCATCAAAGTGAAGTCCAGTTGTAGGTTCATCTAAAATATAAAGTGTTTTGCCAGTTTGACGTTTTGATAATTCTTTAGAGAGTTTAATCCTTTGAGCTTCTCCACCGGATAGTGTTGTTGCTGATTGACCAATAGAAATATACCCTAAACCAACATCTTTTAGTGTTTTAAGCCTTGAATATACTTGTGGATTATTAATAAAAAATTCTTCAGCATCATCTACTGTCATTGATAAAATATCATTAATATTTTTTTTATTGTATTGAATACTTAATGTTTCCTTATTATACCTTCTTCCGTTACAAACTTCACATTTGACATATACAGGAGCTAAAAAATGCATTTCAATTTTTTTTAATCCATCACCCTCACAACTCTCACACCTACCTCCTTTAACATTAAATGAAAATCTGCCAGGCTTAAAACCTTTAACTTTAGCCTCTGGTAAATTTGCAAACCATTCTCTTATTGGTGTAAAAAGCCCAACATAGGTAGCTGGGTTAGATCTAGGTGTTCTTCCAATCGGTGATTGATCGATATTTATAACTTTATCAATATTTTCTATACCTTTGATGTCCTCATAAGGGAGTGTTTTTATAATTTTTTCATAAATTCTGTTATTAGTAGCTCCATACAAAGTCTCATTAATTAATGTTGACTTTCCACTTCCAGATACACCAGTAACAGTTATAAACTTACTTAAAGGAAATTTTACACTCACATCTTTTAAATTATTCCCATTTGCCTTTTTAATTTCAATAAATTGTTTTGATGGAATTTTATTAAGAGTGGGCGGATACCTACCAATTAAACCTCTTATATAGCTACTAGTTAAACTATCTTTACTATTTAGTATTTTGTTAAATTCTCCGTTAGCTACAATAGATCCACCATTGATACCCGCATGCTTACCGATATCAACTACATAATCTGCCTCTCTTATAATATCCTCATCATGCTCAACGACTATTATTGTGTTTCCTAAATCTCTTAAATTCTTAAGAGTATTTATTAGTTTTTGATTATCTCTTTGATGAAGTCCTATTGATGGTTCATCTAATACATATGTAACTCCAGTTAAACCAGACCCAATTTGACTTGCTAATCGAATTCTTTGAGATTCTCCACCAGATAGAGTAGAACTTTTTCTCGATAAACTTAGGTAATTCAAACCAACTTCATTTAAAAAATTTAATCTAGAATAGATTTCTTTTTTTAATGGAGCTGCTATTAGTTTTTCCTGATCATTTAATTCATTTTCAAATTCATTAATCCACTTCAAAGAATTAGCTATGCTTAAAGAAGTAAAGTCAGAAATGGTTATGTTATTAATCTTAACACATAGTGCTTTTTCATTTAGTCTTTTTCCATCACAGACATGACAAGTTTTTGAGTTTCTAAATTTTTCAAGCTCCCATTGCCTCCACCAACTTGATGAGCCATCATAGATATCGTCCATAATATTTATTAAACCATCAAATTGTCTTCCACCAAAAAGAACCTCATTTTGAAAAGATTTAGGTATTTTAGACCAAATAACATTTTCTAATTTCTTTGCTTTAAACATTTTTTTTAGCTTTGGAAATATTCGTGATTTTGATCTTTCTGACCAAAAATTTATTGCTCCATCATTAAATGATAAATTTTTATCTGGTATCAATATATCTTCATCAAATTTATCTATTTCACCAAGACCGTCACATGTTTTACAAGCTCCATATGGATTATTAAAACTAAATAATCTGGGTTCTATTTCATCAATACTAAATCCACTTACGGGGCACATGAATTTATCAGACAATGTAATTATTTCATTATCATCAATATTAAATACCTCTACACTTCCTTCACTTTCTTTTAAACTAATTTCAATACTATTTGCTAATCTATCTCTATTATCTTTTGATGGTACTATTCTATCAATTACAACACTAATAGAATGTTTAAAGTTTTTGCTTAATTCGGGTAATTCTTCTTTTTGATAAAGTTTGTTATTAATCAAAAATCTCTCGTAACCTTTTTTAAAATATTCCTCAAATAGTTTTTTATACTCTCCTTTTCTCCCTTTAATTAACGGAGACATAATCATTATTTTTTTTGAATTAAATTTGTAATTAACTTCATCTATCATTTCTGAGCTAGTTAAGCCTTTGATTGGTTTTCCAGTTGCGGGTGAGTAGGGTACACCAACTCTTGAGAATAGAACTCTTAAATAATCATAAATTTCTGTAACTGTTCCTACTGTTGATCTAGGGTTTTTTGAAGTTGTTTTTTGATCAATTGAAATAGCAGGAGACAAACCTTCTATTTTATCAACCTTAGGTTTATCCATCATATCTAAAAACTGACGAGCATAAGCACTTAGTGATTCGATATACTTTCTTTGTCCTTCTGCATAAATTGTATCGAAGGCTAATGTTGATTTACCAGACCCACTTACACCAGTTATTACAACGAGTTTGTTTTTTGGTAAATTTAAATTTATATTTTTTAAATTATGTTCATGGGCATTATGAACAATAATGTGAGTAAGTGGTGAATGTTTATCCATTAAATTAGATATCAATTAAAGGGCTTTTAATATATATTAATATTACCTTTTAATAAAAATATTCATGGCTGGATCAGTAAATAAAGTAATTCTTCTAGGTAACTTAGGTAAAGATCCTGATATTAGAGCGACCACAGCTGGATCGAGATTGGCGAGTTTTTCAATCGCTACATCTACGAAATACCGAAACAAAGATACCCAACAGTTAGAGGATAAGACTGAGTGGCACAGAGTTGTTGTTTTTAATGATAAGTTAGCTGATATTTGTGAAAAATATTTAAGGAAAGGTTCAAAGATATACATAGAAGGTCAACTTCAAACAAGGAAATGGACTGATAATAATGGTGTTGATAAATACACCACTGAAGTAGTTATTCCAAATTATTCTGGAGTATTAACGATGTTAGATACTCGTTCTCAATCATCTGTTAGTGATGAAAATAATAGTAATCAATTAGACTCAGCAGCAGATGAAGCAATGGGTGGTTCAGAAACATCTACAGCTGAACAACTCGATGATGACATTCCTTTTTAAAAAAATCATTGGCTAAAAAGAAAAAAACTAAAACAAAACAGTTAGATGTTTTGGATACTAAAATATATCCAAACATAGATATTACAGATGAACTAGAAAAAAGTTATTTAGATTATGCTATGAGTGTCATAGTCTCTAGAGCTTTACCTGACGTTAGGGATGGATTAAAACCAGTTCACAGAAGAATACTTTACTCTATGTATGAGTCTTCGTACCATCACAACAAACCTTATAAAAAATCTGCGAGAATAGTTGGTGATGTTATGGGTAAATATCACCCTCATGGTGACTCTGCAATATATGAGTCTATGGTTAGAATGGCACAAGATTTTACAATGCGTCTCCCTTTAATAGATGGCCAGGGAAATTATGGTTCTATGGACGGAGATCCTGCTGCAGCTATGCGTTACACCGAAGCTAGATTAGATAAAATCTCATCTTTTATGTTAGAAGAATTAGAGTATGAAACAGTTCAACTTAGAGCAAATTACGATGAGACATTAACAGAACCAAAAGTTTTACCATCAAGATTTCCAAATATTTTTGTAAATGGTGCCAGTGGTATTGCAGTAGGAATGGCAACAAATATTCCTCCTCATAATCTTGGTGAAATTATAGACGCTACTTTACTTCTAGTAGATGAACCAGATACAACTTCGAAACAACTTCATAAGATCGTTAAAGGGCCAGATTTTCCAACTGGAGGAATTATATCTGGCACTGCTGGTCTAAGCTCAATGTATGAAACAGGTAGGGGAAGCGTTACAGTCTTATCTAAACTTCATGAAGAAAAAATTAAGAATAGAAATGCAATTATAATTACAGAAATTCCTTACTTGCAAAATAAATCTAAACTTTTAGAGCGTATTGCTGACGTAGTTAACAATAAAACGATAGAGGGTATTAACGATATTCGAGATGAGTCGAATAAAGAGGGCGTTAGAATTGTAGTTGAATTAAAATCATCTGCTGTACCTGAAATAATAAAAAATCAGCTATTTCAATATACTCCCTTAAAAACCTCATTCAGCAGTAATATGCTTGCATTGAAAGAGACAAAGCCTTTAACTCTTAATTTAAAAGATGGCCTCACTTATTTTATTAATTTTAGAAAAGATGTTATTACAAAAAGAACTGTATATAAACTTAACAAAGCAAGAGAAA
This sequence comes from uncultured Alphaproteobacteria bacterium, assembly GCA_902539635.1. Classification (GTDB taxonomy): domain Bacteria; phylum Pseudomonadota; class Alphaproteobacteria; order HIMB59; family HIMB59; genus HIMB59. Next base: position 76,945 of record CACBJQ010000003.1, read on the forward strand.
AAGCTAACATTTTAATTGGATTATCAATTGCTGTTAATAATATTGATGCAGTAATTAATCTTATTAAAAAATCCAAAACTCCATTAGAGGCTAAAGAAAAATTATTATCAACAAAATGGACAGTAAAATCCAATGTTACTCAATACATAAAGTTAATAAACCCTTCTTTTAAGTTATCTGGATCTAAGATCCTGTTAGATGAGGAACAAGCTAAGGCTATTCTAGAATTAAGACTTCAAAAGTTAACAGCTTTAGAAAGAGATGATTTATTTAATAATTTAAAATCACTTGTAGAAGATATTAATACATATCTCAAAATATTAAATTCAGATAAGCAACTATTGAAAGTATTAAAAAGTGAATTGACAGAAATTAAAGATAATTTTTCTACAGTTAGAAAAACTGAAATTCAAAAACATGATATTGAAGACATAGATACAGAAGATCTAATAATAGAAGAAGATGTTGTAGTCACAGTTTCCCATCAAGGTTACATAAAAAGAGTTTTAAAATCCTCTTACAAAGTTCAAAAGAGAGGTGGTAAAGGTAAAAAGGCTATGACTACACGAGATGAAGATTTTCTTGAACAAGTATTTGCTGCCACTACTCGTGACACAATATTATTTTTTACTTCAGTTGGAAAAGTTTATTCTATGAAAGCCTATGAATTACCTGCTGGCACACCTACTTCGAGGGGAAAAGCAATTGTTAATCTTATTCCAATAACAAAAAACGAAAAAATTTCTTCTATTCTTACATTGCCAAAAGATATTGATGATTTTGAGAATTATAATTTAGTTTTTGCTACTAGCCTTGGGAACATTAGAAAAAATAAACTAAAAGATGTTGCAATGAGTGGTTCAAGAAAATTATCTAGAACAGGTAAGACTGCCATTAAACTTAAAACAGGAGATAGGTTAATTGGTGTAATTTCTGTTATAGAAAATGATGATGTACAGCTTGCAACAACAAATGGTAAATCAATAAGATTTGCCACAAAAGATTTAAGAGAGTTTTCAGGATTAGGCTCTGCTGGTGTCAGGGGGATCAAATTAGCTAAAGATGATAAAGTTGTATCGGTATGTAGTTTACTTCATAATAAAATATCTATAGATGTAAGAGAGTCCTATTTAAAAGCAAAAAACGAGGCTAAAAAAGATATATCAAAAATAAACAATAAATTTAAAGAACTTGCTAATACAGAAGAGTATCTCTTATCAATTACTGAAAATGGTTATGGCAAGTTAAGTTCTGCTTATGAATACAGAATTACTAATAGAGGCGGATCGGGAGTTACTAATATTACTGTTACTCCTAAAAATGGAAGAGTTATTCAATCATTAAAAGTAAATTTGGATGATAATATAGCTTTAATTTCAGATACTGGTAAATTATTAAGGTGTAATGTTGGAGATAACATCAGAGTAGTTGGAAGAGTTTCCCAAGGTGTCTCTGTATTTAAAGTAGATGCAAATGAAAAAATTGTCTCTGTAGCAAGGTTAGAAGATTAAAATGTCAAAAATTGGTATATATCCGGGTTCATTCGATCCAATTACTTATGGACATCTCGATATTATTCAAAGAAGTTTAAGTGTAGTTGATGAATTAGTTATAGCTGTTTCAAATAATAAGTCTAAAAATCACCTAATATCTATTGATGATAGATTAAATTTAATCAATCAATCAATCTCATCTCTTCCAGAAAAAGATTTATCAAAAATTAAAGTAGAAAAATTTGATAATTTACTAGTACACTATGTAAAATCAAAAAATGCTTCATTAATTATTCGAGGTTTAAGAGCTGTTTCAGATTTTGAGTATGAGTTTTTAATGACTGGAATGAATAGATCGATTGATAAAGATATTGAAACTATTTTTTTAATGTCTTCAGAAAAATATCATTTTATATCATCGAGATTTATAAAAGAGATACACAAGTTGGGTGGGGATATTTCCAAAAGTGTACCAAAACCAGTCCTTGATTTCTTGGCAAAAATTTGAAATGTTCACAATTATTCTACACGGGCCCATAGCTCAGCCGGTAGAGCACCTGACTTTTAATCAGGGTGTCGCAGGTTCGAATCCTGCTGGGCTCACCACTTATAACTATGATTAAAGTTTATTTAGCTGGAGAAATTCACACTAATTGGCGCGAAGATTTAATTCAATTGTGCAATTCTGCCAATTTGAAGATCCAATTTTTTTCTCCTGTAACTAATCATGAAAATTCCGATAATTGTGGAGTAGAAATATTAGGACCTGAGGATAAAAATTTTTGGAAAGACAATAAAGGTGCCAATATTAATTCTATTCGCACAAAAAAAGCTATAAAGGATAGCGATGTAGTAATTGTTAAATTTGGCGAAAAATACAAACAATGGAATGCTGCCTTTGACGCTGGATATGCATCGGCTCTAAACAAGTCAATTGTTATTATACATAGTGATGATCATCAACATGCTTTAAAAGAGGTAGATGCAGCAGCTTCTGCTGTAGTATCTAATAACGAACAAGTGGTTCGTATTTTAAAATATGTCCAAGATGGATCTCTTGAAAAATAAATATGAAATATAATAAATCGACCAACTGTTTATTTATCGTTATAATCTGAAATATGCTTGATAAAAGAAAATTTTATATAAATGGTGAATGGGTATCTCCATCAAAAAACTCAGATTTTAATGTAATCAATCCAGCTACAGAAGAACCTTATGTAACTATATCTTTAGGTAATGAAGATGACACTAACAAGGCTGTAGTGGCGGCAAAAAATGCTTTTACTTCATGGAAAAATTCATCTGTACAGGAAAGAATAACTTTACTTGAAAAGCTATTAAAGATTTACAAGAGAAGATTTAATGAGATGACCCAAGCCATTTCAACTGAACTTGGTGCTCCCTTAGATTGGGCCTCATCTGCACAAACAGCCTCTGGAGAGTCACATATTGAAGATTTCATATTGAGATTAAAAAAATTTGAATTTGAAACAAAATTTGATGAAAATTCTAATAATTATATAGTTTATGAACCTATTGGTGTGTGTGGTCTTATTACACCATGGAATTGGCCTATTAACCAAATAGCTCTAAAAGTAATACCAGCTTTTGCCACTGGCTGTACCATGATTTTAAAACCATCTGAAATGGCACCTCTGTCTGGTTTATTGTTTGCTGAAATGATACATGAGGCAGGTTTTCCTGCTGGTGTTTTTAATTTAGTAAATGGAGATGGAGCAGGTGTTGGATCTCAAATATCCAGTCATCCTGATATAGACATGGTTTCATTTACTGGCTCTACTAGAGCAGGTAAATTAATTTCAAAAAGTGCAGCTGACACAATTAAAAGAGTTTGTTTAGAGCTTGGTGGTAAGGGAGGTAATATTATTTTTGCTGATGCATATCCCAATGCTGTTAGAGATGGTGTAAGGAATATAATGAGTAATTCTGGTCAATCATGTGATGCACCTACACGAATGTTAGTTGAAAAATCAATTTATGAAAAAGCTGTTGAGGAAGCTGCAGATGAGGCTAAAAAGATAGGCGTAGATTTACCATCTAAATCAGGAGATCATATTGGCCCTGTAATTAATAAATCTCAATTTGAGAAAATACAGTCGTTAATACAAAGCGGTATTGACGAGGGCGCTACACTTGTAGCTGGTGGAGCAGGTAGACCATCAAATCTTGAAAAAGGTTATTATGTAAAACCAACTGTATTCACAAATGTTAGTAATGATATGAGAATAGCTAAAGAGGAAATATTTGGTCCAGTGTTATCCATTATTCCTTTTGAGTCTGAAGAAGAGGCTATTTCGATAACTAATGATACACCATATGGATTAGGTAATTTTTTACAAACTGAAAATAAAGAGAGAGCCAGAAGAGTTTCAAAACAATTAAGGGCTGGTGTAGTTCAAATCAATGGAAATGCTCCTGACGCTGGAACACCTTTTGGAGGCTACAACCAATCTGGTAATGGACGCGAGGGTGGAACCTGGGGTCTGCACGAATATTTGGAAGTTAAAGCAATAAGTGGTTGGAAATAGATGATAGGATTTGTCATGGTTGGAACAAACGATCTTGATAAAGCTACTGGGTTTTATGATACCCTTCTTGATATTATTGATTTAAAGAGAATTGAAAAAACTGATACTTATGGCTCCTACGCCCCTAAATCAAATCCCGAGGCAGTAGAATTTTATGTTACAACTCCTTTCAATGAAGAAAAAGCAACAGTTGGTAACGGAACTCAAATTTCTTTTTATATAAATAATAAAGAAACTGTCGATTTATTTCATTCTACTGCAATAAGTTTAGGTGCAAAAGATGAAGGTGCCCCAGGTGAGAGATATGAAGGTGAGTATTATTCTTATATCAGAGATTTAGATGGCAACAAAATTTGTGGTTACACTTACCTGAACAAATAAAGATTTATTTTATTTTTATGTCCTATTCTGATATTGAAAATAAATTGAACTCAGGAAAAATTATTATTCTTGATGGTGGAATGGGTGCTGAGCTAGAAAAACTCGGAGCATCTATGGATAATAATCTTTGGTCTGGCAGATGTTCTGTAGATAATCCTGAAATCGTATACAAAGCCCATCAAAATTTTATTCAATCAGGCTCAGATATAATTACGACTAATACTTACGCTAGTACTCCAATTTCAATGAAAGAATATGGCTATGAAAATCATATTGAAGAATGGAATAAAGCGAGTGTAAAAATAGCTAAAAATGTTATTCATAATTCTAATTCCAATGTGTGTGTAGCTGGTTCGGTTTCTACATATGGTAGTTGGGATAGAATTGAACCAAAATTCTTAAAACCAGGTTTTTTAAAACAATTAAGTATTTTATCTGAAGCAGGTGTTGATTTAATTATCCTTGAAGCAATGACTTCATCAACAAGAACAATTGAGACACTATTAGATTGTTCAAATGAATTTGATATATCAGTATGGCTTTCAATATCGTGTGCATTGGACAGAGAAAGAGACAAACTTATGCTTGGTTATCAAGAAAGTATAAGTAATTCTGAGGCATTCTTTTACGATGATTTTGAAAATTCAATTAATGAATTTAAAAAAATTCATGATGGTCCTATATTAATAGCTCATTCCGATATAAAGGTGATAAATCAAGGAATTCAAATAATCAAAAGTAATTATAATGGTGTTATTGGGGCATATCCGAATAACGGTTTTTTTAAAAAACCACATTGGAATGTGGTAGAGAGTATTTCTCCACAAGAGTATTATGAAGAAGCTAAATTATGGGTTGAAAGTGGAGCACAAATTATAGGTGGTTGCTGTGGAGTCAGCCCTAGTCATATTAAAGCATTATCAGTTTTAAAGAATTAATTTTTAAGTTAATTCTGTTTCTTTATATGAAGATGTATCTTCCATTAACAATTTAGTATCAATATTTATACCTAAACCTTCATTGTCCTCTATTTTGACAAATCCATCTTTTATTTCATAGTTTTGATTACTAAATTTTAATGAGTATGGAATATATTCAGGAAAAAATTCTGCCATTTCTGTATTTGTAAAACTCATACATACATGTACCATCGCAGATGCTGCAATTGACATAGAATTCCAACAATGAGGAGAAACTGTAACTTTTTTTTCATGAGATAATTTGATTATTTTTATCATTTCAATAATTCCCCCGACACCTGAAATATCTGGATTGAAAATATCAACTGCATCCAAAGCTAAAGTTTCAATAAAATGATTTAATCCACATTGCTTTTCACCTGAAACAATTCTCAAACTTGTTTTCTCTCTAATGTCTTTAAGTGATCTTGTTGCTTCACCATCAACTGGTTCTTCAAACCAATAAGGTCTAAATTCCTCAACAAGTGAAGCCAGTTTTAATGATGTATTTGTATCTTTAGGGCAGGCTAGATCTAACATAAGAGGTATTTTATAACCTAAAACATCTCTTATTTTTGAAACACATGTTGCTGCTTGTTCAACAGTTCTATTTTGAAGTGGATATATTTTAATTCCTCCATAACCATCGCTTAGTGTTTCTATACATCTTGATAATAAATTTTCATCATTTTTAAAATCCTCACTCCATATTGTTGCATAAACAGGAACTTCTTCTCTATAATCCTTTGATAATATTTTATAAAGAGGTTTTTTTTCTTTCTTCCCCTCTATATCCCAAAGACTCATTTCTATAGCACTTGTTGCAGCGGAAAAGTCAATTCCACGATGTCCATCAGCTATTAAATTTGACTCTGTATAAAATTTATCTGGCGTCATGTCTTTTAAATGAGATAAAGAGCTCATTAAATTATGAATAATTTCCACAATTCCTTTTTCTCTTGCAGGTAATGAAAAAGCCTCACCCCAGCCCTCAAAACCATCAGAGTTAGTTAATTTTAAAAATATAAATGGTTTTATTTGCGACCATCCATCTTCAGTTTGTTTTGAATTAGTTATCCATGTCTCCACTTTTCTTATGAATGTCATTATTTAAAATTTTTCAATTAATTTCTTTAAATGATTGTCACTTACACCACAGCATCCACCAATGATTTGTATTTGATCATCAATAAATTCTAGGCAAGAATTTGCAAATTCATCTTCATTACATGTAGCAATAGCTTCATGTGTGCTTGTATCAAATTTATGTATTTCTGGATAAAACATCATAGGGCCACTCCAATGATCTTTTATAATTTTCAAGCCACCATAGCTATCTTGAAACCACGTGTGCATAATACCATAAACATCTCCACCAATATTTGTTAATGTTTTTATAATATCTTCAAATAAAATTATATCATCTTCAGGTAAAAATTTCGGTTGTTCTTGATATATCTTTTCATCATAAATTAATGATTTTTCTTTTTCAGCTCTAAAATTTCTTCCAACCATCGTGTTATCATATTTACTTACACAACAACTTAATCCAACCCATACAGGTAAACCAGTTTGTAAAGCAGCATTCAATAATAATTGTGAATGGTCTATGTCTAATAACATTTCTAATATTAAAATGTCTACACCAGAATTTTTTAATGTGTTAGCTGCCTCTATGTAATTCTCTTCTTCTTGTTTAAATGACGGAATAAACCTTGGATCAGGTACAAATTCATTTTCCTTTAAAGCAAAAAAATTGGATAGACTTCCAGCTATAGCAACCTGATTCTCCTTATTACAGTTTTTTAATGCTTTTCTAGCTAATTCGACAGATCCAGTTAAAAATTCTATAGTTTCATTTTCACGATTTAAACTTTGTAAAACGTGTCTACTAGTTGCAAAAGTGTTAGCGGTAATGATATCACATCCAGCATTGATAAAGTTTTCATGAACTTTTACAACAATATCAGGAGATGTAATTGTTGATAATGCTGCAAAAGCAGGGCTCATATCACCACCTAATTTAGCAATCTCAGAACCATTTCCACCATCGAGGAAAATTTTTGAATTGTTATTTAATTTTTCTTTATAAATCATGATTTTTTTGTGTTTGGCGCTAGTACTACTGCTAAAATTCCACCAAGCACAATCATTGAACTTCCTATTATTTCACGCCAGCCAAAAGGCTCATCTGTTAAAATACTAGAACTGGTCACACCAACAAGTATTTCTGATAAAAAAAGAATGGAACACAAACCTGCACCTAATTTGCTAGGAGACCAGAATATTACTATACCTGTGGGTATAAAATAAAAAACAGATATAAAGAAAAGAAATGAAGACATTGCAACGAAAGAGTCCATTGTGGGCATAGGTCCTAAATAATCTTTTAAAAAGTAGCCAGCGACAATGTTAAATAAAGTTCCATAAAAAAAGAAAGAAAAAATTGTTGGGAATACACCATCTGTCTTTGCGATTTCTAATTTTATCATCCCACCAGCAAATAAAGCCCCTCCAGCAAAAGCTAACCAATCACCAGCGTTTTCTGGTAAAGGGATTATCGTTTGCTTACTAAATACTACCCATAGCCCCCCTAAAGCTAAACCAAGTGTTATAGCTCTTTCTATCCCAGGTCTTTTTTTTAAAAATAAAATTTCAAAAATAGTAGTCCATATTGGTGTCATGTAAAAAAGTATTAATGCTCGAACTACATCAGTCAAAAGAAAACTCAACGCATAACAAATAAAGCCACCCCCACAAAGTAAGCCTGTTATAGGTAGCTCTAAACCAAAAGTTCTTCCATTAATTTTACGCCACACTGCAATTGGAGATAAAATTATAACTCCAATAATCATTTGTGCGATGGTTCCCCAACCACCAGTAAGACCACCATCTTCTAATATTCTTTGTGGTAACCAATATATTCCCCATGATCCAGCTGATATAGCAAGGGCAGCTGCTATTTTATAATGATGAGGGTGCCTCATTTTTATTAATCTAACAGAGGTTTAAACTTACTAAAGTTAAATATTTCCTCATATTTTTTTGCAAAAGCAAATAATTGTAAATCATTTTTCCTTTTTCCAATTATCTGCATACCCATTGGCATACCAAGTTCATCAAATCCGACAGGGATAGTAAATGTAGGTAATTCAAGAAGACTAGATAATATAAAAATTTCTAACCAACGGTGGTAAGTATCTAACTCAAAAGTATTTATTTTTTCAGGAAACTGTTGATTTTTATCAAACGGAAATAGTTGTGCAGAGGGTAATGCCAGAAAATCAAAGTTTTTAAAAATATTTTCAATTTGTTCCGCACACCTTTTTTTTTGTTTATAAGCACTATCTAAGTCTTCATCATTTATATTTTTTCCTTGATTGTACTCCCATATAGCTTGGTAAGTCATTGTATTAATATCTTTTATGTTCATTGCTAAAGTATCTTCGTAAATACTTTTTGATCTAAACATAATCCAGCTATTCCATAGAGCTTCATTATCAAAATCTGGTTTTAATCTTTCAATTTTTACATTCAAGTTTTCTAATTTTTTAAGTTGAGACTCGCACATATCTAAAATTTTTTTTTCAATTTTATAATTGTTATTCATATTAGATAACCAACCTATTTTGATATTAGTTAAATTTTCATCTTTTATTTTTTGATTTTTAAAAAGTTCATTTAAATCAAAAGAGTATTTATCCCTTGTATCACTTCCAATCATTTCATCTAATAAAAATGCCATATCACTTGGTGATTTTGCTAAACAACCAGGTGTTGTGAGTATGGGAATTCTTGATAGTTGGTTTTCTCTATCTACTGATATTAAGCCAGGTGTAGGTCTGTATCCATAAATATTTGCATATGCTGCTGGACCTCTGCATGACCCCATTTGATCAGTGCCGTCTGCAAAAGGTATTAGTCCCGCTGCTACAGCAGTGCTGGCTCCTCCACTTGATCCTGCTGCAGATTTTGTATTATCATAATAATTAGAAGTTGGCCCAAACAATCTGTTTATTGTATGTCCACCAACACCTAATTCTGCTGTATTAGTTTTTCCAATTATAATAGCTCCACTTTTAATTAGACGTTCTACAAATAATGAATTTTTTTTAGGAAAATAATCTTTTGTTCCAGGATAGCCATATGTTGTTTTAATGCCAACTACATCACTTAAATCTTTAATAGCTATGGGAATTCCATTCAAAGTATTATCAAATTGAGTTAAATTATCTTTATTTATAGCCTCTTTTATAAGATCTCCTCTGTCCTTGAGAAGCACTATTGCATTTAAATCTGGATTAAATTTTTCAATCCTATCCAAATAATATTCCATTAACTCTTTGATAGATATTTGTCGCTGATTAATACTGTGTATTATTTTTTCAACAGATTGATCCTCAAGCATAGAGGCTTAGCGAGCTTGTTTTATACTTTGAGTAACAATTTCTTTCATTTGCAACAATGATGCTTCTTTTGGATTTGTTGCATAGGCTTGATCCTGCATTGCTTTTTTTGCGATTCTTTCAGCACAGTCTTCGGGAACATCAATTTCACTTAAACTTTTGGGGATATTTAATCTATCAAGTAACAATTCGATATTTTGAGTAAATTCTTTTACTGTATGATTTTCAAACTGCATGGCTTCTGACATTCTTTGAACTTTCTCGTCCATACCTGGTAAATTGAAATGAAGAACAGGTGGTAAAACAATAGCATTCGTCAAACCATGGTGAGTATTAAATTCTGCTCCAACCATGTGGGATATTGAATGAACATTACCTAATCCCTTTAAAAAGGATATTCCTCCCAAATATGATCCTATAATCATTGCACCTCTTGCCAATAAATTATTTGGCTCTTCTACAGCTAAAATAAGAGATTTTGAAATTAAATTAAGACTTTCTAAAGCAGCTCCATCACAAAGTGGATGAAAACCTGGCACACAGTATCCCTCGATACTATGTACAAGTGCATCGACACCTGTCCACGCTGTTAATTTTGGAGGTAGTTCTAAAGTTAACTCTGGATCTACCAGTGTAAATATAGGCCTTACATCTGGATGCCATATGCAAAATTTCATTCCTTTTTCTAAATGTGTAACCATTGCTGTTATTTCTGTTTCTGCCCCAGTTCCTGCTGTTGTTGGGATAGTTATTATTTTTGGAAAAGCATTTTCTTTTGTTATCTTTGGAACAGGTTGTTCAAACTCAAAATCCCATAAAGGGGTTTCACTATTGACAGTTAAACATATGGATTTGCCACCATCCATCGCACTTCCACCACCAATAGCTATGATTGAGTCGTGACTTCCACTTTTAAATTGGTCACAACCTTTAGATATCTCGTCATCTCGTGGGTTAGGAGATATATTATAAAATAAATCTGATTTAATATTTTTTTTTGACAATAATGCTATTAACTTTTTAATAAAAGGAAGATCCTTACTTCCACTATCTGTTACAATAAGAGGATTTTTAATATCAAATTCTTCACAAAAATTTCCAATTTCATTAAATCTTCCTGGTCCATAATACGTGGTTGTTGGAAACGTCCAGTCTTGATTAGAGAGAATGTCTTTTTCGTTCAGTTTAAAGTTTTTCATTTAAGATAATAAAGTTTATAACAAGTTAATAGTGATATGAAATGATTAATTTTATTAATAATCAAAAAAATACATTTCTTGCAATCTCTGCAATGGTTATTGGAGTAATATTCATAGATATACACGGATTGATTGTAAAATATTTAGGAGGTGAGTACTCAACAATTCAACTAGCACTTTTTAGAAATACTTTTGCAATTATCCCTCTAATACTTTTACTAATTTATAATAAAGAAAGCACTGATCTTTTTAAAAATTTAAATAAAAAATTTATTTTATTTTGTTTTATTAGAGGTTCATGTTTTTTGGCTATTAATATTTTGTATTACATTGCTATAAATAATATGGAATTTGCTACAGCATCTACACTAACTTTTTCCTCTACATTTTTTATAGTAATTTTATCAATCTTCTTTTTAGGAGACAGAGTTGGTATATATAGATGGTCAGCTGTTATAATTGGATTTGTTGGAGTTGTAATGATTATGAAACCAAATAGTAGTATTTTTTCCTATTATTCTATTTTACCAATACTGGTTGCTTTCTTATGGGCTGTCCAAGTTATAGTACTAAAATTTATACCAGATAATTTTACTACAGGAAAAATTCAATTTTATTCTCTCTTTTCATCTTTTCTTGGTTCGTTAATATTTATTTTTTTTACAACTGGTCATACACATATCGAGAGTAATGCTGACTTTTTAATTTTATCATTAATTGGTATTTTTGGAGGAACTGCTGCAATACTATTTATTTACTCATATAGGTTAATAGCAGCTAGTAAAATCGCAGTTTTTGAATATTTAGCAATACCCTCATCTTTTATTCTAGCCTGGATATTTTTTGGTGAAGCACCTTTTGATCAACTTTTCCCTGGAGTTTTATTAATAGTTTTTGCAGGAATGATTATTATTTGGAGAGATAAAAACAAGAAAATTAATAAACCAAATTAAATGATTAGTTCATTTAGATTTCATAGACTTCATAACAATTGTTCGATCAATTTCTCCAACTAGCTCTCCAGATTGGGAATTTATTATAGGGTAGGCCGTATCATCTTCACAAATCTGGTCAATTAATGTTTCAATTTTAGCATTTTCATCTATGCATTTTGTTTTATCTGAAAATAATTTTTTTGACTCATCAGAACATTCCTTACGCATAACTTTTCCTGCGCTTAATACTTTATATTTTGGAACATCTTCACAAAAATCTTTAACGTATTTATCAACTGGATTTGCCACAATTTCTTCAGGTGTTCCAACTTGAGAAATCTCTCCATCTTTCATAATAGCAATATGATCTCCCATTTTTATTGCCTCTAAAAAATCATGAGTAATAAAAACCATAGTTCGTTGTAATTTTTTTTGAATGTCTAAGAGTTCATCTTGCATTTCTCTTCTAATCAATGGGTCTAAAGCAGAAAATGGCTCATCAAATATTAAGATTTCTGGCTCAACTGCCATCGCACGTGCTAAACCAACTCTTTGTTGCATTCCACCTGATAGCTCTCTTGGATAATTATTATGCCAACCTTTTAAACCAACTAGATTTAAAGACTCTGTAGCCTTGTCTAATCTTTCTTGTTTTTTTTCTCCTCTAATTTCTAAACCATAAGAAATATTTTCAAGAACTGTCCGATGTGGAAAAAGTCCAAAGTGTTGAAATACCATACTCATTTTATTTCTTCTAAGATCAAGAAGGCTATTTCTACTAATTTTTGTAATGTCAATATCATCAATAATTACCGATCCAGATGTAGGTTCAATTAATCTAGTTAAACATCTAACTAAAGTTGATTTTCCACTACCTGATAATCCCATTACAACAAATGTTTCACCTTTTTGAATGGAAAAGCTGACATCTTTGACAGCTACTACATGTCCGGTTTTTTCTTGTACTTCGTCTCTACTTAAATTTGGATCTAAATTGTCTAAAATTCTTTTTTCGTCATTACCAAAAATTTTCCATATATTTGAGCAAATAATTTTATCCATATTATCCTAGTATAAGGCTATTATAATTGTGAATTAATACTATTAAAATAAAATTATTTTTATAAATTCTTATATAGTTGAATAAATATAATTAAATATGTCTTTAGATCAAAATATAGCTACTAAAAATAAATTAAATAAAAATATAATTTTTTACTTAAGTATTTTTATCATTGGGGCAGTAGCTTATTATCTATCGATTATTAATGAGGACCCTACTGTATTTCCTAAATCTATTACTGATGAATTTAAATTTACCGCATGGATAAATGCCGGAGAAGATTATTTAAAAGATAACTATAGATGGATAACGAGATTATTTGCCTCTTTTTTACAAGCTGGTTACATGGCATTGGAAAATTTCTTTGTTGAGTCTCCGTGGATTTTAATAATGTCTTTAATGGCTCTTCCAGCTTTAGCATATGGTGGTATTAAACTTGCTCTATTTTGTATGTTTACAGTTTATTTCTGGGGTGCAGTTGATATGTGGGAAGTCTCAATGCAAACATTAGCATTAATGGGCTTATCAGTAATTTTATCTGTAATTTTTGGAGTTATCCTAGGGATACTCAGTTCTCAAAGTGATAGATTTGAAAATTTTTTAAAGCCTATCTTGGACACCATGCAAGTCATGCCTGCCTTTGTATATTTATTCCCTGCTATGTTCTTTTTTGGAATTGGCGGTGCTCCAGCAATACTTGCTACACTAATTTATGCTATGCCTCCAATTATTAGGTTAACAAATTTAGGGATAAGACAAGTATCTAAAGAAACAATAGAGTCAGCTGAGTCTTTTGGATCTAATAAATTTCAGCTTTTATTTAAAATTAAAATACCGATGGCCTTACCAAGTATCATGATGGGTGTTAATCAAACAATTATGATGGCTTTAGCTTTAGTTGTTCTTGCAACTTTTATTGGTGCCGAAGGTTTAGGTGGTCAAGTATGGCAAGCAATTAGAAAATTAGATGTTGGTTGGGCGATGGAAGGGGGCTTGTGTATTTTATTTATGGCAATAATGTTTGATAGAATAAGTAGTGCTATTAGTAAAGAAAAAGAAACCTTACCTGATGATGTAAAAAAATTTTACTTATTGCCGCAAAATTTACACAGAAACCCTTTAGCAAACTTGATTGAATTACCTTTGAGAATATCTGTAAAGCTCATAAATATATTTTTTACAACTATTGTTAATATTTTTGCTAGTTTAATTGCTAGCTTTATTTCTTTTTTTAATAAGTCTCAAAAAGGTTCAGTTAAAAATTTTATAAACCAACGATATTTTTTATTTTCATCATTTTTAATTTTTATCTTTATTTATATTTTTGATGCATACATTTATAGTATAGGAACTTTTCCAGAAACTTGGACAATTGATATTCAAAAACCAATAGAAGATACTGTCAAGGCAATGACTCTTGATCCTGGTTTTATATCATTTGCAAAAGGCATGAAGTATTTTGTTTACTTATATTTGCTAAACCCATTAAATTTATTTCTAACTCAGATACCTTGGTGGTATACAATGATTGTTTTTATCCTAATAGGATATGTGACAGTTGGAATAAAGTTTGCCACCATCACCGCAATATTATTAGCCTTTATTGGAGCTACAGGTATGTGGGTGCATTCAATGATTACGCTATCTTCAGTATTAGTTTCAGTTTTAATTTGTTTTGTAATAGGAGTACCACTTGGAGTAATAGCATCCTACAATAAATGGTACAGAGATATCCAAAATGTTGTTTTAGATGCAATGCAAACTTTGCCCTATTTTTGTTATTTAATTCCTGTTTTAATGTTTTTTGGAGGAAATATAGTATCTGCAGTTATTGCAACAGTTATATATTCTGTACCACCAATAATAAGATTAACAGCTCTTGGGTTGTCACAAGTTTCAGGGAGCTATTCAGAGGTATCTAAATCTTTTGGAGGAACAGGTATTCAAACTTTAAATAAAGTAAAATTTCCACTAGCTGTTCCCAGTCTCGTCATGGGTTTTAATCAAACTGTAATAATGGCTTTTGCAATGCAAATTGTTACACCATTGATTGGAGGAAAAGGTCTAGGACTCCAAGTATTTAATGCACTTCAAAGATCAGATACAGGAAGAGGTCTATCAGCCGGTTTAGCTATCGTTCTTCTAGCTATTATCATCGATAGGATAACCCACGCCTGGACTAAGAAACAAAGACAAGCCCTTGGATTAGATAATTCCTAATGGGTTTTAAGAAAGATCTTCCCTTAACTAGTTCGCATTGGGGAACTTATAGAGCAAAAGTAAATAATGGGAAAGTCACAGAATTAATTGGATGGGAAAATGATAAAGATCCATCACCAATAGGCCCAGGTATTTTAGACATTCACGATAATCAAACGCGAATTGATAAGCCTATGATCAGAAAAAGTTGGATTGATAATGGACCAGGAACAAACAATAACTTAAGGGGGATAGATCCTTTTGTGGCTGTATCTTGGGATGAAGCTGAAAATATAGTAGCCAAAGAATTAAACAGAGTAAGAGAAAACTTTGGTAATTCCTCAATATTTGGTGGATCTTATGGCTGGGCTAGTGCTGGAAGATTTCATCATGCTCAAAGCCAACTACATCGTTTTTTAAATTGCATAGGTGGCTACACAAGATCAAAGTTTACTTACAGTTTTGCAGCAGCAGAAGCAATGGTTCCCCATATACTTGGAAGCTATAGAGCCTTTCTTGATACTTGTACTAGTTGGGACTCAATCGAAGAAAACACAGAACTATTTGTATGTTTTGGAGGGATTCCTCTAAAAAATGGTCAAATAGCTCAAGGTGGAACTGGAAGTCATAATCAAAAAGAAAAACTTATTAGTTCTGCTAAAGCTGGCATAAGATTTGTAAATTTGAGTCCACTTAAAAGTGACTTGTTAGACGAAGTTAAAGGAAAGTGGTTACCTTTAAGACCTAATACTGATGTAGCAATTATACTCGGTCTAGCACACACACTATACAAAGAAAATTTATATAGTGAAATATTTATTGAAAAATACACAGAAGGATTTGATATTTTCTTACCATATCTTTTAGGAGATTTAGATGGAGTTGTAAAAGATGCTAATTGGGCTTCAGAAATAAGTGAAATCTCACCTGAAGAAATTATATCTCTAGCAAGGGACATGTCCTCAAAGCGAACTATGATATCTGTTAGTTGGTCTTTAACTCGCCAAGATCATGGTGAACAGCCTTTTTGGGCAGCAATTATGCTGGCATCAATGTTGGGTCAAATAGGTTTACCAGGTGGTGGTTTTGGATTTGGTTATAGTGCAACTAATCACATTGGTGGGCAGTTTTCCATTATTCCTGGTGCTGCTTTTCCACAATCTGACAATAAAATTGATAATTTTATTCCAGTTGCAAGAATAAGTGATTTACTTTTGAATCCAGGTAAAACTTTTCATTTTGATGGCAAGGAGTATGAATATCCTGATATTAAATTAATTTATTGGGCAGGTGGAAACCCATTTCATCATCATCAGGATATTAATAAACTTTTGCTAGCTTGGCAAAAACCTGAAACCATTATTTCTAATGAATGGTGCTGGAATTCTTTAGCTAAATATTCAGATATTATCTTACCTTGTACCACTCCACTTGAAAGACAAGACATAATGCTTACCCCAAGAGATCCTTATGTAATTTCAATGTCAAAATTAGTTGAACCTTTTGAAGAGGCTAAAAGTGATTTTGATATTTTTAAAGGAATTGCAAAAAAAATGGATATTGAAAATCTTTTTACTGAAGGAAGAGATGAAGAGGATTGGCAAAAATGGATTTATCAAGAAACGTCAGTCAAATCAAAGTCATTAAAAAATATCGATTTTCCTAGCTATCAGGAGTTTAGAAAAATAGGGTGGTTTAAAGTACCACCACCAAAAGAAAATACAATAATGTTAAAAGATTTTAGAGAAGATCCTACTAAATTTCCCCTTTCAACTCCAAGTGGAAAAATAGAAATATATTCTAAAACAGTAGATAGTTTTAATTATGAAGATTGTCCTGGTCATCCAACCTGGTTAGAACCATGTGAATGGCTTGGAAGTAAAAATAAAAACTATCCTTTACATTTAATATCTAATCAACCAAAAAATAAATTACATAGTCAAATGGATCACGGAGGTTATAGTAAATCTTTTAAAATTAAAGATCGTGAACCAATTGAAATGAATAGTGTTGATGCGAGCATTCGTGGAATAAATCAGGGAGATATAGTAAAACTTTTTAATGACAGAGGTGCCTGTTTAGCTGGTGTAAATATTAATGATAATATCCGCCCTGGAGTTGTTCAAATTAGTACAGGTGCATGGTACGATCCTGAGGATACTAAAAATTTAAAAACCATCTGTAAACATGGTAATCCTAATGTCCTTACAAAAGACAAAGGAACTTCGAAATTAGGTCAAGGTCCTATAGCACACTCATGTCTTATCGAAGTAGAATTAGTTAAAGATAATATTTCTCCTGTGACTGCATTTGACCCTCCTGTTATTATTCGTGATTATAAATCTAATAGAGTCATTGGTAAATAAATGGGAAATTTACAAGAAGAAGCTGATCTAAACCAAACAATTCAAATTAGTGCGCGTAGATTTGAAGAATCCCCATTCATTCAGCGTACTAATACTTCTAATATGGTCAGAGGTGTCTATGCAGGAAGATACTTTCCTATGAAAATTGATGAAGATCCTTTAGAAAAATATTGGCTTTTAAGACAAAAAGCTCTTTTATTTGATGTTCCAGAAAAACCGATAGAAATATCAGGAAAAGACTCAGTTTCTTTTTTGAATAAAGTGCTGACAAGAGATATTTCAAAAACAAAAATTGGCAGAGGTTATTATGCACTCGCATGTACACCAAAAGGTGGAATTTTCATGGATGGAGTTTTATTTAGATTTGATGAAGAAAAGTTTTGGTACGTTCAAGCAGACGGCCCATTTGAAGATTGGCTTATTGCTCATAGTTCAAATTATGATATTCAAATAAAAGACCCTAAATCCAGAGTTCTTCAAATTCAAGGTCCGGCATCAATCGATATTATGAAGTTAGCATCTAATGGAAAGATTGATGAAAATATGCCTTATTTTACATCCAATTTTTTTGATCTAGGAGGGCAAACTTTATATGTTTCAAGAACAGGTTTTACAAATGAATTAGGATTTGAAATTTTTTGTGATGGTTTTAACACAGACCATTTGGCTCTATGGGACTATCTTATTGAATGTGGTAAACCATATGGTATGCAATTTTCTGCCTCTAGAGCCATGACTATTAGAAGAATTGAGGGTGGTATTTTTGGAAATTTAACTGATATAGATACAACAATTACTCCTTTCGAAGCAGGCCTAGGGTATTTTGTTAATATGGATAAAGATTTTATCGGTAAAGATGCATTAATAAAAAATGATAAAAGGACGTGTTTATTTGGAATAACATGTAAAACAGCAGTTCCTAAAGCCGGAAGTAAAATAAACATTAATGATAAAGAAGTCGGCTACATAACAGCAGGTGTACCATCTCCAACTCTCCAACAAGGAATTGGTTATGTAAGATTTTATAAACCAAATGATTATATAAATAAAGAGATAGAAATAATTCTCCCAGATAATTCTTCACACACCGGAGTCGTTGTGGATTTACCTTTTTATGATAAAGAAAAAAAAATTGTAAAGGGGATAGATAGATCTATTCCCATTAAACCTGATAGTTATTCTTTTGATGCAAAATAATTTTCTTAAAAATAAAAAAATTATTTTATCTGCTGGTGCTTCTGGGATAGGTTTAGCTACTGTAAAATTATTACTATTACAAGGTGCTATTGTTTATACTTGTGATATTGATAAAAAAAATATTAATAAACTGAAAAAAAATTCATACTTTAATAAAAAACTTTTTATATCAGAATGCGATGCTTCAAAAGAAGATGAGGTGAAAAAATTTTATAAAGAAATATCAAATAAAACCAAAATAATAGATGGACTTATAAATAATATTGGAATAGCTGGACCCACATCTCCTTTAGAGAAAATTAAATCTGATGATTGGGAAAAGACTTTACATGTAAATGTAAATAGTCATTTTTATTTTACTAAATATGCAATACCCATGATTAAGAAATCTAAAAATGGCTCAATCATCAATATTTCCTCTACAGCTGGTATTGATGGTTTTCCTAATAGGTCACCTTATACGGCAAGCAAATGGGCTTTAGTTGGTATTACTAAAACTTTAGCAATGGAATTAGGTAAATTTAATATACGAGTAAATGCAATATGCCCGGGTTCTGTTAAAGGTGCGAGAATGATGAGGGTCATAAAAGCGAAAGCAAAAATGTTAAAGCAATCTGTAAGATCAATTGAAAAAGATTTTGTTTCTATGAGTTCTTTAAAACAATGGGTTTATGAAGATGATATAGCAAAAATGTGTTCCTTTTTAATTTCACAAGACTCCCTTAGAGTCTCTGGTCAAGTAATTTCTATTGATGGAAATACTGAGAGAATGGATTAAGTTTTTTTTAGCTTTAAATAATCTCTAGTCTCTTGGGGACTCATAATAGAGGAGCCCAACTCATGAACTATTTTTATTGCCTTTTCAACTAATTGTGGATTAGTTGCAAGTTTTCCCTTTGATAAATATAAATTATCTTCAAGCCCAACTCTGGGATTACCTCCAAGTAAAACTGTTTGTGCAACAAAGGGCATTTCATTTCTTGAAATTGCAAAGCCTGACCAAATAGCATTTTTAGGCATGACATCTAACATTGCAATCATAGCTGTAGTTTTTGCTGGAGCTCCCCAGGGAATTCCTAAACACATTTGATATAAGGGTGGGTCACTAAGTAGTCCCTCTTCATAAAGCTGAGCACCAAACCACATGTTACCTAAATCAAATGCTTCAACTTCAGGTTTAACCCCAATTTCTTTTAATCGTTTTGCTGCTTTTCTTAAATCATTTGGAGTATTGACTGCCAACACAGAACTATCACCAAAATTTAATGTACCAGCATCAAGTGTACATATTTCCGGAAGTAATTCCTCTACATGAGATATTCTTTCCATAATATTAGCCATATCAGTATAAGGACCAAAATCCATTGGGTTATCTCCTTCACCTATATCTAAATCACCTCCCATACCGGTTGTTAAATTAATAATTACATCAGTGTCACTCGATCTAATTATTTCGACTACTTCCTTATAAAATTCAAATTTTCGACTAGGCGTTCCATCTTCCTCTCTGACATGAATATGAACTATAGATGCACCTGCTTGAGCAGACTCTATTGCGGATTTAGCTATTTGTTTTGGAGTCTTTGGAAGATCAGGATGTTTTGATGCAGTGTCACCGGATCCATTAACAGCACATGTAAGAAATACTTTAGTTTTCATCATTTTTGATAGTATTACACTTAATTAATTAATAAAAAACATATTTTATAGAGTTTTGTTACCTATTAATGAATAAATAACATATGTACTTTGAATATTTTTTGTTAATATAAACATTTTATGGGAGGGATAATCTATGAGAATATCTAAAACAATTATAACTTTTATTCTATCCTCTATTCTTTTTACCGCAACATTCAGTAAAGCCAATGCTGAAAAATTATTAGCAGCAATCGCTGACTGGACTGGTGGAGAGATTTCATGTCAAGTAGCTGTAAGCATACTTGAAGATGAGTTAGGATACGAAATTGATAGAATCGTATTTGCTTCAGGAACTGGCTTGTGGGAAGCTATTGCTGCAGGCGATATTGATTTTGCATGTGAGTCATGGCCTAGTTATGCTGAAGCTGATGACGTTATGTTAAGTGGCGACCTTATCCATGGTGGAGAAGTTAAAATGACTTACTCTGGTGATGGAAGTGTAAAATTACTTGGAACTGTTGGTATTACTGGTATGTCAGATTATTATGTTCCAAAATATTGGGCTGATGCAAATCCAGATTTTTCTAGCTTTGCTGATTTAAATAAATTCAAAGAAGATTTTGCGACTATGGAGTCTGGTGGTAAAGGTCGATTAATTGGTTGTCCAGTTGCTGGTTGGAACTGTCATGATCAAAAAAGATTAGATTTACTTGGTCTAGACTTTGTAGCTGATGAATTAGGAACCGAAACTGCTGCTCTTGCTGAAGCGCAAGGTATGTACGATAGAGGTGAACCTTTCTTAATGTATCTTTGGGAGCCTCATTGGTTCTTTGGTGTTAACGAATTAGTAGGTGTTAAATTAGCTCCAAACAAAACATGTGATACCTTTACAGAGGCTAACAACTGGGAAACTTGTGGCGCTGACTATTGGCCAGCTACTGGTTGGGCTGTTGATTATCCAATGAACTACGGTAATCCTGATACATTTGCTAAACCAGAAAACCAAAAAGCACTTGAGTTCTTTGGTAAAATGGCTTTATCAAATGCAGATCAAGCAGCGATGCTCGTTAAAGTTCGTGAAGGTGGAGAGCTTAATGATGTTGTTGCTGAATGGAAAGCAAACAATAAATCTACTTGGGAGAAGTGGTTACCATAATCCTAGAATAATCTAGATTTTTTATTTTATTTATTAGGCCCTGTATATTGCAGGGCCAACCTAATTACTCCGTTGATATACTTTGATAGACTCACTTTATTCAAATCTTATTGAAACTAATTTAGACAATAATAAAACTTTTTTAATATTAGATGATGGATCCGAAATTACTTATAAAAATTTCATAATTCTTGCATCAAAAATTTCTCACAAATTATCAAAATTAGGGTTAAAAGCAGGAAGTCATATTCTTGTAAAGTCTGCCAAATGTAAAGAAACTTTAGCTCTTTATTTGTCATCTATTCTTACTGGATCAGTTTTTTTTCCACTTAATACAAGTTATACAGTTAACGAAACAATCTATTTTATAAAAGACTCAAAACCTTCTTTTCTTATCTGTGATAAATCAGAAATTGATAGCTTGAAACCAATTTGCGACGAAATTGGCTGTAAAATTTTATCTTTAAATGCAAACGGAATAGGTGAGATTACTGATGGTATAGAAAACCTTGATAGTTTTTTTGAACCATCAAAAAGAAGCCACAATGATCTAGCAGCACTTTTGTATACTTCTGGAACTACAGGAAAACCTAAGGGAGCTATGTTAACTGAACAAAATTTAGTTTCAAATGCTCAAGAACTAATAAATTTATGGAATATAAATCGCAATGATACTTTAATCCATTCACTTCCAATTTATCATACTCATGGATTGTTTGTTGCTATTAATACCTCCATGATAAGTGGGGCTACTATTAGATTTATAAAAAATTTTAATACAGACTCAATTATTGAAGCATTTAATTATTCAACTCTGATGATGGGTGTTCCAACTTTTTATACGAGATTGTTGAATGACAAAAGACTAGATAAGAAATTAACACAAAATATGAGATTATTTATATCTGGAAGTGCTCCATTGTTAAATCAAACATTTAAAAATTTTTATAGAGTAACCGGTCATCAAATATTAGAGAGATATGGTATGACTGAAACTAATATGAATGCCTCTAATCCTTGTGATGGGGAAAGAAAGGTAGGATCAGTTGGTAAACCTTTAAAAGATATTAAAATAAGAATAAATAATATTCAAAGTGATAATAATAAATCTGAAAATGATATTGGAACAATAGAAATAAATGGTCCTAATGTATTTAAAGGCTATCTAAATAATCCAAAAAAGACACAAGAGGCATTTACTAAAGATGGTTTTTTTATAACCGGTGATATTGGATATTTTGATAATGATGGATATCTATTCATATCTGGAAGAAATAAAGATTTAATCATAAGTGGTGGATATAATGTTTATCCTAAAGAAATTGAAGATATTATTAATCAACACGAATTAGTTTTAGAGTCTGCTGTTTTTGGTATCCCTAATGACGATTTAGGTGAAGTACCTATTGCAGCAATAGTTATGAAGAATAAATTTACGGATTTAAATGATCTTAAAGATTTTTTAAAAAAACACTTAGTGAAATATAAAATTCCATATAAATATATATTGTTGGATGAACTTCCAAAAAACGTCATGGGAAAAGTTCAAAAAAATACTTTAAAAGAAAAATATTCCTAAATCCCAAAAATATTCTTTTTTTTAATAATTTTAATGTATAAGTTTTATATGTCTTCGGCAGTTATATTTGGTGCTACTGGTTTAGTTGGCAGTTATTTATTAAAAAATTTAATAAATGATGAATATTATACTAGCATTAAAATTTTTACTCGTTCAGAAGTTAATATAAAACATCCAAAATTAGAAATTATTAATACAGATTTAAAAAATGTTGAGAATATTAAAGATCAGATTATTGCTGATTGTTGTTTTTTTTGTATTGGCACAACAAAGAAAAACTCTCCTGAAAGAAGTGAATATCAAAGGATAGAGCTAGATTTACCAAAGGAAATAGCCAAAATATGTAAATCCAACTCAATCAAGTCCTTCGTCTATATCTCATCTGGTTTTGCTGATCCTAATAATAAAGGTGAATATTTAAGGTTTAAGGGCCTAGTTGAAGAGGAGTTGAAAAGATTAAACTTTGATAACCTTGGTATTTTAAGACCATCTTTTTTACTTGGAAAAAGAAAACAGTTTAGACTTGCTGAGAAAATTGGAATACCCATTTTCAAGCTATTAACACCATTATTTTTAGGCCCACTTAAAAAAATGAGACCAATTCATGCAAAAAAAGTAGCTAATGCAATGTCAAATATTGTAAAGAAGAACTTAGATAATACTACATACGAGTCTGACGAAATAGTTAAGATTAGTCAGCATTAAAGAATATTCAAATCCATGAAAAAACTTAATGTTGTTTACAATGATAACTATGACATTCCTCTTCCAGAGGGCCATAGATTTGTTGGAACTAAATTTTCTGATTTATATAATTATATCAAAAACTCAAATTTATATACGAATTTAACAATTCATCAAAGTAAGTCAGCACCTATAAATGATGTACAAGTAGTACACAACAGTGATTATGTTATGAATGTTAAAGAAGGTAATCTATCAAGAGATCAGGAGAGAAGAATAAATTTACCATGGAGTGCTAGATTAGCTAAAAGATCTTTTTTAGCTATTCAAGGCACACTACAGACATCTCAATTGGCGTTGGATTATGGTATTGCATGTCATTTAGCAGGTGGGACTCACCATGCTTTTAAAGATTGTGGATCTGGTTTTTGTGTATTTAACGATTTAGCCTATGCCTCGATAACTTTACTTAATCAAAAAAAAATAAATAAAATTTTAATATTAGATTTAGATGTTCATCAAGGTGATGGAACTGCATCTATTTGTGAAAATATTGATAATATTTTTACATGTTCAATTCATTGTAAAAATAATTTTCCATTTGACAAAAAAAATAGCAATTTAGATGTACCAATAGATGATGAAATAGATGATGTTAAATATATAAATATCCTCACAAAAACGCTTGATCAAATTGAGTCTCATTTTACACCAGATATTGTTTTTTATGATGCAGGAGTTGATGTTCACTCTAACGATGATCTAGGTAATTTAAACCTTACTGATGATGGCATTAAAAAAAGAGATGAAATTGTATGTGAGTATTTCAAAGAAAAAAAAATACCTCTTTGTACTGTTATAGGTGGAGGATACAGCAAGAATAGACAAGAATTAGCATCTCGGCACTTTTCAATATTTGAAACTGTAAGTAAAACTTATTTATGAATTTTTTTGATTAACTCTTTGAATCAACCCAAAAATTATAGCTATAGCCAATACAATCTTTAGGAATTCACTATACAAAAATGGTAATAAACCAAGATTTATAGCTTGTTCAAGACCTACAAAAAACGAAAGGTGACTAATACCACATAAAAATATTACAAATGCACCAGCAAGAATAGTGGCCGATAACTTGATCAAACCTGTGTTTAATTCAGATTTGAGAATATATGCAATAATGAAAGCAGAAATTACCATTCCGTATAAAAAACCAAATGTTGGAGAAAAAATGTAGCCAATTCCTCCGCCATTAGCGAATAAAGGCAGTCCTAGCACACCTAAAACCACATAAATTAAGGTTGAATAAAACCCAATCATGCCCATTGATGCAGCTATAAAGAAAACCACCAAAGTTTGCAATGTCATTGGAACAGGGTAAAAGGGAATAGAAATTTTAGAAGATACAGTCAGTAAAATCACTCCTAGTATAGTTAAATAGTACTTAGAAAAGAAGTGTGTACCAAAAAGATTTTCTGTAATTGTTCTACTCATTGTATAATTATCTTACTTTATCTTCGTCCTTATAAAATCTTGGATCAAATTCATCTAATTTTATTCCTCTAAATGTCTTGTAAAATGAACCAAATTTATAGCTACCAAGTTGTTCTAATGGTGTATTTGTAAACTTTGCTTTTGCTGCTTCCTCCGACTCAGCCTCTATAGTTACCTGAAAGTCATATGACATAGTCATATCTATAATGAATTTTCTCATATCTAACCTCCTATTAATAATTATCTAAATATCATAAATATAGTGATTTTAACCAAAAAAATATAAAAATATTTAAAATTATACCCATTGGGAATGATAAAATCTTTGATATAAGTTCAATAAATATGGACAATAAAATTTTAATAATTAATGGCCCTAATCTTGAAATGTTAGGTAAACGCAAAGAGAGTGTTTATGGAAATTTCACGTTAAAAGATTTGGAAAACGAGTTACTTAAGGAGTCTGAAACATTAGGATGTAATCTTGATTTTTTCCAAAGCAATATAGAAGGAGAGATCATCAATAAAATAAATGGCTTAGATGAGTCGTACGCTGGTATTATAATTAATCCTGGTGGTTTGACTCATACCTCGGTTTCATTACACGACTCCCTTGAAATTAAAACAATATTTAAAATAGAAGTTCATTTATCCAATATATACTCTAGAGAGGACTTTCGAAGAAAGTCTCTCATAGCACCAGCTTGTGATTGTTCAATTATAGGTATGGGTAAAGATGGATTCATTTACGCATTAAGATATTTAATAAAAAGTATATAAATCAAAGGTTAATTTAAATTTCATAAATATTTAATATTTTTTTATTAAGTTATTCACAATCAAACTATTTCTGTGCCTTATAAATAACTATATAATGGTAAACAGGAAGGTTCAAATAGGAGGACATAATGAAAAAACTAATTAGTATTTTTGTACTTTTAGTTTCTTTTGCATTCACTTCAAACAGTTATAGTAAAACCGAAATTCATTGGTGGTATGGTAACAGTGGTTTTTTAGGTGATGTAATCATAGAAATAGCTAATCGATTTAACGAGTCACAAGATGAGTATATGGTTATCCCTACAGGTAAAGGAAGCTATGAGGACAATATGGCGGCTACAATAGCTGCTTTTAGAGCAGGTGATCAACCTCATTATTCACAAGTCTATGATGCAGGTGCAGCTATCATGGTAGCACAAGTTAAAAATGGAGTTGTGATCGGCTTTGAAGAGATGGCTGAAAAATATGGTATTGATGTTGACGCTGATAATTACATACCTGGTATAAAAAACTTTTATGCTGATGGTGATGGAAAAATGATTGGTGTTCCATTTAATAGTTCTACATGTCTCATGTATGCCAATATGGATATCTTAAACGAAGTAGGCATTGAAGAGGTTCCTAAAACCTACGAAGAATTTGAAGGTATGGCACAAAAGATACTCGATGCCGGATATATTCCTCTTCTTCAAAGTCACAGTCCTTGGATTTGGACTGAAAACTTCTTTTCAAGGCATAATCTATTGATGACAGATGGAAATAATGGCTATGATGCTGTTCCAACAAAGACACTTTTTGCTGAAACAGAAGCTTTTGTTTATCACTGGACTAAAGTTAAAGAATGGTACGAAAAGGGTTACTATGGCTACAAGGGAAGAGCATGGGGAGATAACCAGGCACCTTTTACTAATGGTGAGGCAGCATTTTGGTTCGGATCTGCTGCGTCTTTTGGGGGTATGAAAGGTGTGCTTCCAAACTTTACAACTAACCCAATACCATATTGGGATTCAGTAACAGGCGGAAAAGAGTATCCTACATTTATTGGTGGTGCTGCTAATTGGATTTTAAACGGTCATACAGAAGAAGAGTATAAAGGACTTGCAAAATTTATTGAATTTATGGGTTCACCAGAAATGGATTTATACTATCATAACATGACAGGTTATGCTGCTGTAACAAAAGGTGGTATCGAATTAGCTGAAACTATAAATTTTTATAGAGCTTCTCCTTATCATAAAGCTGTTGGTGATCAATTAGGTCTTGAAGATTCAACTATTCCTGGTGGATATAGAGCAGGTAACTGGCCTCAAATTAGAGAAGTAATATACGAAAATGTTGAGCCAATGCTTAATGGTGATATCACTGTTGAAAAAGCTCTAAGCAATATGGATAAGGGTGCAGAAAAACTATTAAAACAGTTTGCTAAAACTCTATAATTTATATTATTTTAAAAAGGAGGGTATTTATAATATCCTCCTTTTAATTAATGAAAAAAGTTCAATTTAAATCAAATTATTCTCAATATTTTTTCTTAGCTCCTCAGCTATTAATTTTATTAATTTTTTTATATTGGCCAATTATTCAAACGTTTAAAGATGCCTTTACTATGCAAGATGCTTTTGGGTTTGGTTCTCAGTTTGCTGGTTTTGATAATTTTTTATTTATTTTTTCTGATCCCTCTTATTTCACTGCTTTCAAGTTTACAATTATCTACAGTTTCGTAATTACTCTTATTACAGGTTCAATTGGTTTATTGCTTGCTGTGCAAGCTAATAAAGTAATGCATGGGAAAAGTGCTTATAAAACACTTTTAATTTGGCCTTATGCTATTGCACCAGCTGTTGTTGGTGTTATGGCTAATTATTTCTTCAGTGAAAGATATGGTTTACTTCATCATTTATTTAATAATTTATGGGGGTTTAATTGGTATGAAAATGTATTTGATGCATATATTTATGTAATTATTGCTGGCTCTTGGAAACAAATAAGTGCAAATTTTATTTTCTTTTTAGCAGGACTTCAGGCTATTCAAAAAACAGTTATTGAAGCTTCTATTATTGATTGTAAAAGCAACATTCGAAGATTTTGGACAATTACTTTTCCTTTATTAATGCCGACTACTTTTTTCTTAATTATTATTAATATAACTTATGCCTTCTTTGATACATTTGGAATTATAGATACAACTACTATTGGAGCTCCTGGTAGCGAAACTAAAACTTTAGTTTATAAAGCCTACATTGATGGCTTCAAAGGTTTAGATCTTGGAAGTGCTGGTGCCCAATCAATTATGATGATGATGATAGTTCTTGTTATTACAATTTTTCAATTCAGATACATAGAGGGAAAAATTCACTACAATTAATGACAAAATATATATCTTTAACTATTAATCATTTTATTCTTTCAATTGGTTTACTTGTTATGATTGTTCCAATATGGATAATTTTTGCAAGCTCAACACATTCAAGCCTATTTATAAACACTAACGGTTTACAATTTTTTTTAGGAGATAATTTTATTGAAAATTATTCTAGGGTTTTATTTAAACAATCTGGTTTTTTTAATGAAATAACCGCTCTTAAAATGTTTTTTAATAGTTTTGTTATGGCAACAGGTATAGCGATTTTATCTGTAGTTACATCACTTATGGCTGCTTACGGTTTAGTTTATTTTAAGGTCAAATATGCAACTGTTATATTTTGGTTAATTTTTATTACATTATTAGTACCTTTGGAGCTTAGAATAATGCCCTCATACATAGTCATGTCAAAATTAAATCTTGTAAATACATTTGCTGGTTTAATTCTCCCCATTTCTGCCTCTGCAATAGCAACATTCTTTTTTAGACAATTTTATAAATCAATTCCTGATGAACTATTAGAAGCGGCTAAATTAGATGGAACTAATAGTTTGAGATTTTTTATAGATTTTTTAATTCCTTTGTCTAAAACGATGATAGCTGCTGTTTTTATATTTATGTTTGTATTTGGCTATAATCAATATCTTTGGCCATTAATAATGACTACTAGTGAGCAATATTGGACTGTTGTCATGGGTCTTAAGACAATGTACGGATCTATATCTGACCGTTTTGCTTTTGTAATTATGTCAATGATCCCACCAGTAATTATAATTATTTTTTTACAAAAATTATTTATTCAAGGAATATTTCAAAATAAATGAAGTTCAAACCATTAGAAATATTAACACACATAATTCTTATACTTGGAGTTTTATTAATGGTATTACCAATTTGGTTTTCTTTTGCCACTTCAACTCATGATAATGTTTCAATAATGACTGAGGGAATGAAATTTTTTTTAGGTGAGAGTTTTACTTATAATTACAATGAAGTTTTAAATGAAAAAGGGGGATGGTCTGAGGAAGTTACTGCTGCAAGAATGTTTGTAAATAGCTTTATTATGGCTCTTGGTATAGCAACGTTGAAAGTAGTCATCTCAGCTATGTCAGCTTACGCATTAGTTTATTTTAGATTTAAATTAGCTGTTCCAATATTTTGGTTAATCTTTATTACTCTATTAGTTCCACTAGAAGTAAGAATTTTTCCAAGTTATAAAATTGTATCTGATCTTGGTCTCACAAATACATATACAGGTCTTATACTTCCACTGGTTGCTTCTGCCACTGCAACATTTTTCTTTAGACAATTTTATAAAACAATTCCCGATGAATTGTTAGAGTCCGCAAAATTGGATGGTGCAAATAGTTGGAGATTTTTTATTGACTTCTTATTACCTCTCTCAAAAACAATGTTAGCAGCTATGTTTATTTTTATGTTTGTCTATGGCTATAGCCAATATTTATGGCCTTTGATAATGACCACTGACGAAAAATATTGGACAGTAGTGATGGGAATGAAAATTATTTTTACAGAAAACTATGAGGGTGTTGCTTTACCTAGAACAGGTGAGAGATTTGCCTATATTATATTGTCAATGCTACCACCTGTGTTAGTTGTTGTAATTCTTCAAAGATGGTTTATCAAAGGATTGATTCAAACAGAAAAATAAAAATGAGTTTTTTAGAATTACAAAATATTACTAAAATATATCCTAATGGCACTAAAGCTGTTAATGAGACTTCTTTAAATATTGAAAATGGAGAATTTATTGTATTTGTTGGACCTAGCGGATGTGGTAAATCAACATTATTAAGAATGATTGCAGGACTAGAGGATATTACAAATGGAGAAATATCACTAGATGGTAATATTATTAATAAAATCGATCCGTCTGAAAGAGATGTAGCAATGGTTTTTCAAAATTATGCACTTTATCCTCACATGTCAGTATTTAATAATATGGCTTATGGTCTTAAAAATAGAGGAATATCTAAAGAAGAGATCAATAATAAAGTCAATGATGTAGCTAAACTTTTGGAAATAGATCAATTACTCACAAGAAAACCAAGTATGCTTTCAGGAGGGCAAAGACAACGAGTTGCAATGGGAAGAGCCATAGTTAGAAATCCAAAAATATTTTTATTTGATGAGCCATTATCTAACTTAGATGCAAAATTAAGAAATCAAATGCGTTTGGAAATCAAACGTCTTCAAAGACAAATGGGCGTAACAAGTATTTTTGTTACACATGATCAAACAGAAGCGATGACACTAGGGGATAGGATAGTAGTAATTAATAATGGTGTTGTTGAACAAGTTGGTACACCAAAAGAGATATATTCTAAACCAAACACTAAATTTGTTGCTGAATTTATAGGATCCCCACAAATGAATTTATTTAATTGCAAAATCGAAAATGGCATAGCTCATATAGCTGATATGAAAATTAACCTTAATAATTCTACAAATATCGATGATGCTACTTTAGGTATAAGGCCAGACGATATCCTAATTTCAGATAATGGACAGCATACTTGTGTAGCAAACCTAGTGGAATATTTAGGTTCAGATATGATCATTTATTCAAAAATTGGCGATCAAGAGTTTAGTTGTAAATTGTCTTCGAAAATAAATTTAAATGCAGGAGATACATTTAAATTTGATATATCTACTACATTAGTGCACCTTTTCGATAACACTACCGGTTTAAGAGTATAAGTTTTACTGAGTCTATTTTGGTAAAATACAAACAGGGATAGGGTTCATTTTATGAACATTATTTTTTCTAATCTCAAGATACTTTTGTCTATTTAATGATTTCTCATTAAGCATTGCCTCTTCAATTTCAGAGTAACTTAAACCAACTTGATCTTCATCAGATCTTCCATCAGTCCATAAACCATCTGTTGGGGCTGCATCTATTATGTCTTGGTTTATATTTAATTCCTTCCCCATATCCCATACTTCTGTTTTGAGACAATCTGCGATTGGAGAAATATCAACACCTCCATCACCGTATTTTGTATAGAAACCAATTCCAAAGTCTTCAACTTTATTTCCTGTGCCAACAACAATACCGTTATTGCTAGCTGCTATTTGATACAAAGTCATCATCCTTAATCGAGCCTGTGAATTTGCATAACCGTGTTCTGAGTCATTTTTATCAAGAGCTGACTTAAAACTTTCAAATACAAGAGAAAGGTCTATTTTAAAGTCCGTTACATTACTAAAATTCTTTTTTAACCAGTCTATGTGATTTATACCTCTTTCATTAGTTGTTTTGTGATCAAGTATAGGCATGTTCGCAACAAAAGTTTTTAAGCCTGTTTTTGCTGATAAAGTACTTGTAACAGCAGAGTCAATGCCTCCTGATATACCAATAACTAACGCTTCAACATTATTTGAATGAGCATAATCTTTTATCCAATTTGATATAAATTCAATTTTTTCTTTGGTATGCATATTTTGTATTACGTTAGCTGAATATCAAAAGTTCAACTATTTAATTGATATTTTAATTCATTTTATCAATCAATATATGATAAAATTTTATAAATTTTGTATATATAGATATTTATAAGAAAATTATGTCTTTTAGGGTACTCAAATTTTTAATTAAACACTTAATCAAAACAAGATCTGTTATTATAAAATTTGAGGGAAATGACCATCTTATTGACAACGGCACAGATCCGTTAATTTTACTGATCAATAATAAGAAATTTTTAAATAAAATTTTTTATGCACCTTCTCTCGTGCTTACAGAAGGATATATGGATAAAGATTACGAGTTAAGCAATTCGACTTTTTATGAGTTTTCTGAATTACTTATTGAAAATTATAATAAATACCTTGAAAAAATATCAAATACGCTAATATTCAGAATTATTTTAATCATTAATCCACTATTTCAGTTAAATTTCGTTAAGAGTTCAAAAAGTAATGTCGCAAGTCACTACGACTTATCTGATAGGTTGTATGACTTATTTTTGGATGAAACTAGGCAATATTCATGCGCATACTTTGAAAATGAAAACGATTCATTAACACAAGCACAAACTAACAAAATGGGCAGATTAGCTGACAAATTATTATTAAATTCCAATGATAGAGTTTTAGACATAGGTTGTGGGTGGGGATCACTTAGTAGACATTTTGCAGATCATCATGACTGTAAAGTAAAGGGTGTTTCATTATCTGAAGAGCAAATTAAATACTGTAATGACCAACTTAAAAAGTCAGATAAAAAAGAAAATTTATCTTATTCTTTACAAGATTATAGAGATGAAGAGAATTCTTATACAAAAATAGTTTCTGTTGGAATGTTTGAGCATGTAGGAAAACCTTTTTACAAAACCTATTTTAAAAAAATATATAATTTATTATCTGATGATGGCATAGCGGTAGTACATACAATCGGCAATATTAGAGTTCCGAAAATGACTCCTGCATTTATTAGAAAATATATTTTTCCTGGTGGCTATATACCATCTTTGTCTGAGATAATGCCAGCTGTAGAAAAATCTGGTCTTATAATCTCAGATATAGAGGTTCTTAGATTACATTATGCTAAAACACTTTCTCATTGGTTTAAAAATTTTAAAAAAGAAGAAAAAGAAGTTCTTAAATTATATGATGATAGATTTATAAGGATGTGGGAAGCTTATTTAAATTTAAGTGAATTATCATTTACTAAAGGTGATAATGTGATTTTCCAACTAGTTTTAACTAAAAAAAGAGACTCATTTCCTTTAGTAAGAAAAAAAATTAATTAAATATCTCTGTTTTTGAATTCATATTCAATTATATTTACTTAATGTCATATGAGCAAAAAATTATTAATTATTTTGAAAAGAATTATAAGAAAGTAGGTGATGATTGTGCTTATATAAACACAACAAAACAATTAATCTCTTCTGATACTTTAATTGAAAATAAGCATTTTGATCTAAATTATTTTACTCCTCACAACATAGCACACAGACTTTTTCTTTCAAATTATAGTGATATTCAATCCTCAGGTGGCGTACCTAAATATGTTCTACTAAATATTAGTTTCCCAAATAAAAACTATAAGTTTGTGCAACAAATCATCACTAATTTTCACAGGATATGTCTTAGAAATAAGGTCGAAATAATAGGTGGAGATACCACTTCTTCTGAGAAAATATTTTTATCTTTAACAATTATTAGTGATAAAATTAATAATACTAAAATAACAAAGAGATCTAATGCAAAGATTGATGATAAGATTTATACATTTTCAGGTATTGGATATTCGAAACTAGGATACTTAAGTTTATATAGTAAGTTTAAATTACCTAATAATTTAAAAAAATTATCAGTAAAACAATTTTTAAAACCTAAAATGTATATTTATCAAGATATATTTAGGCATCTAAATATTACAAGTTGTATGGATTTATCTGATAGTCTTTTATCAACTTTAGAAACTATTTCTTTGAAATCCAAAAAAAAAATTAAATTAAATAATCTCAACTCTGTTAATTCTAAGCTTTATAAGTTCTTTAAAGAAGAAAAATATATTTCACTTATTTTATCCAGTGGGGAAGAGTATGTTCCAGTTTTTACCTCACCTAAAAACTTATTATATTTAAATAAAAAAAAACTTTTAATTGAAAGGGGTATTAAAATTATTTGTATTGGAAGTGTAGAAAAAGGTAAGGGTGTAAATCTAAAAAATTTTAATCTTGGTAAAGTAAAAAAATTTGACCATTTTAAAAATAATTACTCTCTTTAATAACTCTTCTAATATTTATTAAGTTGATTTTATTTAAATATATCTCTGTATAAATATTACTGTCTTTTTCAGCTCGAGTCTTTCTATAGGCTCTATCGTAATGATATTCAATTAATGATTTCACAAACTGAAAATATTCTTTTTTTTTTAAATTTACTTCAATCAGTTTAAATTCTTCTTTTGGAATAATTTTTTTTAATACAATAAGGGCATTATTCATTAAATCTGGTGAATTAGTAAAATATTTGTAATCTTTTAAAATGAATTTCACCCTCTCTGTTAAATTACTCTTTATTTTTACATTTTTACCCAAAGGCATATTTTTCCAGATTTTACTTG
The DNA here is from genome assembly GCA_902539635.1 of uncultured Alphaproteobacteria bacterium. Classification (GTDB taxonomy): domain Bacteria; phylum Pseudomonadota; class Alphaproteobacteria; order HIMB59; family HIMB59; genus HIMB59. The sequence continues at coordinate 111,494 of CACBJQ010000003.1, forward strand.
GAATACTTAACTTTCCCACTTTAATACTTTCCGCTTCAACCCATATATTTTTTCTTGTATTGAATGAGTGAAGTTTTTCATAAATTAGTGTTTCAAATAATTTTTGTGATGGTTGAACAGTATTTGGTATATTTCCCAAAATAGAGCCTTTATGTTTGGCTAAACCTTCAAAATCGATCACTTGATATTTTTTCGATAATTCTTTAATAAAAAGTGTTTTTCCTACACCTGTTACACCCATAATTTGGTTAAATTTAAATTTATCAGTATTATTTTCAAAAAAATCTACTACATAGCCTCTGTAAGTCTTATATCCACCCTCTAATAAAGTCACGTCGTAACCGATTTGTTTAAGAACTAAATATAAACTAAGTGATCTGAGACCACCTCTCCAACAATAAATTAATGTTTTATTTTTTTTATCAAATTTTATTTTATTAATAATTTTGGAAATATTTGCACTAATAATACTAGCTCCTTCTTTTTTAGCTAAAAAAGAATTTTCTTTATATTTCAATCCTATTTCATGACGTTGTTTATTTGTTAATACAGGGTAATTTATCGATCTTGGGATATGGTCTTCATCAAACTCTAATGGGGTTCTTACGTCAATTATAGTATTATAATCATCGATAGTAGTACTTTTATACGATGTTTTATTTATGCGCATATTTTTCATAATTTTTTTTATAATATATCCATATTACCTTAACTCTAAAGTAATAAATCTAAAATATGAAATTGATTGGAAATCAATTCACCTAGCAGATTTACTCTGGAAAATTAAAATTGAAGATAATTTTTATGAAATTGATTTCATAATTAAAAGTTATGGTATGACTGACAAAATATATGAATATGAGTCTGTTACAAAAGTTAGTGGAGAAGTTAAAGATGATAGCTTCAATCCGATAATTTACAAAAGTAAAACGAAAAGCTCTAAACAGGATAGATATGAAAATATTATTTTTGACGAGAATGGCACAATATCTAATATTGAAATTTCAAAAGAACTCTCCAATGATCAAATAAATTTGCAAAATACTTTAATTAAAGATTATCAATTTTTCACAGATCCGATATCACAATTAGTTCAATATTTTATTTTCCAAACAGATTCAAAAAGGTTAATTATTGATGGAATAAACATTTATGAATTATCATCAAATAAAAAAAACACAGAATACTTAAAATCTAATAATCCTTCAATACACAAGGGAAATGCTGAAGTCATAGATATAGTATTTCCTTTTTTTAAAGGGCTTTATAAAGAGAATAAAAAAAATAATTTGAAAGTTATAACAGTTTATTCTTTTGAAAAGGAAAAAATTAAAATTCCTGCTAGATTTATAATTAATTCAAAAAAATTTAAAGCTAATCTTTATTTAAAAGAATATGAAATTCTCCAATAATGCAAGTAACAAAGAATAGGTCAATCTTAAAAACTATAAGTTATAGAATATTTGGTTTTATAAATACTTTTCTGATTAGTTTTTTTGTTATTTCTTATGGTTCAGAAAATTTTGATGCTACTTCTCCCTTCTATTTAGCTTTAATTGTTATGATATTAAAAATGATTGCATACTATATTCATGAAAGAGTATGGAATTTATACAAGTATGGAAGAATTAATCAAAAAGTAATTAGACTCAGGTCATTTTTCAAGGCACTTACATGGAGATTAGCCGCATCTACAATAACATTTATTTCTGCTATGTTTATTACATCAAACTTAGATTGGACAAAATCCATTGTCATTTATGAAATAATGAGCGGTTTATTAATTTATTATATTCACGAGAGAGTTTGGAATAAAACTCAATGGGGAAGAATTAAATTATGAATTTCATAATTAAAATTGAAAATAATCTCATGGAGCTTTTTAAAGGTAATTTACCTTTATACAAAAGTTATTGGATTTATTATGTTCTTGTTAATTTCTTTATTTCGGCACCTCTGTTGCTTGTTACAAAAATACACATACAAAATTTTATTTATACATTTTCATTATATCTTGTACTAAATTTAATCTATTACTTTACATCTTGCATTGGTGTATGGAGAAGTTCTCAAAAATATAAAGGCAATAAAATACTATCTTTTTTAGCTAGATTAATCGTAGTAATAGGCATATCTACAACTATCTTAGAATTGAAAACTATCCTTACAATCATTTATAGTTTTTGATTATTTAAAAGCCTTCAAATATGAAAAAAAATCCATATTATCAATTTTATGGATGATGAAACACAATTAAAAGTTAGAAAATTTCTGAAAAGGCTAGGGATTAGCTCACAACAAGAGCTTAATCAATTTATTGAAAATAACCCTGATGTAAAAGATCTATCAATAAAAGTATCTTTTGAAATTAACAATAAGAATGTTTTTGAGTTTGAAGATAAAATAAAAAATTAATTTAAATGAAAAAGATTCAAAACCATTTTATTAGTGGCATTTTAATTGTTGCACCATTAGCTTTATCTATTTATGTTGCTTGGGTAGTCGTTGGTATTGCAGATAAAATATTTAGACCTTTCATACCTTTAAATAAATTTGGTATTCCATCTGAAATACCTGGTGTTGGTTTAATAGTTGCTTTTCTATTTTTTACAATTTTAGGAGCCATAGCAGGAAGTTTTTTTGGAAAACTTTATCATCGAGTAGTTGATGCTGTTTTATCCAAAATACCTGGCTTAAACTCAATCTATAATACAGTAAAACAGATTATTGATACATTTGCTACGACACAGTCTAATGCTTTTAAAGAGGTTGTTCTTATTGAATATCCTCAAAAAGATATTTTTGCTCTTGCATTTTTAACAAGTGAAACAAAAGGGGAAATAGCAAAAAGAAAAAACCAAAAGATGATAAATGTTTTCATGCCATCTACACCTAATCCAACTACAGGATTCTTAATGTTTGTTCCATTATCAAAATGTACCAAACTTAATATGTCTGTCGATCAAGCAATCAAATACATCATTTCTGCTGGACTAGTTACACCCAAAGCACCGGAAATTAAAAAAGCTCTTCCTAAAAAGAAAAAAATTAAAAAGTTAACTAAATAATAGTTTTATTGCTTCTTGCTGCTTAAAAAACATAAGTAACTTATATATATCTTTCTTAAATTTTTCATTTTCATACTCTTTTTTTTCAATCAATTTTTTTACATATTGAAGTGCATCTATTATTAGTTCTTGATCATGATAAACATTCACAAACTTGAATAATGAGTCACCACTTTGACGATATCCTAATATGTCACCAGTGCCTCTAATTTCGAGATCTTTTTCGGATAATTTAAAACCATCTAAGTTTTCTTTGAATATTTTTAGTCGATTTATCGTATTATCAGGTAAATCCTTGCCATATAAAGCAAAACAATAGCCTTGATTGTTACCTCTTCCTACTCTTCCTCTTAACTGATGTAATTGAGATAAGCCAAATTTTTCTGCATTTTCAATTACAATATAATCTGCATTTTTATTATCTATACCTACCTCTACTACAGTAGTAGCAACTAATATTTTTATGTTTCCTTTTTGAAAATTTTGAATAATTCTTTCTTTTTGATCACTCTTAATTTTACCATGTAACATTTCAACTTCTGAACCAAATATTTTCTTCAAAGACTTAAATCGTGTTTCTACATCTTTGTACTTTTGAGTCTCTGATGCTTCTACTAAAGGACAAATCCAGTAAACTTGAGATACATTTGAAATTTTTTTCTTTAACAAAATTTCTATATCTTTAATTTTGTCAATATTTGATACTTTAGTTATTATCGGTTTTTGAAAAGCTGGTTTTTCTTTGAGTATTACCTGTTCTATTTCACCATATTGAGCTAATGCAAGAGTTCTTGGAATAGGTGTGGCAGACATTAATAGAATATTTGTATTAATTCCTTTTTCAGCTAAATACAGTCTTTGTTGAACACCAAATCGATGTTGTTCATCGATTATTACATATGCCAAAGATGAGAAATTTA